>JBDLIT010000119.1:0-12913 GCA_039714735.1 Pseudomonadota bacterium
TTCGCGGATGCGCATCGGCGTTATACCGGATATGTTAATGCCCGTATGAGGGTCACTGGCCATTTGTGGCAAGGACGCTTTGGTTCGGTGGTCATGGATAAAGAACATCTCGCCCATGCGGTGCGGTATATCACGCTCAATCCTGTACGCGCCAAGCTAGTTGAGCGGATGCACGAGTGGCCCTGGTCAAGTGCTAACGCCCATCTTTCTGGCAGCGATGATGAACGGGTCACGGTTGCGCCCGTGCTCGAGCGCTATGGGGATTTACGGCTTTCCTTGATCAGCAAGTAAAAGTTAATACCCTGTTTAAGCAACAAGGGTAAAGCCACAAATAAAGAGAGTGACGGCAGTACAAGATAAAAAATACTGGATGATAATGAACTAACTTTGGATATATCTTTCGTATCTATATAGAGCCATAGCATAGCTAGAACAGACACTAACGGTACTGATGCGAGAATAGCACCCATGAATGAGCTTCGCTTGTAGGCATTCCGCTATCTCATTTATATGACACATTTTGAATTAGCGATTATTATCAAATAATAATCCGTGTGTTGAATCTCAAACCCCAAAGGAAAATGACCTGCAAAACACCGTACTTACCACTCCCTGGCAAGCACGGCTTCATGGTTTGCCGACAGCGCTACTTTAATTACCGGTGTGATTCGCCGCGATATATTCACCACCTAAGCCCAGGAAAATATAAAGCGACTGTTTCGCAGGATCGCTTATATTTTCATTATTGAATACAACCACCCATTCCATGTGGCCGCCAAAGTCTTTCTTCTCACTTTTCGTGGCTTTTATTGCTTTCCAGCTTTTATCGATCTTATTTTTATCAGCCAGTCTTGAGACATTTTTTGTCGCGATCTCAACGGCCTGGCTTTGACTGACAGGATCATGAGAATGCCCGTGATCATGCCCCGAACCGGCCATGGCTACTAATGAAAAAAGGTATAACGTTAGGCTTAAAATGATTGCTTGAATACGCATGTTGATATCTCCAATGGTTAGTCAATGGTGTTGTGGTTATTTGAATTCGTTTTATCTGTTTCTTGATTCACGGATTCGTGGAAATTCCCGTTATCGTGGCTGTGCCCATGATCGTCGCAGCCCATCATAGCAACGACCAGGAACAAACCAAGGGTAACGCTCAGTGACAATGCTTTAATTTGCATAGGATAAATATCCTGTTTGTTAATCGATAGTATCGTGGGTTCTTGTATCGGCCTTTTGAACCGGTATAGTATCTTGTGACATCATCTTTGAATCTAAACGTTGGTAATCGCCTTTGACTTTCAATGTGATGGTAACGGGTGATCGGGTGCTGTTTTTCCAGTACCAACCATGCGTGCCATCAAATGATGCGGTTAGAGCGCCGCTTGACTGTCGCTCTGTGCTCTTATTAAAGCTTTGGAAAAAGCCTGTTGTATCGCCTGTCGGTTCCCCGTGGAAATCGAAAAAAAGACTTTCACCATCGGTTTGCCATGCATATTCAAATGTTGCCCCTTCTGCAAGGTGAAGCTTGTACTCCTTATTGCCCCTGGCTGGAATGGTAACGGTGATTGAATCTTTCCACTGAATTTGTTGGGAATCTTGAGCTTTTACAGTATCGGTGACAATTGCACGTTTTTCAGCCCCCTGAGTTGGCGTTGCACTGACGGCAAATTCCTCAGGATTGATGGTGTGCTCATAGCCGTGCATCTGCATAAGAAAAAGCAAGCCGCCTGCTATGATCAGACCATAGTTTGTAATCATACTGAATGTCTGAAAGAAATGGCTTTTTCGCCAAGTGGCGACGAGCAGCAACATCAGGGCCAGGGCGCTGATTTGTCCCAGTTCGATACCGACATTGAATGAGATAATGTTGAGTAGTAGGCTGTCTTCACTCAGTGGCAACTCTTGCAACCGGGTGGACAACCCGAAACCGTGGATCAACCCGAGGCCAATAATCATCAACATCATATTGGGTGGGTTAACATTGAGGTATTTGCGAAATCCATCAATATTAGCGAAGGCAATGTAACAAACACTCAGGGCAATCACCGCGTCAATTGCAAAGTAGTTCAGCTGAATAGCGTTAAACGTGGCAAAGATAAGGGTGACACTATGTCCAAGCGTAAACGCAGTGACATATTTGGCGATATCGCGAAAAGTGGTCAGGAAAAAGATGATCCCAAAAACAAATGCCAGGTGGTCATAACCGGACAACATATGTGTTGCCCCGAGCCACATATAGCGCAGATTTCCACCCTCTATAATGGACTGTTTTTCAGCTTCCGACATGCCATGGGCATAAGCCAGTTTTGACAATAGCGTCAATAATAAAACCCAGGCTATCAGAAAAAATAGATTACGTTTAAATAACATCTCGTATTTATCCTTCATTAATCTTGTTATGCATGTGCCCTGCCTCTGCAAGGTTTGCGCCCCGGTAATTGGGTGTTTTGCATTGTTAATAATCACGGGAGGCGTCCTCCTTTTTCTACAGCTGTCACCCAGTAGATACCTTGGCCTGCGATGTTGTTTTCTCTGTCACAAAGCTTCGCGAGCACATCATCTACATCTCCATCTTCAAGCAAGATGTCAGTCCGTATCCGTGGTGTATGGCCAACCACTTTGTCTCGTGCCGAAAGAAATGAATCGTTTTCAATCTCGATCCCGTGACCATCCACATGGCTGAAGGTAAAGCCTGGTACCTGATCAATCGTTCGCAAGAGATCAGCCAGCGCCTGTTGAGCATTGGTGTGAATAATGAGTGTTAGTTTTTTCATACGTGTTCCTCTACAACGAGTAGAACCTAACCATGATCAGTACGACCTTCGTATCTGATACATGACTAACCAATAATATGCCGATACTGCGCAGTACAGATATAGATCAGATCCGTACGTACAGCACTGCCATCAGAGGGAATAGGGTCTTAGAGTGGAGGAGCGCGTGATGGCGGAGAAAGTAGGTATCGCCAAGGAAGAATAGCGTCATTATCACTACGGCGATGAAATGCATGCTGATAAAAACCAAGGAGGAGCAAAGAAAACACGGTGGCGAGTAAAGCCAGCATAAATACATTGCTGGAAACCTTTTTCAGCAAACCATCCGGACTCGCATCAAGCTCTGACACCACCTCATCGTGGTGATCGCCATGAGAAACGTCGCTAGATAGATGGGCTTCACTCAGATGTGAATGCTCAGCCGCCTCAGTGGTCATATGGCCATGCCGCTGATCATGATCATGATCAATGCTGTGCACATGCAGTTTTACGCCCTGGGCACACAGCAGTGCCACTGAGAGCAATAATGCCCACAGGAATGAAGTTCTCTTTGTGGTCTGACGGAAAAATATCATCGGCGGCAGTTTAGACGAAGGTATTGATCGAGATCAAGCACTCATACGGCACTAACTCGTGTCCCCTGGGATACCCACCCACACCCTGGCGATCAATGGGGTTAGTCACGATAGATGTGTAAATAATACGAAGGTCAGCTTGGAGTCAGTAACTGTCATTTCCAGATTAAACGCTGATAGATAGCAAAGTGATGTGAATGCCGTGTTGCCAGTGCTTCCTCTAATGTCCGTTGTCAGCATTAAGCTAAGCAGAAGTCTACACTTGTCTGTATGGCTGCTTTGGGCGTACTCAACCAAAGAGAGAGGTAAATAAGGAACATCCGATTAGGGTTGTTTCAAGTAAATCTGACGATATCTGCCAGATCAAGTGTGAGTGGCTATGGTTTAGCCGCGCAACCCGAAACCTGCAACTGACCCATGGGAGGGCAGCTGAGCGGTCATTGAGTATTTTTCAGCCGATACTGAAAATGGTACATCAACTTTTCACGCATCCGTTTTTCCTTGTGTTTCTTTGCCGCGGCAACCCGGCGTTCGGCAACACCAATCAGGGTTTCCTGGCAATTGAGTGATTTGTCCTCAGCAGCGGGCTGTCTGCGGATGTAGTTACCATCCGGCTGCATGTCCCAAGCGGCATGTTGGTCACCGAGTTGAACATCAAGGATCAGTCTCAGTTCCTGACGCAGGGCGGGGGCTTCTACTGGAATCAGTACCTCGACACGGCTCTTAAGATTACGCCGCATGAGGTCCGCCGAGCCAATGAAGTACTCCTCATTCCCACCGTTTCTGAAATAGTTGATCCGGGCGTGTTCGAGAAAACGTCCGACGATGCTGACCACCTTACCGGATTCGCTGAGCCCGGGAATACCAGGCCTGAAGCGACAGGTATCCCGCACGATCAGGTCGACTTTCACTCCGGCCCGGGTAGCGGTATAGAGTGCCTTGACGATGTCCGCATCTTCCAGCGCATTCATCTTCATCTGAATCTGACCGGGATTTTCTGTGGAGTGGAGTTGAACCTCCCGATCTATTTTCTGCAGCAGTGCTTTCTTCAGGGTATACGGAGCCGCAAGGATCTTGCGGTAGCTGGGAGGAGGGGAGTAACCGGTCAGATAGTTGAACAGTTCGGTCAGGTCCTGTCCGATATCCTCATCGCAACCCAGCACACCCAGGTCGGTATAGAGACGCGCCGTTCCGGCGTGATAGTTGCCGGTGCCGACATGATAGTAACGGCGCAGCTGTGAGTAGTCCTTGCGCACCACCATGATCAGCTTGCTGTGGGTTTTGAGGCCGATGACGCCATAGTTTACATGGATGCCCGCCTGTTCCAGGCTACGCGCCCAACGGATATTGGCGGCCTCATCAAATCGCGCCTTGAGTTCAACCAGCACCGCCACTTGCTTGCCGTTACGTGCAGCCATGATCAGAGAATTCAGAATGTTGCCTTCGCCTGATGTCCGGTAGAGGGTCATTTTAATGGCGAGCACTTTGGGATCTTCCGCTGCGGTCCTGAGAAAGCGTTCAACCGTGGTGCTGAACGATTCATAAGGGTGCTGGAGCAGCAGTGGGCCGACATCCCGGATGATATGAAAGATGTTCCGCCGGTCATGGGCCAGTTGGGGATGGTCTACCGCATAGTGCGGCGGGTCTCTGAGTTCCGGGATATTCAGAAAAGCGAGCTCAAACAGGTCCCGTGTCGCCATCATGAAATTAATTTCGAACACATCCTGAGATTCATCCAGTCCCAGTTCGGCTGCCAGCATACCCCGATGAGTCGGTTTCATGCCTTCAGAAACCTCAAGCCGTACAATGGGTGCAAAGTGACGTTCCCGCAATTCCGTCTCGATCATCTCCAGCAGATCGTTCGCGGTCTCCTCTTCCAGTTCCACATTGGCGTTGCGGGTGACTCTGAAGGATTCGCAGGTGATGATCTCCATGCCGGGAAACAGCATGTCCAGATTGTTGGCTATCATGTCATCCAGAGTGACATAGTTATAGCTGTCGTCAATCTGAATCAGCCGGGGAGAGACCTCTTTGCTGACGGGGACCTTGACCCTTGCCATGTGGGTTTCATGACCCTCGGGAAAACGCAATGTAACCAGCAGATTCAGGGTCAGGTTTGAAATAAATGGGAAAGGGTGGCTGGGGTCCATGGCCAGCGGCGTCAGCATGGGGAAGATGTTCTGGCGGAAATGGTCTCTCAGTTTTTCCTGCTCGGCGGGCTGTAGGTTTCTGTATTCTGAAATCAGGATACTGTTTTCAGCCAGCAACTGTTTCAATTCGTGGTAGATCCTTTGCTGCTCTAGCTGTAGCTCCCGAATGACTCCATGACATTCCCTTAGCTGTTCCAGGGGGGTTCTGCCATCCACCGTAGCTTTGGTGACGCCGGCAGCCACCTGTTGCTTGAGGCCACCGATGCGTTTCATGAAAAACTCGTCAAGATTATTGCTGACGATAGCGAGAAACTTGACCCTTTCAAGTACGGGATTGCTGATCTGATCAGCCTCATGCAGTACCCGTTTGTTAAACGATAACCAGGTCAGCTCGCGGTTTAGGTAGAGAACGCTGTCATCCAGGTCGAATTCAGTCGTTGAGGTCTGAGGGGTATCATTCTGAGCGATTGAATCAATGGGTTCCGGCTGTGTCTGTGTCATGAGGTATTCTTCGTTAATATGTTGGATTGAGTCCCAGGGTTTTGAACTCAACTAAATATAGATCCTATGAACATTTTAGTCACTGTGCTCAACCTTACCCCTCATTTTTTTTAGTTTTCCCTGTCTGGTCTTACTCTCCAGCCGCCTTCGTTTGGACGCCTTGGTTGGCTTAGTGGGGATGCGCTTTTTATGGATCTTGGAAACACTTTGGATGAGTGACTGTAAACGCTTGAACGCATCCTCCCGGTTTTTCTCCTGAGTCCTGTAGGTCTGGGCCTTGATGATAATCACACCCTCGGAGGAGATGCGTTTATCTCTCCTGCTCAATAGTCTTTCCTTATAAAAATCCGGCAGTGATGATTTTCTGATATCGAAACGCAGATGAATAGCTGACGATACCTTGTTGACGTTCTGGCCACCCGAACCCTGCGCACGGATTGCAGTGAGCTCAACCTCATCCAGCGGAATTGATACCTTCTGGGAAATCAATAGTCTTGATGCTCTGTTGGGCCCGTGACCAGCCTGAGATGGGGAGTCATTCATCTGTTGATTGAGATCGTGGTTGGTATTGCAGGATTCTCAGAGAATTTCATCACTCATGGATTCTATGCGGTATGCCGTTTCTTTTGGCTTCATTCACTGCTGGGGTCATCGTTGTGGTTATCCGGATCAGTTCAGTAATTTTATGCATCTGTTGGAAATGGCAATGGCTGCTTGCACACCTTTTACGATGAATCCAATCCTCTTATAAGAGCGTAAGCCATATACAGGCCCGATGCCACCGCCTGTTGCCAGAATTACACACAACTTGAGGAAATAAGTCATGAAATACACACTGAATACAACTGCGTTACTTTTGTTATTCGGGATAGCTCAAGCAGGGTCTTCTTGGGATATGCATCAGCCCAAGGATGCTGCGAATAGCGGGCAGACTCAAACCCAGCAGAGCACTGCCATCCAGCCGGGTATAGGTGACAGCGCCAATAGGTTTGACGATGAGTCAGATCGCCGACTGGGATATGAGCACGGCGACTGGACGGACTTACGCAATGAAGAGATCTATGGTTCATTCTAAGCCTGTCGGATCATTGCACGCCTGCCTAGTCTTAATTCGGCAATTGCACGAATTCTCAGGTAACTCTGCATTTCACAGTAAAAAATACAGAACATAATCCTAGAATCCTCAGTTGGATGGAGCGGTCAACTGAGGAATCTAGGATAATAGAACTTAATTATATGGTTGATCCGAAATATCAGGTAGGGTGAGCATCACCCACCCTACATTGAAGAATATTATTCCAGCGAAAGGATTAAATCAGGCCTGTTTATTCAGGAAGGCCAACCACTGTTCAGCCTCTTTTTGAGTTTTTTTAAACTTCAAGGCCTCGGAGAAGGCAGACCTCGCCTGTTCCATCGCCTTACCTTCATAACAGGCGATGCCCAACAGCAACCAGCTACGATCCCGCCACTTTGAGTCCTTCTCCTTGAGGATTTCACGCAGCCTATCCTGAGCATCCGACCAGCGACGGGTTTCCAGATAGAGCTGGGCAAGGCGCAGGCGCAGCTCAACACCGCCCCCCCTGGCGACGGCCTTTTCAAATGCAGTGATACTGTTGTCCATCTCCTTGGCCTGGTACCAGGCGTTGGCCGTTTGCTCCCAGCTCTTGACGGTTGCCTTGATACGGCCTTTTTGGATCTCATTTTCTCTCAATTGCGCCGCTTTGTAGGGTGCATTCAGGAGAGAATAGAGCTGTGCGAGATTCAACAGATCCCGTTCTGTTGACAGATGACCATGGAGATATGCGAGTTCCATCACCGCGAGGGCCTGTTTGTTGTTCTTGCGCATCAACTCCATGCCGCTCAGCTGTCGCCAATAGGATGCACGGTCCGGGAACAGCTTCAACATGCTGTGCAGGAGTTTCACGCACTGCTTGTAATTCTTGAGCTCGTGGTAGGCTCCGAGCAGACTCTGATACCAGTTTTCATTGGGCTGGTTGCTGAGTTTGATGGCCTGGCGCAAGGGTGTGATGGCCTTTTTGTATTGTTGCAGCTGCAGATAGGCGCTGCCGAGCATGACATAGGCCTCCGCAGTGGGCTCAGAGGTGTTTGCGAACCAGTGATTGAGCAGCTCGACAGCCGCGGAAAACTTCTCGGTCGCCATATAGAGCTGGGCCAGGTTGTAGCGGCTTCTCTGTTGGACATCATCCGGCAGCGCCTGCAGCTCCAGACTACGTTTGAGGTAGGGAATGGCGCGCTTGTAATCGCCCAGGTCGATGTGGGTATGAGCCAGTGACTGCAAGGCGATTGCCTGCGCATAAGGGCGTTTGGCGGTCTCCTTGATCAATTCCTCGAGTCGCCGCAAGGCCTGATCTGATTGACCGGCATCGAGCATCTCCTCTATGGATTGGAGCGTCCGGTAGGTTTTCTGAGAGAGGGTCGGGGTCTTGTCCGCCGCCTTGAGTGACAGGGTTGGATTGAGCAGCAGCATGGCGCTGAGAAGCATCCAGGCGCTGTAAATCTTGCCTTGTCCGCGCATGATTATTTCTTACCCAGCTTGAAATTGACAGTCTGCTCAGCCCTCACCGAGACCGGTTTTCCATCCTGAATACGAGGTTTGAATTTCCACCTCATGACTGCCTGAATCGCGGCGTGGTCGAATATGCCTTCAGGCTCGGCTTCAAACACCACCACATCCTGCACCGTACCTTGCTCCGTGATCAACAGTGAAACCTTGACCCAACCTTCGATGCCTCTGCGTTGAGCGCGGTAGGGATACTGGGGAGCCACACGGGAGATGGCCATGAAATCCCGGTCCGGCTGGCCTTGCCTTACCGGGCCGATATAGGGCCCACTGATAGACAGGGGTAAGTCCGGTACGGAGAAGGCGATATTAGGGGCCTTGATGACAGGTTGAGCGATATCCAGCTGACGCATTTCAGGTGTGGGTGGGGGAATTTCCTCTGCGACCGGCGGCGGATCCGGCTGTTGTCGCTGCCTGATGCGTGTCTCGGTGTTCCGCTTGAGTCTGACGAATTCCATCACCGGCCTGTCTTTAGCGGCATGCAGTTCTGCGGTTTTCTGGACCAGCATCCAATTCATCATCCACAGCAGAGCGAAGGAGATGGCGATCCCGCCCAACAGGGAGAAAAAGAGTCGCGGCAGATGACGCGGAATCCGGATCATCTGCCGTCATCTGCGGCTATGGCTACATTGGTGATGCCGGCCAGGCGCACCTGGTCCATGACTTGCACCAGTAGGCCGATCTGTGCAGCCCGGTCACCCTGGATCACCACCTGGCCCTCAGGGAATTCCGCCCGCAGCCGTTCGATGTTGGCGCGCACCGCCCGTACATCCACGGCTCTGCCCTCGATCCAGATCTCTCCGTTGGGCCGAATCGCGATCAGAATATTGGCCTTCTCCTGTTGCTGGGCGGTCTCGGCACTGGGACGATTGACCTCCACGCCTGATTCCTTGACGAAAGAAGTGGTCACCACGAAGAAGATCAACATGATGAACACCACATCCAACATGGGTGTCAGGTTGATGTCGGAGTCTGCGCTGCCATTGTTTTGATGGTGGATGCGACGCATTTTTTAATAACCCATATGTTTTAAGCAATAGTCAGACAATCGGCGAAATGTATCAGTCGCCGTTTGATTTTACGCTGCAGTTCTGCACTGAAATAGAGGCCGGGGATGGCTACTACCATACCTGCCATGGTTGGAATGGTGGCCTTCGATATGCCCGAAGCCATGGCCCGGGCATTGCCCGTTCCCAGCATGCCGATAATATCGAAGACCTCCATCATCCCCGTTACGGTACCCAGCAATCCAAGCAAGGGGCAGATGCCAACCAGCATCTTGATCAGGGGCAGGGTGCAGTTGAGCCGCGTATCGGCCTCAGAGATCAGGGCGTCACGGATACGCAGGGCATGCCAGGAGTGCCGGTCACTGCGCTCTTGCCAACTTGCGACCTGTTCGTCCGACTGCATGGTAAACTCCCGACGGAAATACCAGAAACGTTCGATGATCATGGCGCCGAGCAACATGGCGGTGAAGCCGATCAGCCAGAGTACGGGCCCAGCTGTATCGAGAAATCGACGGATGGCCTCGAAGGTTTCCAGCATCTATTGTAGCTCCCGGTGCATGGCTGCCAGACCGGCGGACTGCTCTTCCAGGATCTGCACCAGGGCGCGGCTGCGGGTCGCCACCAGGGTGTGTAGAAACAGCAATGGAATGGCGACGATCAGACCCAGGGCGGTGGTCACCAGGGCCTGGGAGATGCCGTTGGCCATCAGCTTGGGGTCGCCGGTGCCGAACAGGCTGATGGACTGGAAAGTAATGATCATGCCCACCACGGTCCCCAACAACCCCAGCAGGGGCGCAATGCCCGCCAGTAGTTTGATCAGGCCTTCGCCCCGGGTGAGCCTGGGTGTCTCGCGCAGCACCGCTTCCTCGATCTGCAGCTCCATATTCATCAGATCAATTTGCTGATTGTTATTGGAGATTGAGATGATACGTCCCAGGGGATTTTTCTCCGAAGGTTGATTAAGGTTGCGCAGCTGACGGCGGATACCCCCGCCCACCCAGGCGGTATAGATCAAACGAAAAATCACCACCACAAGGCCGAAGGCCCCGAGGGCAAGAATGGTATAACCGACGATCCCACCCTGTTGCAGTCTTTCCAGCAGGTTCGGGGTCTCCACCAACAAGCCCAGCAGCACCCCTCTGGTTGGGTCCAGCGCCAGTTCGGCCTCTCCGTGAGTGGCGGCGGTGAAGCCCGCTGCAACCTGACGGTCGGCATTGGAAGGCTGACGCGGTAGAACCACGAAGTGGCTGGTGTCGGTCTGGTATCTGAGGTAGCGGTCCCCCTGCAGGGCATTGAAGAGTCCGACCCGGACGATCTCTTGTTCACTGGCAACGCCATTGGGTTCCACGACCTGCGCCGGAAATCGCACCACCCGACCTGATTCTACAATCTCCTGTTGGATGAGCAGCCACAGGCGCTCCAACTCGGTGATGTCCGGCAGCTTCTTACTCTCGCCCAGGATGCTGAACCATTCGGTCCGTTCCGGATACTGGGCCGATACCAGCGATTCCTGGATCAGTGCGGCCAGATCCTTGGCTGTCTGGCGGACAGTGCCGAAGACCTCACCCAGATCTCCGGTGCGCTGTTTCAGTTCGGTTTCGAGTACCGCCAGCTCATCCTCATGCTTTGTAAAGGACTGTTTGAGTGTGTCGCCTCGCGCCCGCTCTATTTTCAGCTTCTGACGTAGCGCCTCGAGTAGAGCCTTCTGATCGGCATGCGCAGCGAGGAAGGTCTGCTCCCGTTCGCGGCGGATCTTTGCATCGCGCTGCTGCGCTTCCTGAACCTGGCGCAACAACTGATCCAGATGAGTGGAGTGTTCTGCCAGGGTCATGGCGGACCAGAGCAGTCCGGGCAACAATAATAGGATGGAGAACCTCATGGCCTGACCTCCCTTGGTGCGGATACCGGTAGGCGTAGCAGATCCGGGGCGGCCTGTTTGCGGGCGATGCGCAGTCCATCGCGTATCGGCAGGTTGTAGCGGGAGGGGAGTGTTTCCCACTCACCGGTAGTGGTGTTCCAATGCCCCACCTCTTTACGGTCCAGAGTTAAATAATAGAGTCCGACCCGCCCGATGCGCAGGAAATCGACGGTCCGGACAGTCTCAGCCATCTGCAGTTCACCCCGACTGGCCTCGATGGTGCGGCTGTAGTCCATCTCGATCTGGTAAGCCTCCAACACCCGGCGGTATTTTTCCCCCACGCTGACGTCGGCCCGGTCCATCAACTGTTGGATATGCTTGATACGCATGCCGCGCTCTTCCGGCAGGAAAGGCTGATCAACAGCCAGGAACTGCTCCAGCCATTCCACCATGCGCAACATCAACGGCACAATCTCACGTTGAGTCATGTCCAGATTCTGCATCTGTTTCTGAATCGAGGTTGTCTCCTCTATCTGGGAGTCCACCAGCCGCTGCAGTTGATCGTCGTAGACCTTGAGCACGTCGAGCTCCCGGCTGAGACGCTGGTACTCCTCCAACACGCTCTTGGTCTCATCATCCAGCTTGTCGATGTGTTGCTGAACCTTGGCCTCCTGGCGGGTATTTTCTATGCTGGTGTCGATGGAGCGGGACAGTGGATCTTGTGCCGCGGGGGATAGACCACTGCATAGGGTGAAGCCAATCACCAGAATCAGATTCCAGTAGAGTTGCAGCTTGCGAGGTTTTTTAGTTGAGATTTTTATATTCATTTCTACATCAGAATCGACTGCGAGTTGGGGATTATAACGGTCTGGCATCGACAGGTTGATCCTTTAACCATGTTTCCAGGAATTTTCTGCTCAGGATGCCGCTGTGGCTGGTTCTCGCCGTCGCTGGAGATCGGCTCCGGGGTGCGGTTGACTGCCAGCGGTGGGGAAAAACTCGCACCCAGGTCATCGGAATGAGTCAGATAGACATGTCCATGCTGGGCAAAGGCGAGCCACAAGCGACCCTGCTTATCGAAGGCCGGGGTTGGGGTCTGTCCGCAATGGGGGGAGGGCAGGGCGGCTGTACCCTGGCACTCAGGCAGCAGGCTCCCGCCATTGCGCTTCCCATGACCATGGGTGGCGGCCTGACTGGCTGAGAGCACCAGCAGACTCGCCAGCGCCATCAGCCAGAGGCCGGGCTTTTTGCTTGATTTAGCCATACCGCATTATACCGGCCTGATCATTCAGATCAGAAGTCGATACTGCCTTCCACATAGTAGGTGCGTTGCGGCCAGGGATGGTGCACAAAGGCCACTTCATCCGCTCAGGCAGCGCGCTACAGGGTCCTGTACTGGTTTACGGGTCTCTTCGTCGATGAGATGAAAAATCTCCGCGAGAGGGCGGCCTTCCGCTTCTTTCT
>JBDLIT010000120.1:0-12895 GCA_039714735.1 Pseudomonadota bacterium
GGTGGAGGCGGTGGCGCTGGTCCTGGCGCTGGCGTTGTAGGTGATGATGCGGGCTGGACCGCGCTGTTAGGTACAGATACTACCGATTATGGCAACGATATTGCGATCGACCCCATAGGTAACGTGGTGGTGGTGGGTGATACCTTTGGCAGTGTGAATGGCGATGCCTTGCAGGGTAGCCAGGATATGTTTATCGCGATGTATGATCCCGATGGCATACTGCTTTGGTCAGATCAAATAGGTTCATCGGATTTCGATCGTTATTTTGGTGTGAGTATTGATAATTCCGATGATATCTATGCCATCGGTTCTTCTAGCGGAAGCCTCGGCGCCACCAATCTGGGTGGCAATGACATCATCCTTACCAAATATGACAGTGCGGGGAATCTGCTCTGGGTAAACCAATTAGGTACGACCGGTTCGGATCATGGTTACAGTGTGAGCGCTGACAGCCTGGGTAATGTCTATATCTGCGGTGAGACTACCGGTAGCTTCGGCGCCAGTAACACAACGTTTAATAGTGACGCCTTTGTTGCCAAGCTGGATACGGACGGCAATACGCTGTGGATCGATCAGTTCAGTTCTTCATTCCAGTTGGGTGACGGCGAAGACTGCCGTGATATTGCTGTTGATCTGTATGACCACGTTTATGTTACCGGTTATACCCCCGGTGCACTGGTGGAGGGCGCCAGTGGCGCCGAATTCTATGTGAGAAAATATGCTTCGGATGGCAACGTTGAGTGGACAACCCAGCGTGATTCGATATACGCCAACGAGGCTAATTCGATAGCTGTCGATCCAGCGGGTAATGCCTATGTTGCCGGGACGGGCGGTCTGGATGCAGCAGTATCTGGTCTTGAAGATGCTTTTATAGTGAAATTCGATGCAACAGGTGTTGAACAATGGGCTGAATTGCTCCAGTCAACGGGCCAGGAGTCATTAAACGGGGTTGACGTCGATGATGCCGGCAATGTGTTTGTCGCAGGTTTTACCGTTGGCAGTCTTGCTGCGGCCAATGACGGCGACACGGATATTATCTTTGCACGTTATGATACAAATGGAAATTTGCTTTCTGTGATACAAAATGCCACGACAAGTTGGGATCGCGCCAATGGTGTTGCTGTCGATGCTACCGGCTCTGATTATTACCTGGTCGGTAACACGGACGGCGATCTGGACGGTGAACTCAATAATGGCGCTTATGATCTCTTTGCTACTCGAAATAGACCTTAATCTCCAGCGTCCTGTAGCAAGGCAAGCAGTCCTGTCTAATGGCAGCCAGGCCGCTCGGGCGCAGATGCCCTCGACTTCTGCTGAGTGGATTTTTGGTTTCCCAGATGGATTCTAGGAGTTGTGATAGCACATCAACTTTTCTGTCGGCTGGAATAGACAGATTCATCACCAATCAAGTAGAATCACCCCGTTTGAGGGGGCGGAGTTCTTAGCGCCGTGCATGGATGTACAAGTGCAGCAGGGCACGCCTCCAGGGATGGTGGTAGAGTCGAGTCTGGAACAGAGACCGAGGAAGCTCAGGAGCGGCCGCTGCGCAGGATATTAATAAGCCACTGCAAACCCATGGGTGTGCAAGAGCACGACCCTTCTGAATCCGAACTGAATTTCATAAGACAGGGTGAGCCTTTAGGTTCGCCCTTTTTCGCACGCCTGTAACGGAGGATTCCTTGAGAAAGCCCGCCCTTCTGGTCCTTGAAGATGGCACCCTGTTTCGTGGAGAAGCCATCGGGGCTGATGGTCAGTCTGTGGGTGAGGTTGTATTCAACACCGCCATGACTGGTTATCAGGAGATCCTGACCGATCCATCCTACAGCCGTCAGATTGTGACTCTGACCTATCCGCATATCGGCAACACCGGCGTCAATCAGGATGATGAGGAGTCCAGCCACATCCATGCGGCGGGTCTGGTGATTCGTGATCTACCGTTGCTGACCAGTAACTGGCGTAGCGAGGAAGCCCTGGACGCCTATCTGCAGCGTAACAACATCGTTGCCATTGCCGGCATCGATACCCGCAAACTGACCCGCATCCTGCGCGAGAAAGGCGCCCAGAGCGGCTGTCTTCAGGCGGGTGATGCTGTTGATGCACCAACTGCGCTGGAGGCGGCCAAGGCCTTTCCAGGCTTAAAAGGCATGGATCTGGCAAAAGAGGTGACGACTCCCACCCCCTACGAGTGGGCTCAGGGCGCTTGGTCACTGGAAGGTGGTATGCCCGAAGCCGAGCACCCCATTGAAGAGAAGCTGCCGCTGCATGTGGTGGCCTACGATTACGGGGTCAAGCGCAACATTCTGCGCATGCTGGTGGACCGCGGTTGCCGGTTGACCGTGGTGCCGGCGCAGATGCCGGCCAGTGAAGTGCTGGCGCTGCAGCCGGACGGTGTCTTCCTCTCCAATGGTCCGGGTGATCCCGAGCCCTGCGATTATGCCATTGAGGCGATCCAGGAGATCGTGGAGACCGGTCTGCCGGTATTTGGTATCTGTCTTGGACACCAGTTGTTGTCCCTGGCCAGCGGCGCCAGTACCGTGAAAATGAAGTTCGGGCACCACGGCGCCAACCATCCGGTACAGGATCTGGCGGCAAAGACCGTGATGATCAGCAGCCAGAACCACGGCTTCGCGGTAGACGAGAAGAGCCTGCCGGAAAATCTTCAAGCCACTCATCGGTCCCTGTTCGATGGTTCCCTGCAGGGCATTCATCGCAGCGACAAACCCGCGTTTGGTTTTCAGGGGCACCCGGAAGCCAGTCCAGGTCCCCACGATGTGGCGCCGGTGTTCGATCATTTCATCGAGTTGATACAGGAAGGTAAATAAGCCGCGAATAGACGCTAATCACCGCAAATGGACGCGAATAATTCGAAAAGAATTTCTGAAAGGGTGATTGGCTGTATCTACGCAGTTGGCAATGAATTGGGGCCTGGTTTCCTTGAGGCGGTGTATGAGAATGCACTTTGTGTGGAATTGAAATATGAGGGGCTTTTGGTTGAGAGACGAAAGCCACTTGATGTTTCAGAGCTGATTTAGCAAAACTTTGCGGTGATTTGCGCCCCGCAGGAAATACCCTTGGGGTGCGTCCATTTGCGGCTAATTATTTAACGGTTTTTATTAGATGCCAAAAAGAACAGATATACAAAGCATCCTGATCATCGGCGCCGGTCCTATCGTGATCGGTCAGGCCTGTGAATTCGATTATTCCGGCGCTCAGGCCTGCAAGGCGCTGAGGGAGGAGGGGTTCCGGGTGGTTCTGGTGAACTCCAACCCGGCCACCATCATGACCGACCCGGACATGGCGGACGCGATCTACATCGAGCCGATCACCTGGGAGGCCCTGGAGCGCATCATCGAGAAGGAGCGCCCGGACGCCCTGCTGCCCACCATGGGTGGTCAGACCGCACTCAACAGCGCCCTGGATCTGGTGCGCGAAGGGGTGCTGGAGAAGTACGGCGTAGAGATGATCGGCGCCTCCCGCGAGGCCATCGACAAGGCCGAGGACCGGGATCTGTTCCGCAAGGCGATGCGCAAGATCGGTCTGGATATGCCCAGGTCGGCTATCGCGCATAGCATGGAAGAGGCGGAGCAGGTGCAGGTCAGTATCGGCTTCCCCACCATCATCCGGCCCTCCTTCACGATGGGCGGCAGTGGCGGCGGCATTGCTTACAATCCGGAAGAGTTCGTCGAGATCTGCGAACGCGGACTGGATCTCTCGCCGACCAACGAGCTACTCATCGAGGAGTCGATCCTCGGCTGGAAGGAGTTCGAGATGGAGGTGGTGCGGGACTGTAAGGACAACTGCATCATCATCTGTTCTATCGAAAACCTGGACCCCATGGGAGTGCACACCGGTGACTCCATCACCGTGGCGCCGGCCCAGACCCTGACCGATAAGGAGTACCAGATCATGCGCGACGCCTCGCTGGCGGTGTTGCGCGAGATCGGCGTGGAGACCGGCGGTTCCAACGTGCAGTTCGCCATCGACCCGGAAAACGGGCGCATGATCATCATCGAGATGAATCCCCGGGTCTCGCGCTCCTCGGCGCTGGCCTCCAAGGCCACCGGCTTTCCCATCGCCAAGGTGGCGGCCAAGCTGGCGGTGGGCTTCACCCTGGACGAGTTGCAGAACGAGATCACCGGTGGCGCCACCCCGGCCTCCTTCGAGCCCGCCATCGACTACGTGGTCACCAAGGTGCCGCGCTTCGCTTTCGAGAAGTTTCCCAAGGCGGATGACCGGCTCACCACCCAGATGAAATCGGTGGGCGAGGTGATGGCCATCGGCCGCACCTTCCAGGAGTCCCTGCAGAAGGCCCTGCGCGGCCTGGAGACTGGCAAGTACGGCCTCTGCGAGGTGCTTGACCTGGAGGGCAAGGGCGCCAAGGATACGTTGACTCGGGAGATCCGTCTGCCCGGTCCGGAACGGCTCTGGTATGTGGCGGAGGCCTTCCGTATGGGCATGGATCTGGATGAGGTCTTCGATCTCAGCAAGATCGACCCCTGGTTCCTGGTGCAGATCGAAGAGCTGGTAAATATTGAGCGCGAAGTCGCTGGTCAAGGATTGGAAGCGCTGGATGGCGAGCGCTTGAGGTACTTAAAGCGCAAGGGCTTTGCGGATCGTCGGCTCGCTACCTTGGTGGAATCCAGCGAGGCGGAAATTCGCCAGCGGCGGCATGCTGCCGGGGTGCGCCCGGTGTTCAAGCGGGTCGATACCTGTGCCGCTGAGTTTGCCACCAGTACCGCCTACATGTACTCCACCTACGAGGAGGAGTGCGAGGCTCAGCCCACGGACCGCAAGAAGATTATGGTACTGGGGGGTGGCCCGAACAGAATCGGCCAGGGTATCGAATTTGACTACTGCTGCGTGCATGCGGCCTTCGCGATGCGTGAGGATGGCTACGAGACCATCATGGTCAACTGCAATCCTGAGACGGTCTCCACCGACTACGACACCTCTGACCGGCTCTATTTCGAGCCCTTGACCCTGGAGGACGTGCTCGAGGTCATCGACAAGGAGCAACCCACCGGTGTGATCGTGCAGTATGGCGGTCAGACCCCGCTCAATCTGGCGCGGGATCTGGAGGCCGTCGGAGCGCCGATCATCGGCACCAGCCCGGACTCCATCGATCTGGCGGAGGACCGGGAACGTTTCCAGCAACTGGTGCAGAAGCTGAAGCTGCGGCAGCCGCCCAACCGCACTGCCACGGAGCCGGAGCAGGCGGTCAAGCTGGCGGAAGAGATCGGCTATCCCCTGGTGGTGCGTCCATCCTATGTACTGGGTGGCCGCGCCATGGAAATTGTCCATGGTGAGGATGACCTGCGCCGCTACATGCGCGAAGCAGTGAGTGTCTCCAACGACTCCCCGGTATTGCTGGACCGTTTCCTGGATGATGCCATCGAGGTGGACGTGGATGCGATCTGTGACGGTGAGGACGTGCTGATCGGTGGCATCATGGAACATATCGAGCAAGCGGGGGTCCACTCCGGTGACTCGGCCTGTTCCCTGCCGCCCTATACCCTGTCTCCGTCGGTGCAGGACCGCATGCGTGAAAAGATCCGGCGCATGGCTCTGGAGCTGAAAGTTATCGGGCTGATGCACACCCAGTTTGCGATCAAGGACGACCATATCTATCTGCTGGAAGTGAATCCCAGGGCGTCCCGCACCGTGCCGTTCGTCTCCAAGGCCACCGGGGTGCAGTTGGCCAAGGTGGCCGCACGCTGCATGGCGGGTATCAGCCTGAGGGAGCAGGGCGTTACCCGGGAGGTGATTCCAGACAACTATTTCGTCAAAGAGGCGGTCTTTCCCTTCGTCAAGTTCCCTGGGGTCGACACGGTGCTGGGGCCGGAGATGAAATCCACCGGTGAGGTGATGGGGATTGGGCGGACCTTCGGCGAGGCCTTCAATAAGTCGATTCTTGGCGCCGGTTCTCGTCTGCCCAGAAGTGGCAATGCGCTGCTCAGTGTACGGGATGCGGACAAGAACCGGGCTGTGCTGGTGGCTGAAGATCTGGCGGCATTCGGCTTCAAGCTGCATGCCACGGGTGGTACCGCAAAGGCCATTCAGGATGCGGGGATCGAATGTGAACGGATCAATAAGGTCAAGGAGGGGCGTCCGCATATCGTGGACATGATAAAGAACCGGGAGGTCAGTTTTATCGTCAATACCACAGAAGGTCCTCAGGCAATTGCCGATTCCGGGGATATTCGCCGCGCAGCACTGCAGCACAAGGTGACCTACACCACAACGATCTCAGGTGCGGAAGCGACCTGCCTGGCCTTGAAGCAATTGGATGAATTGAGTGTCAATCGTCTGCAGGATCTGCACGATTAGATGTGCTGAATAGTTACCAGAAATTGAGGAATGATCTATGAGCAAAGTCCCTCTGACCGCCAAAGGCGCAGAGAACCTGAGAACTGAACTCGAGGAGCTGAAACGGGTAGCCCGCCCCAATGTGATCAAGGCGATTGCCGAAGCGCGTGCGCATGGCGATCTGAAAGAAAACGCCGAATATCATGCGGCCCGCGAGGAGCAAGGCTTTATCGAGGGCCGTATCAAGGATATCGAAGGTAAGCTATCGCATGCCCAGGTCATCGATGTCACCACCATCGATGCGGGTGGCAAGGTGGTGTTTGGGGCCACTGTTGACCTCACGGAACTGGATAATGATGAAGAGTTCACCTATCAGATTGTGGGTGAGGACGAGGCCAATATAAAACAGGGGCTGATCTCGGTCAGTTCGCCTATCGCCCGTGCCTTGATCGGTAAGTCAGAGGGTGACGACGTGTTCCTGCAGACCCCGAATGGGCCAAGAGAGTTTGAGATTCTGGAAGTGCGTTACGAATAAATTTCGGAAACAGCCCAGCGCCTCAAGAACCGGAAGATCGTTCAGATGATGATCCGGTTTTTCTTTTTGTCCGGATTGGGGCGGTAGAAGATCGCCACCCTGCCGATGATCTGAATCAGGCTGGCTTTTTGTTGGACGATGATTTCGCTGCTGATTTGTTCGCGCGCCGTCTTGTCTGCCCCTGCGAGTTTGACCTTGATGAGTTCATGCACATCCAGAGCGATATCGATTTCATTGAGTACACTTTCACTCAAACCATGCTGTCCTACCATAACCACAGGCTTCAGATGGTGGGCCTGTTTCTTGAGTTTACGGATCTGCTGGTTATTCAGGTGCATGTTTTCTGTGGGCAACGTCATGAGGTGCGGCATTCTACCCCAGTTCCGGGAGCATGACTAAGAAATGAAAATCAGTCCGCACCCCAAGGGCATTTCCTACGGGGCATAAATGAACGCGAATAAACGCAAATGTCCGCGAATCAGTTATTATTTTCTGATAATGACCTCGATCCGAATAAGTTTGACTAGAGGTTTCTAGGTAATCGCCTTAGATCTATTTGCGATTTTTCACGTTCATTTGCGTTGTTTGCGGACTTTATACATACATGAAACGCAGTAAAAGCAGC
This sequence comes from Pseudomonadota bacterium, assembly GCA_039714735.1. Taxonomy (GTDB): domain Bacteria; phylum Pseudomonadota; class Gammaproteobacteria; order Chromatiales; family Chromatiaceae; genus JASJBU01. Next base: position 7,467 of record JBDLIT010000120.1, read on the forward strand.
CGCCAATGGCTGGACCGGCAATTCAAAGATGACTATGTGAAGCAGGCCCAAAAGGAGGGTTACCGCTCCCGGGCCGCTTTCAAGCTGCTGGAGATCCAGGCGCGGGACCGGATCATCAAGCCGGGCATGCGGGTCGTCGATCTGGGTGCAGCGCCCGGCGGCTGGTCTCAGGTGGCCCACAAACTGGTTGGGACTAAAGGACAGGTTATTGCCCTGGATATTCTGGAAATGGATCCCATTGCGGGGGTCTCTTTTATTCAGGGTGATTTTCGGGAAGAAGATTCCCTAGGTGAATTGCACAATATTCTTGCCGGTGAAAAGGTAGACCTTGTAATTTCCGACATGGCTCCCAATATTACGGGTATGGCGAGTGTGGATCAGCCCCGTTCTATGTATCTGTGTGAACTGGCCTTGGATTTTGCACGTGAAGCCCTGCGTCCGGGGGGGGGATTTGTGGTAAAAGTCTTTCAGGGCGAGGGTTTTGATCAGTATTTGAAAGAATGTCGGGAATCTTTTTCCAGGGTGGTCAGCAGGAAACCCAAATCGTCACGGCCGAAAAGCCGTGAGATCTATCTGGTAGCAGGGAACTTTAAACTATAGTACCTTACCAACCAATTGAAATGTCTAGATTCCTGGATAAGACAGGATGATTTGAGAGGTTGTTACGCTTTGAATGACATGGCAAAAAATTTAATTCTGTGGGTGGTGATCGCCATCGTTTTGATGACGGTGTTCAATAATTTTTCCACCACGACGAAACAGTCACAGTCCATCAGCTATTCGGAATTCATCAATGAGGTGAAGTCTGGGAATGTGAAAGAGGTGACCATCCAGAATGGCCGGGATATCGATGGCGCTATGTCCTCTGGTCATCGTTTCTCAACCTACAGTCCCGGTGACGATGGTTTGGTCAGCGATCTGCTCAACAACAATGTCGAAATCGTGGCGACACCGCCCGAAAAGCCGTCGTTGTTGATGAATATCCTGATCAACTGGTTTCCGCTGTTTGTGCTGATTGGCCTGTGGATCTTCTTCATGCGTCAGATGCAGGGCGGTGGCGCCGGCCGTGGGGCTATGTCCTTCGGTAAGAGCAAGGCCAGGATGCTCACCGAGGACCAGGTCAAGATCACCTTCAATGACGTGGCCGGTATTGAGGAAGCCAAGGAGGAGGTCACCGAGATGGTGGACTTTCTGCGCGATCCCTCAAAATTCCAGAAACTTGGCGGCAAGATCCCCAAAGGCGTGCTGCTGCTCGGTTCGCCGGGTACCGGTAAGACTCTCTTGGCCAAGGCGATCGCCGGTGAGGCCAAGGTGCCTTTCTTCACCATCTCCGGTTCCGACTTCGTGGAGATGTTCGTCGGTGTGGGTGCCTCACGGGTACGTGACATGTTCGAGCAGGCCAAGAAACACGCCCCCTGCATCATCTTCATCGATGAGATCGATGCCGTAGGTCGGCATCGTGGCGCCGGCCTCGGCGGCGGACACGATGAACGTGAGCAGACCCTCAACCAGTTGCTGGTCGAGATGGATGGCTTCGAGGGTAACGAGGGTGTCATCGTGATTGCCGCCACCAACCGGCCTGACGTGCTGGATCCGGCCCTATTGCGCCCTGGCCGTTTTGATCGCCAGGTAGTGGTGCCGCTGCCGGATGTACGGGGCAGGGAGCAGATCCTCAAGGTCCATCTGCGCAAGGTGGCAGCGGCGGACGATGTGAAGCCCTCCATTATTGCCCGCGGTACGCCGGGGTTTTCCGGCGCCGATCTGGCCAACCTGGTGAATGAGGCCGCCCTGTTTGCGGCGCGCGCCAACAAGACCCATGTCAGTATGGAGGAGATGGAGAAGGCCAAGGACAAGATCATGATGGGTGCGGAACGCCGCACCATGGTGATGAGCGATGAGGAGAAGAAGCTCACCGCCTATCACGAGTCCGGGCATGCCATCGTCGGGCGTCTGGTGCCATCGCATGACCCGGTCTACAAGGTCAGTATCATCCCGCGTGGCCGGGCTCTGGGTGTGACCATGTTCCTACCGGAGCAGGATCGCTACAGCCTGAGCAAGCAGACCCTGGAAAGCCAGATCTCCAGCCTATTCGGCGGTCGTATCGCGGAAGAACTGATCTTCGGTTTAGACAAGGTGACTACCGGCGCCTCCAATGATATCAAGCGCGCCACCGAACTGGCGCGCAATATGGTGACCAAGTGGGGTCTCTCCGAACGTCTCGGTCCACTGATGTACAGTGAAGAGGAGGAGGAGGTCTTCCTTGGTCGTTCTGTCACCCAGCACAAGAACGTCTCGGATGATACCGCCCACACCATCGATGAGGAGATCCGCAGCTTCATCGATCGTAACTACGAGCGCGCAGACACGATTCTCAAAGAGAACCTGGACAAGCTGCATATGATGTCCGATGCGCTGATGAAATACGAGACCATCGACGCAGATCAGATCGATGACATCATGCAGGGCAAGAAGCCCCGTCCGCCAAAAGACTGGGAAGAGCCGGAAACGGGTTCCGACGATGATACCAAGTCGTCAGGTGAGGCCACATCGTCAGATGATGCCTCCGGCACCATTGGCGGTCCTGCAAACCAACATTAGCCCCATCAGTTCTGCATTGATCCTCGACTGTGCAGGTAAACCCGTTGACCTGGGTATTCCCCAGGTCATGGGTATCCTCAATATCACCCCTGACTCCTTCTCTGATGGCGGGCGTTTCATAAACCATGACGCCAGTCTGACCCGTGCCCGTCAAATGGTCGATGAAGGGGCATCGATGATCGATATCGGTGGTGAATCGACCCGTCCCGGGGCTCGGTCTGTTTCTGTTCAGGAAGAGCTCGACAGGGTTATTCCAGTCATTGAAGCACTTTCCACTGAACTGCCTGTTCCCCTCTCAATCGATACCAGCAAGGCAACTGTGATGCGTGAGGCGGTCGGCGCCGGCGCCGGGCTGATCAACGATGTGCTGGCGCTCCAGGCCGAGGGGGCGCTCGCTGCCGCAGTGGATTTGAGCGTGCCTGTCTGCCTGATGCACATGCAGGGAGCGCCACGCACCATGCAGCAGTCACCGGAGTATCTCAATGTGGTGGAGGATGTGAAGGATTTTCTTGCTGAACGGGTGAAGGCCTGCCTCGATGCGGGAGTATTGCGGGAACGTATTCTGATTGATCCGGGATTCGGATTTGGAAAGACGCTTGAGCATAATCTGGCGTTGTTGAAAAACCTGAAAAGAATTGGCGAACTAAAGACGCCTCTGCTGGTGGGAGTCTCAAGAAAATCAATGATCGGAACGCTATTAGGTGATGTGTCGGTGGATAAACGGCTTTTTGGAAGTATCGCTGCGGCTGTAATCGCGGTGCTCGAGGGGGCCTCAATCATCAGGACACACGATATACGGGCGACGGTAGATGCACTCAAGGTGACGATGGCGGTTACCTCATCCTGAATAGCTGGTTGATTTTAAAACGGACTATTCAGCATTCCACCCTAAGTGAAAAATTGTGAGATTTTCTCTAGGCACAAGATTCTGATTTAGAATAGGTTTCAGATTGAAGTCCGTATCCATTTACCGAGCGGGTGTCATTAGCCGTGACATCCCCTGCTAACTGAGAGAGAGCAAGTGAGCCGAAAATATTTTGGAACAGATGGTGTCCGGGGGCGGTTTGGGGAAGGTGCAATCACACCTGAATTTGTACTCAAGCTGGGCTGGGCTGTTGGACGAGTGCTTGGAGACCAAACCAAGAGCCGAGTCTTGATCGGCAAGGATACGCGTATCTCGGGCTATCTGCTGGAATCCGCTCTGGAGGCTGGGCTGGCGGCAGCTGGCGTGAATATCACCCTGCTGGGACCGATGCCGACCCCCAGTGTCGCCTATCTGACCCGCACTCTGCATGCCCAGGCAGGCATAGTCATCAGTGCCTCACACAATCCGTTTCAGGATAACGGTATCAAGTTTTTCTCGCATGATGGTCTTAAACTCCCTGACGAGGTGGAGAGTGCGATTGAGGCGGAAATGGATAAACCTCTCACGACGGTGGATTCATCAAAGCTGGGCAGGGCTGTGAAGATGGACGCTGAAGGGCGCTATATCGAGTTTTGTAAAAGCACCGTTCCGCTCAAGACCCAGTTCAGGGGCCTGAAGATTGTGGTCGACTGCGCGAATGGCGCCGCCTATAACATCGCGCCCTATGTTTTCGATGAGATGGGGGCAGAGGTGATAGCCATCGGTGATAAGCCGAACGGATTCAATATCAATGACGGGGTTGGTTCTACTTACCCGGAATATCTCAAGGCCGCAGTTCTGGAACATCAGGCAGACTTGGGGGTGGCCCTGGATGGTGATGGTGATCGCCTGATCATGGTGGATGATCAAGGCATGGAAGTGGATGGTGATGAGATTCTCTATATCATAGCCCGCTCCAGGATGCGCCATGGAGAACTCAAGGGAGCCGTGGTTGGGACCTTGATGAGTAATCTGGGGCTGGAGCATGCGCTGCGGGAACATGGCGTAGTCTTTGAGCGCACCCAGGTTGGCGACAGGTACATCATGGAGCGATTGAAGCAGAAAGGCTGGATGCTGGGCGGTGAGCAGTCGGGCCATATCCTCTGCCTGGATAAAACCACCACGGGAGACGGTATCGTTTCCGCGCTTCAGGTGTTGTCCGAGGTCTACACATCGGGCAAGACCTTACGGGAATTGACCATCGGGATGACTAAATATCCGCAGAAGCTGGTGAATGTGGAATTGGGTAAAAAAACGCCCGCTGAAGTGATGCAGGCAGATTCGGTGAAGAAGGCCGTGCGTGAAGCCGAAGTGGAAATGGGTATTTCAGGTCGTGTTCTGCTCCGGCCCTCGGGTACCGAACCATTGATTCGAGTCATGCTGGAAGGCAGTGAGAGTGATCAAGTGGATCAATTGACTGGGAATATTGCGGATGTCGTACAGGAATATGTCGATACCTGAATAGATCCGCAACCAATAAGTAGATTGATTTCGAGCGCGTTGGCCGTTAAGCTACCGCGCTTCCATTTTTTACTCTAGGAGAGAGCATCATGAGAAAGCCGTTTGTGGCGGGTAATTGGAAAATGAACGGTTCCCTCGAGAGTGTTCGGGAGTTGCTTGACGGCATCAAACGCGGCATCGCTGACGTGAAGAACGCGGATGTTGTTGTTTGTCCATCTTATGTCTACATTCCAGAGGCTCAGCAGCAGCTTGCCGGGAGTGAGGTCGCATGGGGTGCTCAGGATCTCTCCATAGAGTCGGCGGGCGCCTTCACTGGCGAAATTGCCGCCTCGATGCTGAATGATTATGCCTGTAAATACGTGATTGTAGGCCATTCCGAGCGTCGCACCTATCATGCTGAGAGTGACGAACTGGTGGCGAAGAAATATGCCGCGGCCCGGGCTGCCGGGCTGGTCCCGATCCTCTG
>JBDLIT010000121.1:0-12609 GCA_039714735.1 Pseudomonadota bacterium
AAGCGGAGGCCCAAGCCATTTCCGCTGATGAATAAGCCGCGCAACCAATATATAACAGGGTGATTCGTCTATGCGTTATGTGACTGGTAGCGGTATTGGGGTCAGTCTCGATTGATTTGAGAGCTTTCATGGCAGGATACCTTGATCCATCCCATTGATCACAGACGATCACTCCATCGACAGCCACTGTGTAATACGCTGTTCCGCCCAATAGTCGGCCCAGCCAGGAATCAATCCACGGACAAATCCCACATGTCCACCAGACTCAGGCATTTCCAACCAGACATTATCCGGCAGTTCATCCTCTGCAGGGGCGGTTTCAGGAAATACAAACGGGTCGTGTTTGGCGTGTAGGATCAGGGTTGGCACCCTGATCCTTGGTATGTATTGCCGGCTGCTGCAGCGACGGTAATAATCATCGACACCGTCAAATCCATGCAATTCGGCAGTGACCTGATGATCAAACTGGCGGAATGTTTTCATCGCATCGATATCCACATCCAGCGGGGAATGGATAGGCTCAAATTTCTGCCGGTATTTGTCTCGCAGTTGGGTGAGCAGATGGTGTTGATATAAACGTGACAGACCTATTCTCAATCTGCAAGCGGCCTCATCCAGCTGAAACGGCACGGATACCGCAACCGCCTTCTGTAATGACATGGATGCTCCCTGTTCACCGAGCCATTTCAACAGCACATTCCCGCCCAGTGAGACACCAACGGCCGCATAGGTCTCTTTGCCTTGAGCAGACTGAATATGCTCAACGATCTGCTGAGGGTCATCGGTCTTGCCGCTGTGATAACTGGAGGACAGACGATTCGGCTCACCGCTGCAACCTCGAAAATGCATCAGGCAGACCCGAAAACCCTTTTGGTTCAACTGCCGCATGATTCCCCCCGCATAATGCGACTGCAGACTGCCTTCCAGACCATGCATGAACAGAACGATGCGGCCATCTTCGGGGCCCGACCATGCCAGATCGATAAAATCACCGTCCTCCAGCTCCACCCTCTCCCAGCTGATCTCCGGCAGAATCCGGCGTCGCACCAAGCTCGGCCAGATGGTTTGGGCATGGGCGCCAGGCAGCCACCAGGCGGCTCGGAATTCACTCTGAATGATTGGCATAGCAGCCCGCCCTCTTAGCTTAATGTCCCACAAACCTAATTGAGTGTAACTTGATCAAGCTCATTTACCTCAGCTCTCGTTCGGTACAACGCCTTTCCGTCCCGCGCCCAAAAGATCACGTCCTCATGATAGCGCCAACCTGATATCTGGAGCAGTCTTGGCAGACCGTCTGTAACAGGGATGTTGCAACCGAGCCTACAGGGATGTATTCATGGCGCGTCTGCCAGGACTGCTCCAGATATCAGGCCACTGACTTGGTGCACCCATCGTTCTTCTACTGCACCGGCAGAAGGAATTGGTCTATGCTCTGGCAAGAAAGATGGCCCGTCGAGGTGCTGGATGACCCTCCACAGTGCAGCTGTTGTTGGCTGGATCAAGGTAGTCAGGCAGGGATTCGAAACGCATCCAGTCGGTCGAACGTTGTTCCTCGATGCTGGTCAATGCGCTGTCGATCAGTTTGATGTCACCAAAACCGGCGCGGCGTAACCAGCTTTCCAGGGTTCGAGTGGTCGGGATGAACCAGACATTGCGCATCTTCGCGTAACGCCCTTCAGGCACCAACACGTCACCATCGCCACCCTCTATCACCAGGGTTTCCAGTACCAGCTCGCCTCCTTTGCGCAGAGCGCCCTTGAGTTCAGCAAGGTGCTCGAAAGGGGAACGTCGATGATAGAAGACTCCCATGGAAAAGACCGTGTCAAAGCCCTGAAGGTTGTTTGGCAGATCTTCAATGCCCAATGGCAGAACTTGCAGCGGATGCTGATCGCCCAGGAAGTGGCGGATTGCCTCGAACTGCATTACGAAGAGCTGGGTGGGATCGATGCCGATAACCTGCCGCGCCCCCTCCCCGACCATGCGCCACCCGTGGTAGCCGTTGCCACAACCGACATCCAGAATCAGCCTGCCTTTCAAAGGCTGAATATGCGGTTGGATCCGATCCCATTTCCAGTCTGAGCGCCATTCGGTTTCGATCGACAGACCACAGATTTCATACGGCCCCTTGCGCCAGGGGTGCAGTTCCATCAGATATTCTGCGATCTTCTCCCGCGTGACATCATCACAATCACTCTCCCTGCCTGCGGAGATCCGGTCGACATTCAGCGCTATCTGGGATATTGGTGGATTGGGAAGTCTGCTGATTGCAGCTTGCCATCTCACAAGGTCGCCATGGGGGCGCTCCCGCCAGACCGTTTCGACCTGCTCCGGCAATCTCTCCAGCCAACGCCCTAGCGGCGTATCCAGCAAAGGAACGATCCACTCCCAGTTTTGCTTCATTTGATCGCCAACAGTGAGACAAAATTGAAACACTGAAACCAGACCTCAACAGTCTTGAAGCCTACCTGCTGGAGACGCTGTTTGTGGACGCTCAGCGTTTCAGGCAGCAACACATTGTCCAGCGCAGTACGTTTCTGACTGATCTCCAGGTCCGAGTAGCCTTGGGCCTTTTTGAAGGCATGGTGCATATCCACAAAAAGGCTTTCAGCTTCCTTGGTGGGCAAGGAGAGTTTTTCCGAAAGCACCAGGATACCCTGCTCCAGCATGCCATCGTAGATCGACTGCAGCAGGGCCTGGCGCTGCGCCACCGGCACGAACTGCAAGGTGAAATTGAGCACCACCATGGAGGCATCGAGAATATGGACAGCCTGAATATCTGCACACACAAGATCGATCGGCGCTTGACCTTCTGTCTGTTCGATATAACCCTGGGCTCGCTGCAACATGGCGGGGGAATTGTCTACCGCAATGATCCGGCAGGTGCGGTTGCCGACACCCTGGCGTATCGCCAGGGCAGACGCGGCCAGCGAACACCCCAGGTCATAACAGCGGCTATGGGCAGTGACCCGCTGGCCGGCCAGGGCGCCGATCATGTTGATGATGGTGCTGTATCCCGGCACCGAACGCTGAATCATATCGGGAAAAACAACCGCCACCCGTTCATCAAAAACAAAATCTGCAATCCCAGACTGGATTTCAGCGTAGAGTCTATCCTGTTGTGAGTTTCCGGCCATGGTATTCGAGTCAGAGAAAATTACTATTTTACGCGGAATCTCATCGATGATTAAATTGGCTTAAAGTTCGGATTGGAAACAGATTCATGGGATTCTTAGATTTTCTTCTGACCACACGGCAGAAACAGAACAAAGCAGCCACCCGGATTGCCCTGGAGACTGGCCTTTTCGTGATGTGTCCCGTGTGTCATGGGGTAACCGAATCCAGGAATCCGCAAGCCTTTCAGGATGCGACCGCGACCCTGGTGAACCGTACAGTCAAAGAAAGGCATCCGGATGCCGAATTGTTTAACCGGGATGAAGAACAGATCCACAAGGTTATCGCACGGGTCGCCAAAGACTTGCCCTATCACTGTACCTGCGAAAGCATCTGAGCTGTCATTCAGGTCTGCTCCAGAGATCTTGCCGCCCGATGTCCCGCCTCCACATCCACTCTGACCAACAGGATCGCACCCAGTATGAAGAGCAGACTTACCGATAGAACGCCTAAACGTGAATCATCAGTCAGGAAGCCTACCCATCCCATCAGCACGGGTCCCAGCACCACGGCGAATTTACCCAGCATATTGTAAAAACCAAAAAACTCCCCTGCCTGGTCACGGGGAATCAAGCGGGCATAGAGAGAGCGGGACAGGGCCTGAATGCCACCCTGCACAAGACCGATGGCCACTGCCAATAGATAGAATTCCCAGATGGAATCCATGCGATAGGCCCACAGCAGAATCAGGAAATAGACGAAAATCGCAAGCATGATGCCCTGTTTGGGGCCATATTTCGCACCAATCCTGCCGAAAAACAGTGCTGCTGGGAACCCAACGAACTGGGTGATCAACAGGGCGGCCATCAGGTTATTGGCATCGAATCCGATATCGTACCCATAAGCTACCGCCATACGCACGATAGTATCCACACCATCGATGTAGCACCAATAGGAGAAAAGAAAAAGAAAGGTTATACGCAGCTGGCGGATCTTGCGGAATGTCACCTGCAGTTGTCTGAATCCAGCGCTTACCCAGTTTTTACGGGGGGATTTAACTATGGGCTCATGCACCCAAAGAATTAGCGGGATGGAAAACACAGCCCACCATACGGCGACAGTGATAAAAGACAAACGAACCGCCTCCTCCTGCCCGCTAAGACCGAAGAAGTCAGGGTAGATAACCATCAGTACATCAAAGGCAAACAGCACACCTCCTCCCAGATAACCCAAGGCAAAACCGAGAGAGGATACTCTGTCATAGTGAGAAGCATCCGCCACTTCTATGAGCAAGGCATCATAGAAAATATTGCTGCCGGAGAATCCGATCAGAGCCAATCCGTATAAGGCTAGGGCCAACACCCAGCCACCCATAGCCACTAAATAGAGGGCGCCGGTCATGACGATACCCAAGGCAGCAAAAAACAGCAGAAAAGCCTTTTTTTTGCCAACCTGATCGGCGATAGCACCCAGTAGCGGCGCAACAATGACTATCACCAAACTGGCGAGAGAATTTGCATGTCCGAGCCATAGGGTGCTTTCGGTGGCAGTAACACCCGTGCTCCAAAACTGCTTGTAAAACAGTGGGAAGAAACCAGCAATGACTATTGTAGCAAAGGCCGAATTGGCCCAATCATAGAAGGCCCAGGCCAGGACACTGCGCTGTTGCCGGGCTCTCTGCATCCGTTTGTTCAGTGCTAACGCAGTTCTAGTGTGGTACTACCTGGGCCGTATTCCCCTTTAAACATTGGCGCCCAGTGTAATATTGGCCAACATCGCCATGCGCACTAGATCTGCCAGTGATGTGGCCTGCATCTTTTCCATGACACGGGCCCGGTGCGCCTCAACCGTTTTGGCGCTGACCCCCAGAGCCGAGGCGATCTCTTTGTTCGCCTTACCACCAGTCACCATGGCCATGACCTCATGTTCACGGGGCGTCAGGCGGGCCAGGCGGGTTGCGATCTCTGCCTTTTGTGACTGCTTGTCTCGTTGTTGCTCATCCAGCAACAGGGCATGGCGAATACTCTCCAGGAGCAGTTCATCATTGAAGGGCTTCTCAATGAAATCCACGGCCCCCGCCTTCATTGCACGTATCGCCATTGGCACATCACCATGACCGGTGATAATGATCACCGGGATGGTAATCCGCTGCTCAGCAAGATACTCCTGAAGCTCCAGGCCGCTCATACCTGGCATTCTGACATCAAGTAACAAACAACCGGAGCGTCCCGGATAATAGTTTTCAATGAAGGCATCTGCAGACTCAAAGGTTTTCACCTGCATGGCCACTGACTCAATCAACCATTTCAGCGAGCTGCGTATTGCCTGATCATCATCAACAACGAATACTGTTGGTTTATTATTCATAGTATTAAAAGCCTGCCAGTTTCAGATTGGGATCAGATGGAAGCACCACTCTGAATTCTGCTCCCCTGCCGAGTTCAGAAGTTGCGGAGATTTTTCCGTGATGCGATTCAATGATCTTGCGACTAATGGGTAAGCCCATCCCCATCCCACTCTCTTTGGTGGAGAAAAAAGCATCGAACAGATGCTCAATGTTATCTGCTGGTATACCCGGTCCGGTGTCCTTGACCAGAACTTCAATCTGATCCTCTCCAAGTTTTCGGGTTACCAGTTCCAGTTTGCGGTGATCGATCTCCACATGTTTCATGGCATCGATCGCATTGCGCACCAGATTCAACAATACCTGTTCAATTTGAACCAGGTCCAGCTCAGCGGCCAGAGGACCCTGCGAAAGCTGCAAAGTAATATCCACATGATGCTTCTCCGCGACATATTCAACAAAAGAAGCCACTTCCAAAACCAGGTGATTCAGATTGACTACAGAGTGCTCCTGCGGTCGCTTACCGACCAGAGCCCGCAAACGTTTAATTATCTCGCCCGCCCGTTCAGCCTGCACTGTAATCTGCGCCATGGCGTCCACCAACTCGGCTTCACCGCCCATCCCGGTCTGCAACCTGCGCACACAACCACTGGCAAAATTTATAATAGCAGACAGTGGCTGATTCAATTCATGGGCAAGGCCGGTGGCCATTTCACCCATTGTACTGAGGCGACAAACATGCACCAGTTCTGACTGGTGTTGTCGACTCTGCTGCTCGGCAGTACGCACCTGAGTAATATCCCGTCCATATAGGTTGGCATAATCGAGTTCCAGAACCGGCACCGTCAGTAGCGAAAATATCTGCTCATCCAGATTGATTTCATGCTCTCTGTTCAAGCCATCTTGCATTGCATCGAAAACGAGATTTCGCCAAAAGAGCGGCAACGTCTGTCCCCGATCACATCCCCAATATTCCAAGAGCGGCGCACTGGCTATATTGGCGTAGATAATCACACCCCGGTTATTCACCCTTAACACGGGACTGGGGTTCTCGCTGGTGAACTTGGCCAGACTCTGTATTCTCTTCTCCGCCTTCGCTCTCTCACTGATATCCCTGAGATAGATGGTAAAAACCGTCCGCTCCTTTAGCTGGATCGGCATCACGGAGCATTCGATCGGCTTCTCGCTGCCGTAGGCATCGATACTCAGCATCTTCTTTGCCTGACATAACTTCAGCAGTGTTTCTTTCTCGCGGCAACGCGTCAGCATTTCCCGAATCAGCAGATGATCCCTAGGATGAATAACCAACAGGTCGATAGGATTCCCCAACAGCTGTTCTCTGGGATAACCGAAGGATTCCTCAGCAGTCACATTGGCCTCAACGATCAGGCCTTTGTTGTCAACCGTAATGATCGGGTCGAGTGAGTTATCCAACAACGCACTTTTCAGGGCCTCGGACTCGCGGAGTCGATGCTCCTGCGCAACCTTGGTTTCATCTTTGACATAACTAACCTGCTGGAAAAGCTCCTGCAACCTGTTTTCCAACAGGAGCAGCTGGTTGCCTCGTCCAGGGATTTTCTGCTCGATGCCCAAAGCATTGTGACTAAAAGTGGAAATCCTGCGCAATATATGGCTGAGCCTGGATGAGATGAGGAAAAAAGTGATCGTAAAGGCGGCCACATAGACAAACGCCTCAAAAAAGCGCTCTTGCCGCACGGAGGAGAGCAGATAATCCAGCTTTGCCGCCAGGCGTGAGCGTGAGACAAAGGTAAAAAACTGGACGTTATTGTCCGGAGCCAGATATAACGCAAGCGCCTGGGATGTGATGAGATACTCTTCTTCCCAATCATTGAGATGACTGGCCGGCCCCACCTGGTTGATTTCACTGCTGGCCAGCAACTTTTGCTGATCACCTTCAAACAGACCGATAACGATTCCTTCCAATCCAGCATACTGTTGCGAAGCCGACAAGAACTTTTCATTGATGGGCATGACCAGCATGAGTATTGCTCGTTTCTCCCGGGCGCCAGAAGCAATCTCTGCCCAGGTGATGAAATAGGGTACCTGCCAGAGAGTCGTGGTGACCCCTATTAACTGATCGTTGAAGAGTTCCAGGGCCAGGTCAATTGGAAAGGGTTGGTCCTGCTGATGGTAGACCTCCCTTGGATTGCCATCCAGATCCAATAAAAGCACATGACTGGGTTCCACCGAGCCACGTAACGGAAACCCCTGCTCCATCCATGGGCTTGGCTGGTTGAAATAGACAAAGGTCTTTTCCTCACTCTGCTCCCATTTCTTGGAATAGACATGCCTAACTAAACGCCAGTTCTGCGCGAGATTCTGAGTCTCCTCGTCCAAATCCGTCAGAAAATATTCAAACCGGCGTCTTGTATCGGCCGCGCGAATCTCCAGACGGCTTTCAAGATCATCCTGAAAGAATTCACCCAACTCGCGAGTCTTAAACGGATCGATGATCAGCCAGGCGATCAATCCACAAAACAGACCCACGAAGACAGATATCCAAGGTAGTGGAATACGTGCTATCCAGCTTCGATAACTGCTACTGTCGGGAGAATACATCAGTATTTAAAGTGATTTCTGATTTTGTCTGTGTAAACACTCCATAGGAGATTGTCTTTTTTACCCCTCTTGGAAAGATAAATCCAGACAGGCATTGGGAAATTCATCAAAAGATAACGCGATAACAAAAAAAAGAGGCGCCTTAGGCGCCTCATAGGGGTTTCGAAGAATACCTCGATATACACGTTATAATTTTATACTGACTGTTAGAACCACGAAGCCATTTTCCAACCGTAGATTAGGGCGCCTACAGTCTGTCTCGCAGCTAAACAGCAGATCACATTGCAAAGTCAATATTGAAATCCGATTCACTGTCCAGCATCCTCATGCAGCGTCCAATCAACCTTGTAATGCGCTTCCCTCCATCCTCCCCCGTGTTATTGTTTCAATCTATTCAGGGTAGGCACAGTATCCAATATAATGCTTTATGCTGTCACCCGGATGATTGCCCTGTTTGCTAAGGGATTATCCCAGCCTGTGAAATGAGAGTGGCGAACATAAAATATCATGAATAATCAGAACCCTGACAATCTGGAGCCTATCGTCACACCGGGCTTTTTCCGGCGACTGGGCGCCATGCTGTATGACGCTCTGCTACTGTTAGCCCTGATCATGGTCGCAGTTGCTCTGATCACCTTACCGCTGGGCGCACCATCCGGAGTTGCGCATATCATTTATCAGTTTTTCCTGTTTGCGATCATCCCGGCGGTGTTCTTTTGCGGATTTTGGGTCAGAGGAGGACAAACCCTGGGCATGCGCGCCTGGAAGCTCAAACTGGTCAGGGCAGATGGCGATCCGGTGAGCTGGATGGATGTGCTCAAGCGCTATCTTGCCGCCCTGCTCTCATGGCTTGTTCTAGGCCTGGGTTTTCTGTGGATTTTTGTTGATTCGGAAAACCTGGCCTGGCATGACAGACTCTCAGACACCCGCTTACAGTTGCTCAAGGAATAGCCAGGGTTGCGCTATCTTCAGTCCGGCTTCTCACCCAGAAGAACACTCAAGTGTTTCGAAAATAGCCGCTGTTTTATCGAGGATCTCCTGGTATTCCGCATCCGCACTGGAGTCAGCTACAATACCGCCACCCGCCCAAAAACTGATTCTGTCAGACTGACTGACGAGCGTCCGGATCGCTATATTGCAATCCATGCCTCCATCGAATCCGATATAGCCGATCGATCCGCAATAGACCCCGCGCCTTGAGTCTTCGAGTTCTTCTATAATCTCCATTGCCCGCAATTTTGGTGCACCGGTAATAGATCCCCCGGGAAAACAGGACCGCAGCAGACTCAACGCATCCTCCCCCTGGGCCAGGTCACCTTCCACGGTACTCACCATATGGTGCACCCGGGCAAAGCTCTGGATTTCGAACAGGGCGCTCACAACGACACTGCCCGTCTTACAGACTTTACCGAGATCATTCCGCAACAGATCCACGATCATCAGATTTTCAGCCCGATCCTTGGCGCTCGCGGCGAGTCGACCGAGTTCTCTGCGATCTTCTCTGGAATCGGTACGGCGTGGCGCCGTGCCCTTGATGGGGCAGGTCTGCACCCTGCGCTGACTGACCCTCAGGAAGCGTTCCGGTGAAGAGCTCAGAATACTGGCAAAGGGCAATTCCAGATAGGCGCTGAAGGGTGCGGGGTTGATCCTGCGCAGGCGTTTGTAGGCCGTCCAGGCATCACCCTCCACAGCAGCCTCAAAGCACTGGGCAAAATTGACCTGGTAACAGTCTCCTTCCCGGATATAGCTTTGTATCCTATTGAATCGTTCCAGATAGCCGGCACGGCTCAGGCTGGAGTGAATTGGGGTAAGCAACCGGAAAGGCCGTTCCTGAGAGCCCCCCGGATGGCTGAAGAGATCGATCAATTTCTCCCAGATCCGCTCTGTTTCTGGATCTCTACCCTCTCCCCCCAGCCAGGAACAGCGCTCTACATGATCGACCACCAGCGCCCAGTCATAGATTCCGACCGACATCTCCGGCAACTCATCCGCATGCTCCATGGAATCAGGTAACCGCTCAATCCGTCGGCCAAGGTCATAGGAGAAAGTGCCGATGGCGCCACCGGCAAACGGCAGGTCCGGCTGTGCAGCATGCGAAGAGAAGGCAAGCTGGCTGCGCAGTAATTCAAACGGATCATCCGTCGATTTGAGAGTAGCCCCGCCAGCCTGAATCTCGGTCGTCTCACCCCGGGTGATCAAAGTCTGAAAGGGTGCGGCAGTAATGATGTCGAACCGGCCCTGCTCGACCATGGGTCTTGCGCTGTCGATGAATACCGGCCAGGGAAGATGTCGAATGGATTCAAACAGAGCAGCGCTATCTTCGCGATAGGGCAGACGCTGTTTTCGGGGAAACATCAATTCTAAATTATCAGTGGATCTAACAAAATAGAATCAACTCCCCCGTACACGGGGGAGCTGGTATCAGAGTGCATTTGTTCAGATATCGTAGGGATGACGCCTGATGATGGTCTCTTTGCGGTCCGGTCCGGTGGAGATGATATCGATGGGGGTCTCGCAAAGCTCCTGGATCTTATCGAGATAATCCTGGGCTGCCTGGGGAAGCTGATCGTATTCAGTTGTTCCCACGGTGGATTCCCGCCAACCTGGCATATCGATGTACACCGGCTCACACTGCTCAAACAGATCCGCACCCACCGGTGGCGTCTCTACCTGCTGGCCATTCAACTTGTAGGCGACACAGATCTTGAGCGTCTCCAACCCATCGAGCACATCGAGCTTGGTGATGCAGATACCGGTCACACTGTTGATATCCAAAGAACGCTTCAGCGACACCACATCCAGCCAGCCACAACGGCGTTTACGCCCCGTGGTGGCGCCGAATTCATGGCCTTTGGTTCCGAGGTGATCGCCAGCCTCATCAAACAGTTCTGTCGGAAAGGGTCCTGCGCCCACGCGCGTAGTGTATGCCTTGACTATGCCTACGACATAATCGATGTAGCGCGGGCCGACACCCGAGCCGGAGGCTGCGCCACCCGCCGTGGTATTGGATGAAGTCACATAGGGATAGGTGCCATGATCAATATCCAACAGCGCGCCCTGCGCACCTTCGAACATCACATTCTTACCCTCCCTGCGCATTTGATGCAGGGTTCCAGTGACATCTTCGACCATGGGTTTGAGACGTTCTGCCTGGCCCAGCAGGTTATCCAACACCTCCTGAATGTCGACTTCGTCAACCTCAAACAGATTCTTCAGGGCAAAATTATGGTAATCCATCACCTCACGCAGGCGGTTGCTGAGGTGCTCGGCATCGAAGATCTCGCCAAGCCGGATACCACGCCGTGAGACCTTGTCTTCGTAAGCGGGCCCGATACCCCGTCCGGTGGTGCCGATGGCCTTCTTGCCGCGCGCCTTTTCCCGCGCCGCATCCAGAGCGATATGGTATGAGAGAATCAGGGGACAGGACTCGGAGAGTCCCATTCGACCGGTTGCCGGGATGCCACCCTGTTCCAGCATGTCGATCTCTTCCAACAGGGCATCCGGCGAGAGCACCACCCCATTGCCGACCAGGCAGCGCACATTTTCGCGCAGGATACCGGATGGTATCAGGTGCAGAACCGTCTGCTTGCCATCGATGACAAGGGTGTGGCCCGCATTGTGTCCGCCTTGAAATCTGACAACGGCAGCGGCCTTCTCAGTCAGCAGGTCAACCACCTTGCCTTTGCCCTCATCGCCCCACTGAGTCCCAATTACTACGACATTTTTTCCCATGGTATTTCTCGAAAAACTAAATTATTGTAGGCCAAGGCCTGTTGTGTAGGAGACGGAAAGCGCCTGTTGTATAAGACCTTCCCGTCGAATCAAACTGGTGTCAACTCCCATTCGGTTCCATTGAATGCGAGTTGCTCGATACATCCCAACTCCCTGGCGCCACCCTGCTGTCCCGGCAGTCCACAGATCACGCAACGCCCCGCCGTGCGGAGTTCCTCTATGCGATGCTGCAGCGCCTGATCCTTGCCCCAGGGCGCGAAGACCGAGTTTTTCTGCGGCGCGGCTCCGGGCTCGCCAAGCAGCATCAAGGTCTTCAGATCTGTGCTGAAACCCGTTGCCGGGCGCGCCCGGCCGAAAACCTTGCCGATATCGTCATAGCGTCCGCCCCGGGCGATCTCTTTGCCGCTGCTGGGCACAAAGGCCGCGAATACCACTCCCGTGTGGAAGTGATAACCCCTGAGTTCCGCCAGGTCAAAGTGCACCGGTACTTCAGGCAGCCAGATTGAGATCTGTTCTGCCATCTGCTGTAGGTATT
Organism: Pseudomonadota bacterium; assembly: GCA_039714735.1. Classification (GTDB taxonomy): domain Bacteria; phylum Pseudomonadota; class Gammaproteobacteria; order Chromatiales; family Chromatiaceae; genus JASJBU01. The sequence goes on from JBDLIT010000121.1 coordinate 12,303, forward strand.
GCAGGGCCTCCTGAACGGGCTGCGCAGCAGCTTGCAGGACCTTTTCAGCTTCCGCAAGGGCATTTTCACCATTCAGTTCACCCAACTTGTAGAGCATTCTCGCATGTTCAGGCTGAATCCGGTACGAATCCAGGAGTTCCGCGACCTCGGGCATTGCCTTGCGTTGCAGCGCCTCGAACAGACTGGTTTCCTGCTCGCTGTCCAGGCCCGCCTGGGTTGCCAGGCCTTTCAATATGCCAACATGGCCCAGATCAAGGTAGACATTCTTCAAGCCCGTCTTATCCAGGGTCTGCATCATCAGACGCAG
>JBDLIT010000122.1:0-12522 GCA_039714735.1 Pseudomonadota bacterium
GATGAGGGATAGACCAAGGAATTTCTGTTTCTGCGCTGCCTGGTTGGACGAAGCGATGATATTGGAACTGAACAACCGCTCCATCTGATAGGCGGCGAGCGACTTGGTGACGGAGGCAAGAATCAGGCGACGCAGAATAATCGGCGCCGTAGCGGAATAGATCAGCTCCAATCGGTCTTCAATCGCGGGTTTGGGCGCCTTTAAGGCATCAGTGAAACCGACGGGTAGGACCACACCCGAGGTCAGAGTATCCTTCTGCAGGGATTCCAGCAGCATGGATTTGCTGTCGAAGCGAATAACCTGAAATCCATCCAGGCTGGACAAGGCCTGTACAATACCTTTGAGCTGCAGCTCTGGTGATTCAATCCAGATGCCGATTTTCGGATTATGTTCTGGTTCATCCCGCATCGTGTCCTGTAATGCCAGAGACATGATGAGAATAAATGCGACCGGCATCAGGAACAGCACCGCAAGCGCCTGCACGTCGCGGGACAGCAGGAGCAGCTCTTTCTTTATGATGGAAACCAGCATGGCTCAGTCACGCAAACGGGTTTGGGTCAGTTCAAAAAAGAGCGATTCCAGGGTCTGTTGCCCATAGGATATCTTGCTGATCGAGATGCCTTCCTGTTCGAGTAAGTCCAGCAGCTGACGGATTTCAGCGGTTTTTTGCGGCAGACCGGCAATCATACCGTTTTGATATTCAAATGCCCTTTTACGCAATAACGTCATGAGAGACTCCGGCAGCCTATCAGGGGAGAGTGGGGCATCGAGGGTGATCTGTAGTTTGGCTGGCTTCCTGAGTATCTCATCAATATCGTCATGTACCAGAATCCTTCCATGATCGATGATGGCAATGACATTACAGATCTGTTCGACCTCTTCCATATAGTGGCTTGTGTAGATAATGGTGGTGCCTGAGCGGTTGAGTTCCTGGATGGCCTGCAGGATAAAGTGGCGGGACTGGGGGTCGATGCCGACCGTCGGCTCATCCAGAAAAAGAATGGTAGGTTTATTGAGCAGCCCTATCGCCAGATTCAAACGGCGTTTCAGCCCACCGGAAAAATGTTTTGCCAGGCGTTTCGCTTGATCCATCAGACCGGTCAGTTCCAGGGCTTCCCGAATACGTGTCTCTCGTTCCAGAGAACCCTGTGGGTAGAGATTGGAAAAGAATTCCAGGTTTTCAAGGACAGTCAGTTGCGGATAGAAGGCATATTCCTGGGGAGCAACCGCCAAGTCAGATAAAATCCGCTTCCGGTGCTGCTTATAATTGAGCCCCTGGATGGTTATCTCACCCTTGGAAGGGGACAACTGGCCCGTCATCAGCGAGATAAGGGTGGTTTTTCCTGCTCCATTCGGGCCCAACAGCCCAAATAGAGAACCCGTGGGAATCTCTAAGTCCAACCCTTTGAACAGTGGCGCCTGTTGCGGATAAGTATATTCGATTGATTTAATGCTAATCATACAGACATGCAGAATATGATCTTTGATCCGAATCCATTTGGTAATTTGTTGCCTTGCTCAGGAACGCAGGATAAAGCCGCTCTTGATATCAGCCAATCCCAATCCAGTGATTTAACCATCTTCAATATATTCTGTAGAGGATCTGGAGCCATTCGATGAATAGTAGATTATTCTACAACAGTTGAAGCCACTACTCCTATCCCGGAAGCCATGCCTCGGAATAAAATAGCAGGCAGGAATTTAATTGAATGGTTAAAAATTTTATTCCGATCCGCTCATGGTAAAATCCGCTGATACTTCCTCAAAGGTTATTCATGGCATGACAGACAACGAAGATTTTGCATCGCTTTTCGGTGAGTTCGAGAAACAACACACTGCAACTGGAAAAAGAGAACCCAAGGTCGGTGACAAAGTCAGCGGTACGGTTGTGTCGATTCAGGGTGAGAGTATTTATCTTGACCTCGGCGCGAAGACGGAAGGCATAGTGGAACGGGAAGAACTGACCGATGATGAGGGCAACCTCACTGTGAATGTCGGAGATTCCATCGAAATTGTCGTCAGTGGCAAGGATGAAGCCACCGGCACCCTAATGCTCGGCTCCCAGCATGCCCGGCGCATGCATGGGATTGAAGGCCTGCAGCAGGCATATGATGAACAGCATCCGGTTGAGGGGCTTGTCACGGGGACCATCAAAGGTGGGCTTGAAGTGGAAATGTCGAATGTGCGCGCATTCTGTCCCGCTTCCCAGATCGATATCAGTTTTGTTGAGGATCTGGAAACCTTCGTGGGTGAGCGGCTGGCTTTCCGTATCACCAAGATTGAAGGTGGGCGCCATCCCAACTTAGTGGTGTCGCGCCGGGCATTGCTTGAAGAGGAGCAACAGGCCAGAGCCACGGAGACCCGTGCCCATCTGGAGGTGGGTGCCGTGATGCAGGGCAAGGTCAGTTCACTCAAGGAATTCGGGGCCTTTATCGATCTGGGCGGTGTGGAAGGCATGGTCCATATCAGTGAGCTCGCCTTCGGTCGGGTTGAGCATCCGCAGGATATCCTGTCAGTCGGGCAGCAGGTCGAGGTCTCGGTCCTCAAGATCGAGAAGACTGATAATCCCAGACACCCGGAACGCATCGCCCTGTCGATTCGCGCCCTGGAGAGAGACCCCTGGCAGGATGTGCTGACAGACTATCCGGTCGGCGCCCGGGTGCAGGGAACCGTCAGTCGGGTGCAGCCTTTTGGCGCCTTCATCGAACTGGCCCCGGGGGTCGACGGATTGGCGCATATCAGTGAGCTGGGAGCCGGCCGCCGGATCAGCCATCCACAGGAGGTGGTGAGTGTCGGTGATCAGGTGCAGGCAACCGTGCTCAGCGTGGACATGGACAAACACCGTATCGGTCTGTCGCTGGACACCAAACACCAAACTGATGAAAGCGCCAAGCCCGAGGTTTCAGTAGCTGACTATGCAAAGCCGAAACAGAGCTTCGGCACCCTCGGTGACCTGCTCAAGGAGAGCATGAAGAATCAGAAATAGCTTTTTCGGCATCGTTCACAGCAAACAGCACTCGTCGCTAAGCGCTGCCATGGGCAGCGCCTTCATGGGTTGAAGCATCGTGTTCAAGTCTGTTTATTTTCCGGCGGACAGAACAAAATTCTTGATGTCGCTCATCCGGCTGACTATAAACTCCAATAACAATGATAATCAGTAGATTCGGAGGAGAGTATGCTGCGTCTCAGCGTCAACGGTGAAATCCGTGAACTGGATATGGACCCCGCCACTCCGCTGCTGTGGGCGTTGCGCGATGGCCTGCATCTGACCGGAACCAAATACAGCTGCGGGATTGCGGAGTGCGGCGCCTGTCTGGTGCTGGTGGACGGCAAGCCGGTACACAGTTGTGTCACGCCTATCTCATCGGTTGCGAATGCCAAGATCACCACCATCGAGGGATTGTCGCCGGAGCGTTCCCATCCGGTTCAGCAGGCCTGGATCGAGGAGGAGGTTCCCCAGTGTGGTTACTGCCAGTCCGGCCAGATCCTGGCCGCTTCGGCACTGCTGGAAAAACAGCCTAAACCCACCGATGCGGACATCGATGCAACGATGCGGGATGTGTTGTGCCGTTGTGGCACCTATCCCCGTATCCGCAAGGCGATCAAGCGGGCCGCCGAACTGGCTGGTGCAGCGGACAAGGAGGTCTGATATGCCTAGCTACAAATTGACGCGACGCGATTTCATCAAGATCTCGGCGGCTGCCGGTGGTGGTTTGCTGGTGGGTTTCCCCTTCACTGGTCTCTCAAAAGACGCAATGAATACAGGTGGTGACAGCTTCAAGCCCAATGCCTGGATCACTATCGGCAGTGATGACCAGGTGACCCTGCAGGTTGCCAGTTCGGAGATGGGGCAGGGCATTCTGACCGGTATCGCGATGATCCTTGCCGAGGAGCTGGACGCCGACTGGTCCAAGGTGAAGGCCGAGTTTGCGCCCGCCGACAAGGCCTTTTATAACCCCATGTTCCGACGTCAGGGGACCGGGGGCAGTACTGCCGTACGGGCTTTTTGGAACCCGTTGCGCACCGCAGGAGCAGTCGCCAGGGAGATGCTGGTGCAGGCAGCGGCGAACCAATGGGAGGTCGATCCGGCGGATTGCCATACCGAGAAAGGCCTAGTCATGCATGATGAGAGCGGCAGAACGCTGAGTTATGGCGCGCTCACGCAGGCCGCATCGAAACTGGCTGTACCTGAAGCGGTTTTACTGAAGGATGTGGATGATTTTGTGCTGTTGGGTAAATCCATGCCCCGTCTGGATACGCCGATCAAGGTCGATGGCTCTGCAATTTTCGGTATGGATGTCCAGCTCGATGGCCTGTTGTCAGCCAGTGTGGCCCGTTGCCCGACCATCGGCGGCACAGTGAAATCATTCGATGCCGAGGCGGCGCTTGCAGTGCCCGGTGTCAAGGCAGTAAAACAGATTTCCTCCGGGGTGGCGGTGATTGCTGCACACTACTGGGCCGCCAAGCAGGGACGGGATGCGCTGCAGATCGAATGGGACGCGGGGCCGAACAAGGGCCTGGATTCCTCGGCGATCACAGCTGAGTTCAGCAAGGCGGTTGAGTCAGACGGTGTAGTAGAGCGTAATGACGGGGATGTCGAAAGCAGCTTGAAGGGCGCCGCCAAGACCCTCGAAGCGATCTACAGCGTGCCCTACCAGGCTCATGCCTGCATGGAGCCGATGAATGCCACCGCCGATGTGCGCAGCGACGGCTGTGACCTCTATCTGCCGACCCAGAATCAGACACGCAGTCAGACTGCCGCTATGCAGCTTACCGGTCTGCCGTTGGAGAAGGTCAGGGTGCATACCACCTATCTGGGCGGCGGTTTCGGCCGCCGGGGAGATGACGATTTCGTGAAGGATGCAGTGGAGTGCTCCAGGGCCGTAGGCAAACCGGTCAAAGTGATCTGGAGCCGGGAAGATGACATTCTCTATGACAAGTTCCGTCCCGCCACTTACAACCGGCTGCGGGGCGGGGTGGATGCCGAGGGCAGGATCGTCGCCTGGGAGCATCGCATTACCGGCGCCTCGATCATGAAGCAGAAACAGCGGGGTCTGGTGCCGGGGGCGAGGGATTGGTCGAACACCGAGGGAGCGAAGAACATCCCCTATGCCATCCCCAACCTATTTGTCAGCTTCGCCATGGTCAACCCAGGCATCCCGGTGGGATTCTGGCGCTCGGTGGGCAGTTCCCAGAACGCCTACATCACCGAGTGCTTCTTCGATGAACTGGCCGTCCTGGCAGGTAAGGATCCGTTGCAGGCCAGGCTGGAGCTGATGGACGATCATCCACGGCATGCGGGAGTACTGAAACTGGCTGCCGAGCAGGCTGGATACGGCAAAAAGCTCCCGGAGGGACGTGCGCAGGGCATTGCGGTGGCCGAATCCTTTGGCAGTTTCGTCGCTCAGGTGGCGGAGGTCTCTCTAGAACGCAGCCGGGTACGGGTGCATCGTGTAACCTGTGCGGTTGACTGCGGCATGATCGTCAATCCGAATACGATCCATGCCCAGATGGAGAGCGCCATCGCCTATGGCCTGACCGCTACCCTGAAGAGTGAGATCACCATCCGGAATGGCCGCACCCAGCAGCGCAACTTCGATGATTTCAAGCTGTTGCGTATCGACGAGATGCCGCAGGTGGACGTGCATATCCTGCCAAGCAGTGAAAGTCCCGGAGGCATTGGCGAGCCTGGTGTGCCGCCAATCGCCCCTGCGGTCGTCAATGCGGTGTTTGCCCTGACCGGTAAGCCGGTGCGTTCCATTCCAATCCGGCTTGCCGGCTAGAGAATACAGACTTGGATAGGAGCAGCGATCGGGAAGTTCTGCAGGCTGCAGTAGACTGGTTGGAGGCAGGTGATCCGGTCATCCTGGTGACTGTAGTGGAGACCTGGGGCTCATCTCCCCGCCGTCCCGGCTGCCTGATGGCGATTCACTCTGACGGACAGTTTGTCGGCTCGGTCTCCGGCGGTTGTGTGGAGGATGATCTGGCCCGGCGAGTGTTGCTAGATGATTTCGATACTGGACTGCCGAAGCTGGAGGCGTACGGGGTGCTGGCGGAACAGGCCCAGCGTGTCGGTCTGCCCTGTGGCGGTACCCTTCAATTGTTGTTGGAACGCATCGATGCTCCAGATCAACTGCGCCTGCTGCTGACGAAGATGGATGCCGGTCAACAGATTAGTCGCCGGGTCTGTCTCAACACAGGAGAAGCCAGCTTGCACTCAGCTGAATCCGCTAGCTACTTGGATTTCGATGGTGAGAATCTATACAAGACCTTCGGCCCACAATGGCGCCTGTTGCTGATCGGCGCAGGGGAGCTGACTCGGCGTGTCGCGCAACTCGCCAAAACCTTGGACTATGGGGTGACGATCTGCGATCCTCGACCGGAATACAATCTACAAGCTGGTCAGAACCGGCTGGTGGAGGGCACAGCCTTCGTCACCAGCACACCGCACAAGGCAGTGCTCGATCTCCGGGCTGATCGGCGTACCGCGATTCTGGCCCTCTCCCACACCCCGGCCCTGGATGACGAAGCGCTGGTCACTGCACTGGACAGCGATGCCTACTACATAGGCGCCTTGGGTTCGAGAAAAAACCACCAGGCCCGCTGTGAGCGTCTTTTACAACGCGGAGTGACCAGCCAACAACTGAACCGTCTGCATGGTCCTGTGGGGCTTTCCATCGGCAGCCGAACTCCGGCTGAGATCGCCATCGCCATTGCGGCAGACCTGATCCAGGCACGCCAGATACTCAAGCAAACATTGCCAAAGACGGCCCATGCCTGAAGTCACCGGACTGCTCCTGGCCGCCGGAAAAAGCAGTCGATTCGGTAGCCAGAAACTGCTCCACCCAATCCAGGATCAACCCCTCATCCTGCACAGCGCCGCCAGCCTGTCGGCCTGCGATCGAGTCATAGCCGTGGTTCGTGAAGAAGATCTGACCTTGCAACAGACACTGCAGTCTGCCGGAATCGACTTCATCATCAATCAAGCGGCGGAGCAGGGTATGGGCAGCTCTCTTGCCTGTGGCGTTCAGGCCAGTGAAGACAGCGATGGCTGGTGCATACTGCCGGCCGATATGCCCTTTGTGGACGCAACCACAACCCGGTGGATTGTCAGCCACCTGCGGCATGGGGCGCAACTCGTTGCACCTTTTTTTCAGGGACGGCGTGGCCATCCGGTGGGATTTTGCCGAAGATTCAGACATCGACTATTGGTACTGAAAGGTGACCATGGGGCTCGGGGCATTTTGACTGCAGAGCCTGATGCAATAATCAGTGTTGAGGTCGACGATTCAGGCATTCTCATCGATATCGATAGCCCAAAGGATTTGTTAATGCATGGGATAGCTTTGTAACGATAAGGCTCAACCAAGGATAGGCTCGAAGAGTGTCAGATAAATTTACAATTGAGAACCGTAACTTCTGGTATCTGTCGGCAGGAATGCGCACATTCCGGATATCGATGTAATTTATTAGATAGACGGAAATCAAATCCATTGTGTTCGTTCGGCCACTGGTGCCTTGAACGACAGCTATCCAAGGTGGAGCCTCCGTACATCGTCGTGCAACGACCTGCTGCTCATCGGCCGAAGCCGCCGGTGGAGATTCGACCCGGCAGCGACTGCAATGGGATGGTAACCGGTCGTAGGCCAGGAAATCCGATCGAGCGGCGGCTTTATGATTCCCCATCCGGCCGTTTTCGACCCACTGCTGCCGTTGGGGCCTCCCCCGGTGAACGGCTGTTTCGTAACAGGAACGGAAATTATTCTCAGGCAACGGTGTGCTGGAGATAAGGCAAAAGCCTAACCTAACGCGGATCTTCTTCCCTGGCCGCTTTCGGATCCGTAAGCAGACATTGCGATGTCAGATGTCGAGCAAGAAGTCCTGGCCGAACTTTTTTCTGGGGCTGTGGTTCAAGGGTTTATCCTGGTGATTGCGAAGGAATTCAGCGGATTATGAAGTAGTGGGGTGGGAATGCCCACGAGGATCAGCGAGATAGGTGCTTGTGGGTTAAGAGAGTGGGTCGCTTCGATTTTCGCGGTGGTTGAATTTATGTCCGACTTTGCTCGCCTTACCTCGCATCGGGGCTATTGGGGCGGGGCTGGCTAACGCCGAAAAACAAACCAAATATCACACCGACAATCGCCATTGACCAGACCACGCTAGGTCCGGTGGGTAGATCCGTCAGGAGCGACCCTACCGATCCGAGAAAATAGCCGGCTAACCCGACGCTGTACGCCGCCATCAGGCGTCGATGCCTCCGGGTTGCCAGCGCCGGGATAATCAGACTGGCGAATACCAGATAGACGCCGACCAGTTGAACGGACGTTGTAACGCTCAACGCGAACAACACATAGAACAATGTGGGGCTAGCTGCGGTGTTGCCCTTGAACCAGAGGGCCAGGATGGCGGACGATAAAGCGATTGGAATCCAGAGATCATCGTAGGTGACCCAAAGAAGTTGGCCTGCCAGCAGATCCTTGAGCCGTTCGCCTCCATGAGGATCGTTCGCCAGGATCAGCAGCGCCGCGGTGACAGCAAGCACGAAGATGACACCGATCAGTGCCTCCAATACGTCGCCCCAACGTCTTTCCGCCCAACGCAGTCCCACCGAACCTCCGAGTGCCGCAAGAAAGGCCGATAGCTGAACCGCCCATCCCGGTGGTGCTTCGCTCATGAAGTAGACCAGGATGACGCCCAGTCCCGCGAGTTGTGCGATGGCCAGATCGATGAAGATGATTCCCCTCGCCAGGACTTGCCGCCCTAGCGGCACATGGGTGCTGAGCACTACCGCTCCTGCGAGCAAGGGCGGCCCGAGCAAAGACAGATCGATCAGGTTCACGTTTCTACCGATTCGGAAAGCCGTCGGATGATCTCGTCGAAAAAACCGAATAGATCATCGCTGTTCGGCACGGCTCCCACTGTATGCGGTAGTACGACAACCGGCGTGCCTGTCTGCTCCTGGAGCCAAGCCGAAGGTTTCGTATCGTTCGCTGGTGAAAGGATGATCAAATCTGCTTGCTGCTTCTTTAGATCCGCGAGGTGTGCCATGTTGGGTGGGATACCAGGTTTCGGCTCCAGCGAACCGGCACGCTGAATACCCAGCCAGTCCAGCAGGTAGACCCATTCGCGATGATGAACAACTGCGCGCTTGCCTTTGAGCCCTTCGGCTTGGGCCTGCCAGCGTTCGATCGACGAGTTCCACTGCGTTACGAAATCCTGCAATCGGCTCTCGTAAGCGGGCTTGTTGCCTGGATCCAGTTGCTGAAGCCTCGACGACAGGGCCTTCGCGACTTCGAGCACGCGGCGGGGGTCCAGTTGGATGTGCGGATTACCATCACCGTGTACATCACCCTCCGCGCGGTCCAGCTTGGCAGGCTTCTCCAGTAACACGACCTGTTGAGTCGCTTCAAAGTAACCCGGCTTGCCTGGTAGTACCTTGGGATTCCTGGCGCGTCGCTGCAGCATCGGTATCCAACCTGTTTCGAGTTCGGCGCCTGTGCACACGGCCAGATCGGCCGAGCGTAGTTTTGCAATCAGCGACGGCTTGGCCTGCACATAGTGTGGGTCCTGTCCGGCGTGCGTGGCTGCGAACACCGTGGCATGCTCACCGGCTAGTTCCCGGGTCAGCGCGGCCCATTCTGGCTCGCAGGCGAAGATGTTTAGCTTCGCGTGGACCGAACCTGTCAGTAAGCATGCGGCTAGCAAACCGGCTAGTTGTTTGACTTGAGGTTTCATCAACAGACTCCTTCGCGCCGTTAGTACTGGTGAGCGCCATGGGCACCCAGGGTCATGATGTACTGCAGGTAGACTTGGTCGTCGGTGTCTTCGCGGGAATCGTCGCGTGCATACTGCAGGCGTAGACGACTGAACTCACTGGGTGACCAGTCGACCATTGTAGCCCAGCGGTCAGGGTCACCGTTGCTACTCTGGTAACCCGATTCTTCGAAGATGTCGTCGTCGGCTTCGCCAGTCGTATTGCTCACCATCGTCAGGTCGTTGTCGGCACTCAGACGGTCGTAGCGCAGGCCGGCGCGCCACTGCCGATTGAACTGGAATATACCCTGCAGATACCCACCATCCTGGTCGCCGTCGTAGTCGAACAGGGCATCGCCAGCGCCTTCGCTCAGTGAAACCTGTCCATCCTCGTCCCGCCAGAAGTACTCGCCCTGGAATATCAGTGCCCTTTCACCGCCCAGATCTGTCTTCCAAACGGCATCGAGTACCGTCAGATCGGAGTCGCCGTTGAAGCTTGGGCTTTCACCACCGTGGTCGTGGGCATGACCACCTGCCGACCGATCATCAACATCGACATCCATACGTGATACACCGAGCTGCCAGCTGTTGTCCGGTCCGATGTCTCCGCCGACCTTGGCAAAGAGGTTTTGCACGGCTCCGAAATCTCCGGAGTTACCTCCACCCGGGTAGTTGTCGCCGCGTAAGGTCTCTGCACCGACCTCCACGAACAGCTCATCGAGCGGTGCGATCCAGCTGGCACGGATACCGTCGTCGCGATACTGGCCGCCGAGGAACGCTTGATAGGCCAGCGGCGCATCGGCGAAATCCCAGACATGGGTGTGTTTTTCATTCAGGTAACCGACCGACGAATAGAAGCGACCGAAACGCAGGCCGAGGCCCGCTGGCAACGCCAGCGTATCGACGAAGGCCTCTTCGACATCGGTTTCGGTCTCGCCGTCATGTGTGTGCATGCCGATCGTCGCCTGTCCATAGAAGAGATTGTCGACGTTGGCCGATACCGTCAGCTCGGTTTCCCAAAGTGCCAGCCCTTCGTCCTGCAAGCGGGCTTCCCCGCCGAGCGGCATGCCCTCAAGATGAAAATCCTCCGGATCTTCAGAGTACGAGGCGTATCCACCCTGTAACACCAGGCTTATCGCAGGATTGAAGCGGTTGTCACCGATGCGCGGTTTCGCCTGAACCTGTTCTTCAACGGCGACAATCTTGCCTTCGGTCGGCTGGGCCGTTTCCTCGGCTGTCGCGGCAAGTGCCTCGGCCTGCTGAACACGTTGCTCCAAGGCTTGAATCTGTTGCTCGTGTTGCCGCTTCATCTCCAGGATCATTCGCTTCAGTTCAGCGATATCGGCTGAATCGGCTGAAAAGGCACTCACGGGAAAACTTAACGCTGCCACCATGGCCGCGTGCAAAAGGGTTCTGTTCATCAATATATCTCCGACGCTATACAAACCGCTTCTCTGATTGAGAAGCAAACCAACTAATCCAATGATTTTATGCGATCGAAGAAGGCGAAGGTGGTGCGCGGCCCTGATAGGCCGTCAGAAGTCTTGAGGTGAAGTTATTGCAGCAAACGTTTGGAAGCCGAGCTACTTGAAACCGGGCACCTGAAATAACGACTGTGTCGATGCTGCCGTGATCAAGGCTGGAGCTCAGAATGCACAGCTGACAGACTTCCTTGCTGTGCTCGTCATACTCGGCGTCTTCAAGGTGTTCGAGCCCGTGCAGCTGTGAGAACAACTGAGCGACGAGCAGCAACAAAGCCAGTACTATGAAGTGCCGGCTGCCTCGGGTAGAAGGTTTTCGTGGTGTAGTGGCTTGGTACACGCGGAAAGGGTATCAGATCCATTGTGTTATATCATTACATTGCTGGTTGTAGACAGAATTGTCACCACACCAAGTTCACGCCTCTCTAACCCCGCAGAATCTGCAGATAAACCATTACGGGCAACAGTCCTGGCCGAACCTTTTCTTGGGACGGTTGCTCAAGGGGAGCTGATTCTCTGGTCAGACCAAGTCACCCGAGCCGTCCGCTCTGTTTTCGGAAAGCGGACATCTCTCCACCAGCCGGCGGGTAGTTGCCAAGCATATGAACGTAGAGGTATCACCTAGGAGTGCTGAGGTCCGCAATGCGCATAGACCAGCCGCTCGATAGTAGTACCTGGAATGACCGGAGCTGGCCGGGAGCCGCGGTTCCCAGTGGTATCCGAAAGCAGTCAATGGAAAAGCTGGAGGTTCGGTGAAGGTCAGCTATGAGGGACCTATTCCTTAAGGCAGCCACCGGCCAGAACCGGACCTTCACGGATAATCGAGTTCAACTAAGTTTAGGCTGGCACGAATTAGGCGCATGTCAAATAGATCAGAGGGCCTTAGGATAGTTCAGAGGTTGGTGCATCACTTTGCCGTCGAGCTTTTTGTGGGCGCGGCGGTTATGGCCTCTGCAAGGCGATGAGCCTCAGCAATACCGAGACTGACCAGGGCGGATAGGATTCGATCAACGTCGTCGTGCAAGGAACTTATACTCGAGAGCAGGTCCGGGCCTTGCTGCAAGATGGCTTCGAGCCACACGCATATCCGACGTCCGATTCCATAATCGACCCAGAAGTCGCTACCATCCGGAAAGGCTTCCAGCCACGTCTTGGCAGCATCGATGACGAAGGCAAGATGCTGCAGGACTGGTAATCGGGTCGGACCAAGCTAACCAATAGAATATCAAGACTATTTGCTCCAAAGATACTCGTTTTCAACGCTTAGAAGGCCATTTTCTGGGGTGAA
>JBDLIT010000123.1:0-12484 GCA_039714735.1 Pseudomonadota bacterium
GCCTGCTGGATACGGAGTTCGGTCGCTTGGACAGCCTTACCGGTGTTCTTGTAGCCGGTGGCCAGTATATCCACCATCGGAGGCGTGAACTGGTATTTTTCCGGCAGCGCTTTGCTCGAGCGATTCTGCAGCACCATGCTCTTTTCACGTGCGTGCTCCAGCTGGAAAATAGCCGAATCCACCCTGCCGCTGTCACCCCACCTTTCAATGAGTGCATACAATTCACCCAGTGTCTGGTGATATTGAAAAATCTTTCCGACCTGTGATTCCCGGTAAGCCTGCCCCTTGCCTTCAAAGAGCCTGATTTGATATTGCGACAGCGCCTCATCGATTTTTTTAAATGAATTCGCTTCTGCATGCATCTGAACCAGTGCCCTGACAGCCATCGGGTCGATTTCCCACTCCTGCAAATCAGCAGCAAGACGGAAATAGGCCTCCGCCAGGCGCGGGTCACCGGACCGCTTTGAGCGACTGCCCAGGGAACGAATCAGGGCGCGGAAGCCATCCACCGGCCACAGGCCTATGGCGGGATCCTCGTGTTGAAATTTACGCTCAGCCCACCAGCGATACTGTCCCGGATTGAGTTCTCTCCCCTGGTGCAGGCGAATAATTTCAGCGGCGCCTTCAGCCAGGAATTTATCCTTGGCCAACGCCGATATTTGACCGCCGGTCTCAGACTCGAGCAGCGACCTGCGATCTTCAGTCTGTTCGGCGAGTGAGGCGCAAACGATTGTTAACAGTTCAATTCGGCTCTTGTCGTTCTGGTTCGAACTTTTCTGAATCGCGTCCAGGGCAAAATCGGTCGACTGCCGGACATAGCCTGCGTCCAGTAAATTCCACAAGTACTCCGCCAGATCATCCAGGCCTCGTTTGCCATAAGAGTCGGCCATGGATTGTTGCAGTGCAGGCGACAGGGGATGTTCTGCAATAATCTGAGCGTAAATTATTTTTGCTCTTTCCCAGTTGCCAGCACCTTCCAGGAAGTCGGCATAATTCTTCAGGTACATCCCCTGGCGGGCACCGGTCGTCTTCACCGCTTTTTTGTAGTTCTCTTCAGCTCTTATGAAATGCCGCCGGGCTTGCTCGGGATTCGCAGCTTCTACGAACTCGTTGCCAAATTGCTCATAGATCTTGGCCAGGTTGTTTGCCGCAGCCGCAGAATCCGGATTTGTCTTCAGGTAAACGTGATACATTCTTGCAGCGCGCCGGAGTTGGTTTTTCGGATCACCAAATTCCGGATTGCCTGCCATTTGCTGCAGGGTAACGGCCTGGCGAAAGTGAAGGCGAGCCTTCAGATTGGGATCCGATGCCCTTGAGGAACCCTCCGAGAAATACTTGAGCGCGTCAGGGTAAGACCCGGATTCAAGCGCTGCCCGCCCGCGTTTTTCCAGATCGATTGCTGCCGGGTCCTGTGCCCACGCGTTTGTGACGAACCCGAGGGTCCAGCAAGCCATCACCGCTGTCAGAAAGAATCCAGTCATGTTTCGAGTAATCATGGCGTTTCTCCTCCCTGGTCAGGGTCGGTGGAGACACCATTTTCGGTGGCCCAACTACCTGCAAGACTGGGGCTGTAAGAAAACATGTAAACCTTCACTTCTCTCCACCCGTCGATGACTGGTAACAATTGCTCGTACCCCCATGAAGGATCGGGCATCGCTACCGAAGAATGTCTTAATTCTTTTACCCAACCGACTACATACCCTTTGTTTTGGCCCTCCATTGACACCGCCCCGGAAGTCTCCAGATCAAGCCGGCCAGGATCATCGTTTGGTTCAATGAAGAGCACCCTGAGTATTGAATCCACATCGGTGCGAAGGTCACTGATCTTCAAAGGCACCACCAGGCGTTCAATCTCGGCATCGGCAATGACCCTTTCCACTATGGGAATGTTTCTCACGTAGATTTCCACTTGCAAGCTTTCGAATAAACGATCAAGTTGTTTTTCAAGTTGCGCCGACAAGTCACCACGCAGGGCAGGCGGGTCGTTGAAGGGAATCAGCCGGCCCAGGGGATAAATAATCTCGTGTTCCTCAATCTGGTCGAATTTGGACTCTTCGGATTCCAGTTTGCCGAAATGCTCGAGTGTGCCAATGGTGCCAGGGGACGTGCCGCCGGAATCATTCGTAAATTGTCTGATCTCCACCTTGAATTTAATGTTCCACTCAGCGACATCTGTAGAAGGGGGCAGGTCATTCGACCAGTCCAGAAAACCCCACCGCTTTTCTCCCAGTTCGCAAACCAGGTCCTCGACGCTGGATTCGATTGCCGTGCGGTTTTCCTCCGATAAGCGCTGGAACAGGTCCCCCTCGAAATCAAAATTGACCTGGATTGTGGGGCGGTCTTCTGCCCGAATTTGCGTGAACGGAAAAAACAGGCAGAGAGCAAACAAAATAATGCCGGTTACAAATGCTCTCATTCGTTCGTTTGTCGGAATCTCATTGCTTGGTTTCATAGCTGTAATACCTATAAACATTCGGTTTTGATGGTTTCAGTCGAGAGTGTTCCCGGCTCAAGGGTTTTCTTCGTTGAGAGTTGAGGGATTACTAAATCAATCACTTCGATAGTGACTGTATCGCTCGACTTGATTATCGGAGTGTCCAGGGTTTGTACGTTGGAATTCCACTTTGTCATCATTTCATGTTTTGACTCACCCGATGAAAACAAACAGGTTTCCAAAAACGCATTGCGATCGCTGGGAAGCTCGTCATTGATGAGCTTCTGGAGAAGCGCGGCCGGGCCGCCCACCCACACCACGCCTTGACGAAAATCATCGACCAAATATGGTTTTCCGTCGATGGTAATTCGCAGTTGATGGGTCTTATCCGTTGGCTGACCAAATACAGGCAGGGACTGCATGAGCATGTTGCCGGGCGCCAGGCGCAGCACCCGCAGTTCCACCTTTTCAAAATCTTGCGAAACCCTGAGGTTCACTGATCTCCAAGGCCGGGGCCGGATTGGTTCCTTGTTGGTCAGACTCCACCCGGTGGGTTGATCAAGCCGCAACTCGAGTTCTTTGGGCTGTGGGAAGAGGAAAATCGGACCGCCATCAAGTTTGCCCTCGGTGGGTGAAGTAATAAGCTCCTGACGTTGAGGAAAAGCTGTACCGGCACTCGTCAGCACTGCCAATTGGACCGTTTCACCGGGCGGGCCATCATCGGTCAGGTAGATGGAACTGGTAGTGAAGAAAAGAACGACCGATGCCAGGAATAAGGACATCAACACCGCCCTGGCGTATCGGTGCTGAAGCCATCGCTCAAGAAACGATCCCTTTTCACTTTTAACCGTCCTGGCCGCAAACGTCCCAATCGTCTTCCAGATGGCGATCATCCCGGCCACAGCGCCGGCGCCCAGGCCCAGGTTCGCCATCCAGCGGTTGGCGCCATCTGCCACGAGAGGAAAAAGATGGAAATAGAACCAGGTGGACAGCAGCAAAATGCTCGCAGTCGCCAGCGCCAGGTTACGGCGCAGCGGCACAATGGGCGGCGGAAAGAGAACACTGTGCGAACCGCGCATGTAGAGAACAGGTACGCCCCAATCGCGCTCCCCGCCGCCGCCGCGGTTCAGGATTCCCAGGCGGCCTTCACTGACCGCGGAATCAATTGATTCACCGTTGGCGAGGGCGCGATAGAATCGGCGGCTGAATGCGATGGCGCTGCTGTCCCGGATTGTGTATTGCATACCGACGACCGCCGGAATTCCCTGCCGCGCCAGTGCTGAGGCAATGCCGCTCCATGGTGTCACGGGGTCGCGGCCAGCCGCCTCACATGCGTTAAGTACGGCAAGCCGGATACCTTTTCCCCGCAACTCCAGCGCCAGTGTTCCAACATCAACAGGCGCCGGCCGGTTATCGTCGCCTGACAGGATCAGGTTGCCTGCACCTTCAATCGTACCGGGTTCTTCACCCATCTGGCGTTCCACCACGCCGTGACCGGAAAAGTGAAAAACCTGGGCGTCTTCGGTGAGGATTTCCTGGAGCTGAATACTGGTGCCGGGCCGCAGGAACCGGGCGTCAATTCCGCCCACACCCTCCAGGGCTTGTCGTAAATTTAGCTCTTCACGGTCGAAATCCAGTGTCGCATAGGCAGGGTCTTTCACATCGGCGAGCAAAGCTATGGTTCTGATGTCGTAGTGTTCCAGCGGTTGTATCGGAGTCGGCGCCTCGCCCACGATTTCATAGCGCACCAGCGAAAGCTTTCGGTCCACCGCGAGAAAGCCCTCCGGACCTTTGCGCCCGGGAGGAACATCCGGACGCTCCACGTAGACGTATTCCCAGGGCAATACGGCCAGCTTGGGGTCATGGGGCCGAATCCGGATTCGCAGCCCCTCGTCGTCGCCCAATTTTGCGAGACAGCGACGGTAGATATCCCGCACCGGCGGGGGCAGGAGCAGGGATGCCAACTCCTCCCCAAGCACGATCAGCTCATCGAATGATAATGCACGCTGTTCAAGTTTCTGGAGGTTTTGACGCAGTTGGACCGGAAAAGATACTTTCAGCGCGTCGGAGTCCCGTTGTTCACCAACCGGTGACGAGGCAACCCTGGCGCGCAAGGACTCGCCTTCATCATCGCGATGATAATCGAGCAGATCGATATCCAGATTCCGGTAATGATTCACGGTTCGATTCCGAAGACCTCGCTTTTACACTCAAGCATCATGATACGCCTCGAGCATGCTGATCCAGGAGTGACCATTGCTGAAGTCCAGCTCGCGATAATATCGTGAGATTGAATTGATGGGCGGCACCAGGTAGATGGTAATCCCGCTGCACCGCTGCACTTTGGTTCCACGGTGTGATTCTGCAAGTACAAAGCGTCCTTCTCCCGGTTCCAGGGCTGTCTGAACGCTCAAAGCGGCATTGCTGACTTCTGTACCCGCGGCGGCCCCCGCCAGTTCCTCACAAAAATGACCCAGGTCCCAAAGGGTGTTATGCCAGAATCGCGCTGATTTTCGCTGGGCGCGCCATATGTCAGCGTAGGTATTTGGCATGTCGACGATGAGTCGATCAGCGAAATCACCCAGCGGCCCGGTCAACGTGTCAAGCTTCGACAGGTCAATCGCCGCCTGGGTGATATCTCCGGCGTGACCCTTGTTCTGGTACCAGTCTATGTAGTCAGAAACGATGGATTGAGCAAATTCCGGCGTGCCCATGTCGGGATTCGCCGTGATCCGGCCAAGAATATGGTCATAAGGCCAGCCATCTGCCGGTTCATTTTCCTCCGACGCGACGATGTAACGTACGTGGTCCCTCAGTTGGTAGGCGACTTCGATGTTGCTCATCAGGCAGGCATCCATGCCAAGCAGATCGAACTTCTGGCCGATCGTTTCGACGCCGCGCGCAATAACCCGCCCCAGTTCGAGGGTGTCAAGCGAGTGGCCCGAGCCATCGTCCGAGCAGATCGCACGCTCAGACGGGCTGGAGAGGCTGAAAACACGCTCGAGTGACGGCCGAAAGAGAACCCGGCCCAAGGTGCTGGCGGAGCGTTCACTGATTTCGCGCTCGTTATAACCGGGTGAGGATACCGAGCGGGCGATCCTGTCCACCTCGGTGGGCGCCCAACCATTGCCATGGTTCCACAGGATTAGCGCATAGCGGTGTGCAGGGTACTCGCGGGCCGCCCATGATATAAAGTCGGACAATACCTCGGGACTGCCCGAATCCGTTTCGCCCAATGTCTCAATGCGCTCGCCAACACCTTCCCTGGTAACGTGAATTCGGCGGGTGCCAGCATCGCCGGCATTATCGAACTCAACCACAACCTGGACCTGGTCTGTCGACCCGACCAGCCTCATCTCGGCCAGGTCAATATCCCCGGCCGCGGAGAGATTATTGTCACCAGCCATGTATACCATGATGGTCCAGGCCGCTTTTTGACTCATGAGCAGTCTCCCTGCGGAGTATTCCCACCTAAGTTTAGATGAACAACCTGTACTTTGCCGGAGACTCCGTATTTTTAGAGGGTGGAGTTCAGATGACAGCTAAGCAAAACCCCTTGGCCGATACTTCTCCCGACAAGGAAACGGCCCCTCGACAAACCAATGCTCCTGCTCCCCCTGGCCAAGCACCGAAACCTGGCTCCCGCGTGTTTCAAAATCCCCATGCATGCAGATACCACCCGCGTGGTCCCGCAGGATCGACTTTGCAGTTTCCACGGAAAACTCACCTTCGTTAAGTTGGCAAAGTTGCCTGACGCGCCCCTCCCTGGAAAGCGGTGAAAGCGTATCAGCGCCTCCACCTGGAGAAAACATACCTGCGAAATCAAGACCCTCCTCACTGGCCACCAAACGTTCCAGTTTCGGATGCCGCAGATCGCCCTTGCCACGAATACTGAGGCCGTTGGATATGGAGCGCGTGCCTTGGGTGACCTTTTCAGCCACCCAATAACGCCCCGCAGTCTCAAGCACCCACGCCTCGCTCTCATCCGCAATCAGGTAGGAGTTGTGATAGTTCATGGCAAAGTGCTCGGCGCAGTTGCCGCCCTGGCCGTGTTCCTCCATCAGGTCGATGATCACCTGCATGGCATCGCGTGCAGTGGCTCCGCGCTCCAGGCCCAGGCGCAGGAGGTCCATGCCCAGGAGCCCTGTCTCTGCATAGGGCTCGGTAGTCCAGACGGCTTCGTTGCCGATGACTACACCGTGTTCGTTGGCGCCCATCTCGGCGCCCCACATCCAGCGGGGTTTGGAGAGGATGACAGCGTTTGTTTGTCGGACTTGAGGGATCTGGATGTAGGTGCACTGCAATATGTCATCGGGGGCGTAGTGCTGGGCGTCGATGTTCATGACGTCCTGGATCTCGCCGTTGGGACGGTCGCTGTTCTTGCCGAAGATCAGGTCTCCGTTTCGGGTTGCATCGGGCAGGGCTACGAATGTGTCACACATATAGGACTCGCAGGTTGTTGGGCTGTAGTCATTGGATCTGATATTACACGCAAGTTGCATGCAGCTTCATTCAGACTCCACTAACATTTGTTTTTACACATCCAGAGGGTGATTCCCTACAAGTATCCTCGTTCTTTGCGGCTTTCATCGGTGGTGAGATTTTCCCATACTGACTATGTGACAGGCTTTTAGCCTTGACCGGGTAGTCTAAAGTGGGTTTAATGTGTATAGATTTAATATTTTATACACATAGGAAGGTGTTATGCGAACCAATATTGTTATTGATGACGACCTGATGGCCAATGCATTGAAGATAACAGGCGTGCGAACAAAGCGAGAGGCTGTAGAGCTTGGTCTCAAGACCCTGATCAGGCTAAAAAAACAGGAACAAATCCGGCAATTCCGGGGCAAGTTGTTCTGGCAAGGCGATCTCGATGAGATGCGGACGGACGATTGATCTTTGTTGACTCCAGCGTTTGGATTGATTACTTCAACGGTATCCGATCTGCTGAAGCGAACCATCTTGATAGTCTGTTGGGGGTGGAACCTGTCGGGCTTGGCGATGTGGTACTCATTGAAGTTCTCCAGGGATTCAGGCATGACCGGGACTACAAAACCGCCCGGGAACTGCTGACATCACTCACGGTGTTCACGCTCGGTGGCCAGGATATTGCGCTAAAGAGTGCTGACAACTTTCGTCTGCTGCGAAAGAGCGGCGTCACGGTACGTAAAACAATTGATGTGCTCATCGCCACCTTCTGTATCGAAAAGAAGCTTCCCCTGCTTCATTCTGACAAGGACTTTGAACCTTTTCATTCGCACCTAAACCTGCTTGCACCTACCCTGTCCCACAAGTATTGATACACCTTCTAGAGAAGGCGCGGCCCTGAAACCCGCTTTGAGCGCATCCATCATCTCCATGGTCCAGCCATTGAGGCGCTCGGGGGTGTTCATGGTCAGGGTTGTTACCCCGTCTTGTTTGTGGGTGAGGATGGGGCTCGCGTTGTCTTGTTTCATGTTGGTATGGCTATCTGCAATATTCAATTGTCAGTCGTTTTCAGCCCGAACCTCGACCTGGCAACGGCCATTCTCCGACGCTGTCACCCGGATGTCCATCGGCCGGCAACAAACCTGGCAATCCTCGATATATTGCTGTTCCTCTACTGACCCGTCCGCCAGGATCGAGATGTGCTCGCCGCAGTATGGGCAGCTAATGAAAACTTCCTGAAGAACATTCACGGTTGCACCTGTTACCCGTACTCAGCATTATGCTGTGAATTCCTTTTTGTGGTTGCATTTATCATAAAATATATCCGACAACACCACACAGAATCCAAGGACACGCTGTGAACGAATTAGAAGAATTAAGAGTCCGTATCAGTAATTTTGCCGATGAGCGCGACTGGAACCAGTTTCACTCCCCCAAAAACCTCTCAATGGCACTGATTGTTGAAGCCGCCGAGCTGGTCGAGCATTTTCAATGGATGAAACAAAAGGAGAGCTTCAAACTTGCGGAAGACAAGCTCGCAGCCGTTGAAGAAGAACTCGCCGATATCCTGGTTTACCTGGTCAGAATGGCGGACCAGTTGGATATTGATTTGATTAGTGCTGCAAAGAAAAAAATCACAACCAACGAGACCAAGTATCCGGTGGATATGGTCAGGGGGAGCTCGAAGAAGTACACGGAATATCAATAATCCCTGGTGGAGACGTGACCAGAACGACCGCGCAGCATGAATCTGTCTGTTGATTGCTGCAGCTGCTAATCCAACTCAAGACAGGAATCCAGGATGTGCGTGACAAGCGACCGAGGTACGTCCAGGTCACTGGCTATGTGGCACAGCACCGACAATTCGCTTTCGGCAATTTCGCCCTCTGCGCGGGCAACGACACTGAGGTCGCGGATCACCTGCATGCGTTGGGTAACACTGGCATGCGCTTTGACCGTCTGGGTACGCTTGGGCAATGTAGCAATCAGTTTTTCTATATTCAGGGCATCGAGAGAAAAGCTCTCGCCGATAAATTCCTTGAGGGCTGACTTTTCCTTCTCGCTGATACCGTCGCGTGCATTGGCCACTGCAATCGCACCGGCAATAAACAGGGAACGCATGTTTTTTGCTACATCGGTATGCCCTTCGAGGTAATCCGGCTCCATGATGCCCATCATCCTCTGTACGTGCATTTCCAACTCTGCTTTTTCAATCCCGCCATCCGTCATCAGCCCGGACTGGTGGAAAAGTTGCAAGGCCTTGACCCTTAACGGGCTGAAAGGGTGCGTGGAAAACCAATCTTCCATCGGCGCGCCCTTTCCCGGCTCTGCATCAACGGTTTGCATTTCATCAAGCTGCTGTAAAAAATCGGACAGGTTAAAACTGACGACCCTGTTGCTGGTAAGGCCGGAGGCAAGCTTGAAAAGTGCCCGCGCCACGGCGTCCAGGTCGTTTGCACAGAGCGCGCCAGCCCGGTCTGCAGAAATTTCTGCATAACGGGTCCAGGCGAACATCTGCAAGGCCAGGTCGGCGGGTGGCCGTTGCTGGCCGTTAAGTATGTAACCAACCGGGATATCATGGTGTTGGTATACATGGTGGCCGAACTCGTGCCCCACCACGAACATCAGTTCATTCTCATCAAATGCTTCCAGCAAACTGGAGGAGAAAATTACAAACAGGCGCCCTTCTTCGGGTTTGAAGCAGGCCGCATTGTACTGGGGGCTGGAATACACATAGAGTTCTAATGGAATATCAACCCCAAGCGTTTGAATACAGTGATCCGCCATTTCATGCACCGCAGGCGACATGCTGCGGCTCAAGCGAACCGAAGTGGAGAGCAATCGGCGCCGCGTTCCCATCGGCCCCTTTTCGGTCAGCCGGTCGATGCGCTCCTTAACCCGCTTGACCAGCACATCGTCGAGCAGGGTTTGCCCAATCTTTAAATCGTTCTCACATCGAATTCCGCTCGCATTCATCATGGTTTCCTCATCTTTGCTTTTTGGCACGGGTTTTCAACAGGGCCTTTTTCCACTTACGTTCTTCATTTTTCTTACGCAGATAAACCCCAAGCACAAACAATACAGCTATGAAAGGCAGTGCAATCAGGCTTAAAACCCTTGGGCTTGCGTCACTCAGCGAGCGGAGAAGTTGATCAAAACCTATGTGTTGATGACTGATAATGATACCCAGTCCAGCTATGAAAATGGCGACAAAAATGCCGAATATTACGGTTTTACTCACAAGAACCTCTTAAATGCTCAGTTTCCGAATGATTGTCTCGATGGGTGTCTTGTTTCTTTATCATCATTTTTGCCGCCATCTGGCACCACGCCCACGCCCGCGAAGCTCAACTAAACCTTCATCCCGCATGGCTTGCAAGACACTTCTAATAGTTTCTTTGCTAACCCCTGGACAATCCCGTTCGAGATTCGATATCGAAAAGGAGCCCAATCTACGAGCCACTGCATCTCTTACTTGCTGGGACTTTGATCCTCGCCCTGATCCGATCTGACCAACCCGTTCTTCAAACTCATTATAGGCGCGTTGTAATGCACCCCAAAAATAGTTCAGCCAGGGATTAACATCATGCTCTGCTTCATGCCAACCCCGTGAACTTGCCTCAAGATTTTCGTAATAGCCCTCTTTTGACTTTTCAAATATTCGCTCGAGGCTTATGTAGCGACCGACTTCGTAGTCGAAGTGATACAAGAGCAATAGCGTGAGTAATCGAGCTACACGACCGTTCCCATCGCGAAAAGGATGGATGCAAAGGAAATCGAGAACGAATAAAGGAATCAGTACCAGCGCTTCTTGTCTTTCCT
Organism: Pseudomonadota bacterium; assembly: GCA_039714735.1. Lineage (GTDB taxonomy): Bacteria > Pseudomonadota > Gammaproteobacteria > Chromatiales > Chromatiaceae > JASJBU01. The sequence continues at coordinate 10,688 of JBDLIT010000123.1, forward strand.
GTTCAGCAAGTGCATATCGTTCAACCAGCAAATCCATAGCCTGAGGCGTAGCAACCGCTGATACAGCGCGGAATCGAACACGAATTATCTGGCCATTCTCATCACGCTCTACTATGTCATTATCTACGGGCTTCCAACGCCCACCCTCTTCACCCAAATAACTATAGACCCGGGCGTGTAACTGCCTTATCACGTTATTCGTGATTGGCATGTCTTTACGTGCCTCATGAATGAGCTCCAGGGCATCCCGATAACCCGCGATTTCCTGTTCAGACCGGTTACGAGGGTTGGTGTTTCGCAGAACCAGGTCTTTTATTCGCAACTCTGGCGCTGTGATCCCTTCCAGGCGGTTTGATGAATCCGTCGATTCGATCGCTGCCATAGTGCGCAAACCCTCAAGCACTTCGGGACGCTGTCTTTCATATAATGTCTGCCGCCCACGGCATTCACCAAGGTTTCGTAAAGTAGAAGCCTGCTCAGCCGTAAAGGTGAGACCAGATAGATAATTATGTGAAATAGAATTCATATATATTAGATGGTTACATAACCAATAAGGTATTTATACGACAAATATACGTTATTATCTACCTTAATACATCTAAAGACCCTTATCTATCTGTTTTTAAAGCTGGCAAGCCGATCCATCGCCCCGGTGATACAATCATTCAAACGCACCGAATGGAACGACTTACCGAAGAAAAGTCAGGCACTAAATTACCCGTACTGATAGCTGGAAGGAGATAAAGAGCACGAAATGGATGTCAACAAAGAGATTGATAAGTCCCACATAATGGGTACTGCTGCGTTCAAGAAGGAAATCAATCACCTGCTTTATTCCAATAGCTACACCAGGAGTGACGGTGAATTTGATGCGGGTTGGAATGGCCGGGAGCACGCGCTGGTAATGGCTTTGTTGTTAAGGAGCGGTGATAACCATCCAAAGATAGCCAATGGGAAGTGTATGTTTGTGCAGGGACCATTATCCGGCAACGCTGCATTCAGGATGGGGCAGGAAAACTATCACGAAAGCGGACATAACTGGCTGGTCCATTCAAAATTCGGGCTCATTGATGTCAGTCCTTGTTTGCAGTCTAAACAGCATCACTTCAGTGCATTGTTTAACGGCATCTTCAACCGTGTTTGGCTGCCGCAGGGCAAAGACAGGGTCAGCGTAGTTTTGTGTAATGACCCCCATGATTATGAAGAAGAGATCGAAAAAGCCAGTCACGCAATGGCCCATACAACCGCAGTGTACTTGCACTTGGATGATGCGGAAGTCACCGAAAAGTTAATCAAGAGTCCTTTCAAATTCTTGCATTCCCGGTTCTCGACAGAGATAAAGAATCGTTTTGGCCCGGATTTTTACCCTGCTGTGGCAAAACATCTTCATGATTTTGTTCTTGGTAAAAGTGACTCGTTGATGAGTTTGGGGAGAGTGAAGGCCTGGGGGGTTGTTGTTGATGGGTTTTCTGGATGAAAGTATATTTTTCACACGGCCAGGAAAGCGGCCCATGGGGCAGCAAAATCAAACGCCTTGCAGCCATTGCCAGGGAACAGGGCTGCGAAGTTGAAAGTGTCGATTACACCTTCACAAAAGATCCGGATGTACGCGTTGAGCGGCTACTGGATATATTAAAAGATGAAAGTGACAGCTTCATACTGGTTGGCTCAAGCATGGGGGCTTATGTTTCACTGGTTGCTTCTGAACGCGTGAATGCCAAGGCGGTGTTCCTGCTGGCGCCAGCCTTATATATCCCGGGTTACCGCCACCAGGTTTATAGTACTGATCACCCTCAT
>JBDLIT010000124.1:0-12434 GCA_039714735.1 Pseudomonadota bacterium
CGAACAGACATCATCAAGATCCCCAACCTCGAGGAATCCATCTTGAACGCCATGAGCGATATCTATCTCGCTCACTACGACAGCAGCGACGCTGCACTATTCAGGAACGATCTGGCGGGTAAGAGTGAGGCCCTGCTGGTCTACAAAAACCAGGTGCTGGTAGGATTCACACTCTACGAGCTCTATCAACGAAACTGGCAGGGGCGACCCATCAACATCATCTATTCCGGTGACACCGTCGTCGACCGCGCCCACTGGGGCCAGCAGGCCCTCGCCTTCTCCTGGATTGCCAGGGCCGGGCAGATCAAGCGGCAGGAACCGGACACGCCACTCTACTGGTTTCTCATCGTCAAGGGTCACCGCACTTACCGCTACCTGCCCACATTCAGCCGCTCCTTTCATCCCCACTGGTCGAAGCAACATGCTGATCTGAAACAGTTGGCCGATTGGCTGGCTGCGAAAAAGTTCGGTAACGCCTATGACCCCTTCAGTGGAGTGATCAGATTCACCCAATCCCGCGGACATCTGAAAACGGCCTATGCCCATCCAACCGACAGAGAGCTGAATAAAGATTCGGTCAGATTTTTTCTACAGAGAAACCCCGGTTATCTCGCCGGGCATGAACTGGTCTGTCTCTGTGAACTCAGTAAGGCAAATCTGAAGCCCCTGGCTCGACGCCTGTTCAGCGGCAACGCCGGATGACCAACCCCTGGTTGACACTCAAGGAATTTTCGCCAACCGAGGTCGGCGGGATGACTCTGGAACAGTGCCAGACATCCTGGCTCACAGCCTGCCTGAAACATAACCGGGATAGCCTGTTCGGTCGCCGGCATGCATTCGGCGGCATTCATTCCATCCCAGACTATCGCAACCAGGTGCCCATCGCCGGTTATGAAGCCTTCCGTCCCTACATAGAGCGCATTGCCCAGGGTGAGGTGGACATACTGTTCCAAGGCAAGCCAGTCGTCTTCGAGCAGACCGGAGGCAGCAGTGGCGGCAGTAAATTGATCCCCTACTCCACGGCCAGCCTGGCCGATTTCAGCCGCGCGATTCTACCCTGGCTCGGTAGTCTCGTCGTTTCCCACGGTATCGCCAGTGGGACCGCTTACCTGGCACTCAGTCCGGCAACCCGGCAGCCGCAGTTAACGGCGGGCGGCATTCCGATTGGTCTGCCAGATGGGGCCTATCTGGGGCCTATCGCCGGTCGGGCGCTTATGGAACTCTCTGCCGTGCCTGCCTGGGTCGGTGAGATCCCCGAGGTTGAACAGTGGCGACTGGCCAGCCTCTATTGGCTCGTGAGGCGGCGCGAGCTGGTACTGATCTCGGTGTGGAGCCCCAGTTTCTTTCTCCAACTTCTGCGGGGACTCACCGAACGCCAGGCGGAACTGCGTGAGCTCTTGAGCAACGGCGGACAAATCGCCGGTCGGCAGTTGCCAACCGATAGACCGGCACTGGCGCGTCTCTCCCGCTATCTATCGAAGCAGGACAGCCGGTCTCTCTGGCCTGATCTAAAGGTCGTCAGCTGCTGGATGGACGGGTCCTCCCGACCTTTAGCCGAAGCGCTACAGCAACAACTCCCTCAGGCTCACTTCCAGGCCAAGGGCTTGCTGGCCACCGAGGGTGTCACCACTGTCCCCAACCGGCAAGGCCAATCCGTGCTTGCCGTAGACAGTGGCTTTTACGAATTTCTGCGGGATGACGGAGAGATCCGCTGCGCCTGGGAACTGGAGTCAAATCAAGACTACGAGCTGGTGCTCACCAGCGCGGGAGGTCTCTATCGCTACCGCACCGGAGACCTGGTCCGCTATACAGGCCTGGCCGAAGACCTGCCGGTACTGCACTTTATCGGCCGCAGCGATCTCAGCTCCGATCTGGTCGGGGAAAAACTCACCGAGGCCTTTGTCGCCCAGTGTCTGGAAGGTATCAGCGGGTTTTGCATGCTGGCGCCTGTCGCCGCTCCACTGCCGCACTACACAGTGATCACAGATAATGTCAATGCCAATCAAGTGGCTTCACGGATACCCGCACTCGAAGACCGGCTCATGGCTAATCCCCAATATGCCTACGCCCGAAAACTTGGGCAACTTGCACCACTGACCACAGCCCCCCACCCCGATCCGCTCCAGGTCTACACAACACAAGCTGCCCTGCAGCAGCGGTTGGGAGATGTTAAAGTTCCCGCACTGCTGCCGCCCACTATGAAGATCGAATTATTCATGGAGAATTCGTCTTGAAGATTGTATTGATTTCCCCGAAGGGACCGCTCTATCGGCACAAGGGAGGCATCTTCAAAAAGTCGCTGCGCTACCAGCCCCTCACACTCACCACCCTGGCGGCGCTGATCCCGCCGGAGCTGAATGCATCGGTCGAGCTGATCGACGAGGGCATCCAGGAGATCCCCAACGACCTGCAGGCTGACTTGATCGGCATGACCGTGATCACCGGCACCGCGAAGCGCAGCTATGCACTCGCCCGCCGCTTCCGGGACAGGAGCATTCCGGTGGTGTTGGGCGGCCCCCATGTCACCCTGCTGCCAGAAGAGGCCTTGGAAAACGCCGACGCCATCTGCTCTGGCTATAGTGAGGAGTCCTGGCCCCGACTGCTGCGTGACTTCGCCGCCGGCAGACTGCAACGGCACTACCGGCAAGACTCGCGGCTCAGCCTCGGTGAGAACCTCCCCTTCCCCCACCGTGAACGGTTCGACAGCAGCAACTTCCTCACCCAGGCGGTGTTCGAGGCAACCCGCTCCTGCGCCCACGACTGCGAGTTCTGCGTCGCCCCCGCCGCCTGGGGCAGGCAGCAGCTGCAACGTCCGGTGGAGTGGGTCATCGAGGACATTCGTCGGGTCGGACAGAAGAAAATCCTCTTTGTCGATCTCAATCTGGTGTCGGATCTCGCCTATGCCAAACAGCTGTTTCAGGCCCTGATCCCCCTCAATGTCCAGTGGTATGGCCTGTCGACGGTGATCATCGGCCATGACCCAGCACTCATGGAGCTGATGGCCCGAAGCGGCTGCAAGGGGCTCCTGCTGGGGCTGGAGACCCTCTCCGAGGCAGGCCTGAAAGAGACCGGCAAACGCTTCAACAGCTCCATCGATTACCGGCAACTGATCGGCGATCTGCACCAGCTCGGCATCGCGGTGCAGGGTTGTTTTGTCTTCGGCCTGGATGACGACACCCCGGACGTGTTCGACGCCACCGTACAACTGGCGCTGGACGCTGCCATCGACCTGCCCCGCTTTGCGGTGCTCACCCCATTCCCCGGCACTCCCCTGTTCCACCGTCTGGAGGCGGAAGAGCGCATCCTCAACCGAGACTGGGAGCAGTACGACGGCCAGCATGTGGTGTTTCAACCACAACAGATGTCGGTACAGGCCTTGGCCGAGGGGCACGAGAGGGCCTGGAAGGCAGCCTATCGCTGGGGCAATATCGGCAAACGCCTGTGGCGGGCCGGCAATCTGAAACCCCTGGCAATCAGCGCCAACCTCGGCTACCGCTTCTACGCCCACAACCTGCAGCGCTTCTATACCTGCGATCTGCCGATCCACAGCCTGCTGCCCAACCCCAGGACCTTGTGGCAACCAGAACAAGCAGAGATCTCCACCAGCCAGTCCAGCAACCGTAGCGTATGCGGCGGCTGACCATCATCCACCCCGCCATCGGTCACCGGCGGGGGGAGAAGTACATCCGCTCCTGGCAGATGGAACCGCTGCCCGCCGCCGCCATCGCCGGCCTGACCCCGAAAGATATCGAGCTCCGCTTCCATGATGACCGCATGGAACGGATTCCCTACGACGAACCCACTGATGCGGTAGTACTCTCGGTGGAAACCTACACCGCCATGCGCGCCTACCAGATCGCCAGCGAATACCGACGCCGCGGCATCCCCGTCATCTTCGGTGGCTTCCACCCCACCCTGCTGCCCGAAGAGGCGGAACGCTTCGCCGAGGCCATCGTCATCGGTGAGGCGGAAGAGATCTGGCCGGAGGTGATCGATGATCTGCGCCATAACGCTTTGCGCAAACGCTATCAATCCAGGGAGCAGCCGCCACTCGACAAGATCAGGCTGGACCGTTCCATCTACGCCAACAAACGCTACCTGCCCCTGGGGCTTGTCGAGACCGGCCGGGGTTGCCGCTTCCCCTGTGAATTCTGCGCCATCCAGAGTTTCTTCCAGCGCACCCACCGCAGTCGACCGGTGGATGCGGTTATCGCCGAGCTGAAATCGCTACAGCAACAGAGCAAGCTGTTCTTCTTCGTAGACGACAACTTCGCCGGCAGCCTTGCGGCCTGCAAGGATCTGCTCACCGGGATGCAGGGTCTGAAGATCCGCTGGGTGACTCAGATGAGCATCAACGCCGCCCATGACGAAGAGCTACTGGAACTGCTGGCCCGCAGTGGCTGCAAGGGTGTGCTGATCGGTTTCGAAAGCCTCGACGAGCAGAATCTCAAAGCCATGGGTAAGGGCTTCAACCGCATGCGCGGCGGCTATCAAGTTGCGCTCGATAATCTGAGACGCCACGGTATTCGTGTCTATGGCACCTTTATCTTCGGCTATGACCGAGACACTGCGGACTCCTTCGATCAAGCGGTGGATTTTGCATTAGAACAACGCCTGTACATCGCCGCCTTCAACCACATCACCCCATTCCCCGGCACGCCACTCTATGCACGCCTGCAACAGGAGGGACGCCTGCTGTATGACAACTGGTGGCTCGATCCCGCCTATCGTTACAACGACCTGCCCTTCCAGCCTGCGCAACTCTCTGCGCAACAGGTCACGACCGGTTGCGTTGCGGCGAGACGCCGCTTCTATCGCTGGCCGAGCATCCTGCGGCGGGGCTTCGATGCCACCAACCGGGCCGATGCCTTCATGTTCCGCAATTTTTTTCCCATCAATCTGATGCATCGTTCCGAGGTGAGTCAGCGCAACGGCTACCCGCTGGGCGACGAAACCTGGCAGGGTCAACTGCTGAAAGCCGATTGATGGCCAGGGTGTATATCAGCCCCGGCGGCGACTGTTACCAGGCCGGCAATCTAATCATCCGGCATGCCACACCGGCGGACGACGAGGCACTGCAGCAGATCCTACGGGACAATCCCATGCAGGGCTGGCTGCGCCTCGCCCTGGAACGCAGCCCCTCCTACTTTGCCGGTGAAAACCTGCTGGGCAGATCCAGGGCGATTATCGGACAGGATGCCGCGAAGGATGGAGCGTTCATCGGTATGTATCACACCGCCTTCCTACCGGTCTTCGTCAACGGTGAGGTTGTGCAGGCGGGTTATCTGGGTGAACTGCGTATCAACCCGGCCTACCGCAACAGCCTGCGCATTCTCAAACACGGATTTGCTTCGATCCACCCCCTCAACCGACCGGATGCGAATACCACTGCAATCTGGTTTACCAGCATCGCCAGCGATAACGATACGGCCCGCCGGCTGTTGGAAGCGAAGCACCGCAAGCTTCCCCGATATTCACCCGTAGGGGAGCTGCAGACCCTCGCCATCTCGGTCCGTCATGGCAAGCGGCCGAAACTGCTTCGACGAGCAACCCAGGCTGATACCCAGCGCATCTGCAATTTCTATAACCGGCAGGCAGCCCAATATAACTTCGCCCCCAACCTGGACCCATCCTGGCTGAGCGATTCGGCAGCATCGAAAGGGCTTCGCATCGAGGATTTCTGGATATTCGAGGACGCTGAAAACATCGAGGCCTGCATTGCGGTATGGGACCAGCGCCCCTTCAAACAGGCAGTAGTGCAGGGCTATCGATTTCCACTGAACCACCTGAGACCTGTGTATAACCTCTTCGCAACTCTGCAGGGCAAGCCGCTGCTGCCGAAAAGCGGTTGCCAACTTGAGAGTGTGACTCTCTCCTTCTTCGCTATTTCATCGAAAGCGGAAAAACACACACTGAAGATCCTGCGTGAAGCGCTCTATGTCGCCGGAATGAAAAACGCTAGAATCGGTTTGATTGGTCTTTCAGCCGCCAATCCCCTGCTGCCTGTTCTGCGTATTTCTCTCAAGCCCACGATCTATCATACCTGCATTGAAACGGTCAGCTGGATGGATAAGGAATCCATGAGACTGAATGACAGTCGCGTCCAGCCGGAAATTTCTCTTCTATAGTAGAGCGCTGCAGGCCGGGGAGCAGCCACAGGCCCAAAGATGGTCAACGCGGTATTGAATACTGGCTTCGGTCAGCTCACAATGAGATTGAAGATCTCTTTGGATACAAACTATAGGATCCCTATTATGAAATTAGTACTGGTTTCGCGTGTAGTGTTTTTCCTCACCCTCCTGCTGCTAGCATCGCCCAGCCTGGCCGGTGATAACCTCATCAACGTACGCAGTCAGTATGATGTGCCGCAGACTCTGGACCGCTTCGAGGCAGCAGCCAAACAGACTGGCCTGAAGATTATTGCCCGCATCGACCATGCCAAGGGGGCCAAGAGTGTGGGAAAGGAGCTGCGCCCGACCGAATTGATCATTTTCGGTGATCCCAAGTTGGGAACCGGAATGATGTCCAGTAATCAGCGAGCCGGTATCGTCCTACCTATGAAAGCACTGGCCTGGCAGGATGCTAAAGGTGTGGTGTGGCTCAGTTATACAAACACCAAACACCTGTTTGCTCGCTTCGATATCGTTGATCGTCCGTATATCAAACATCCTATGATAGAAATACTAGTGGACCTTGCCAAGGCAGCAACCCAGCCTTGAACCAGCTTGCATGCTTGCACGAAACCTCATAAAAACCCATCAAGAAGATTTGATGAACTGGGATTTCCGGCTATTGGCCCCGTACCAAAGTAAATGTTGGTCATCGATCGTCACGCCCCGAGGTGAAAGCATATGCATACTTTAATGTAAATAGCCGACTCAAATGAGTGCTCACTTGCTTAAGCGGCCAGGAACCTCTAGCTCTACTGACAAATCTTATGCTTTGATGTTGCACAAATAATCGATCAGAAATTTCAGAGGTCCAAATGCCGCACAAACTCTTCGTACCCTATGAGTTGAAATCTCTGCCCTTAAAGAGCCGCATCGTCATGGCGCCCATGACCCGATGCCGCTCCGCAGAAGGTGATATTCCAACACCCCTCATGGCCGAATACTATGCCCAGCGCTCCACCGCCGGCCTGATTATCACCGAGGGCACACCGGTATCCCCCAGAGCGCGGGGTTATCTGTGGACACCGGGTATCTACACCGACGAGCAGATAGTGGGCTGGACCCAGATAGCAAAGGCCGTACATGATGCGGACGGCAGGATCTTTGTGCAAATCTGGCATGTGGGACGGATCTCCCATCAAAGCCTGCAACCGGATATTGGTGCTCCTGAAGGACCCACCGATGAGCTGCCTGAAGATGCTGTCTGCTTCACCTATGACGAGAGCGGCAACCCCGGCAATGTCCCGGTCAGTCGCCCTCAGGCCCTGGATGCCGATGGTATCGCCCGCATACGTGAGGAGTTCGTCCAGGCTGCCCGTAACGCCCGCGAGGCCGGCATGGACGGGGTGGAGATTCATGGTGCGAACGGCTATCTGTTCGATGAGTTCCTGAGTTCGGTCGTCAATACCCGCAGTGACGCCTATGGCGGTTCGGTGGAGAACCGCTGCCACTTGCTGCTTGAAACCGTGGATGCGGTGACTGATGCCATCGGCGGCGATCGAACCGGTGTTCGCATCTCGCCCAACGGCCGCTTCAACGCCATGCCGGAAGACCCGGAGCTGGAAGCGACATTTACATACCTCGCCAAGGAACTCGATCGCCGCAACATCGCTTACCTGCACATCAACGATCAGACCACCTTCGGCATGCCCGCTATCCCGGATGGCCTGATCCCGAAGATCCGCGCCGCCTTCCACGGACCGATCATCCTCTGCGGTGGCTACGACGCGACCCGCGCCCAGACCGCCATCGACGCAGGTCTTGCCGACCTGGTCGCCTTCGGTTCATCCTACCTCGCCAACCCCGACCTGCCGGCCCGGCTCGAAAACGGATGGCCCCTCAACGTGGCGAATCAGGACACCTTCTATGGCGGTGGAGAAGAGGGCTACACTGACTATCCCGTCTATCAACCCTGAGACCAACTATTCGGTTCCCTATGTCATACCGGTGTCTTCACCGTTACAATGCCGCCGTAGGAGCTGCCCATGGCTGCGATTAGCGACGATAGTCGCTTAGTGTGACAATACCGAAAAGTCTTACCAACTTTGTTCGCTGCCATGGGCAGCTCCTACGTAGGCTGAATTGCTACCCTTGAGACCAAGAGATCACACCAACGGAATTGCTATGTCATCAACACTACCAGCACATTATATGATCACCGGCAAGTTTGCCGGCCATGCGGATTTCCAGGGGAAGCTCGAACGTGCGCTCCAGTCAGGACCCAAGGTAGTGCAACTTCGCTGTAAAGGGATGGGCGATACCGAATACCTCGAGTTGGCCCGCCTCGCCGAGACGATCCGCCATCGCTTCGAGGCGCCGCTGTTCCTCGCCACCACCGTAGAACTCTTTGCGGAGACGGGTGCTGACGGACTGCATCTAAGCAGTGACCGGCTCGGTGGTCTCAGTGAGCGGCCCATCGCTGCTGACAAGCTGCTCTCCGTTTCCTGTCACACCGAAGCCGATCTTGAGCTGGCCGATCGCCTCGGCGCCGACATCCTCCTGCTCTCCCCGGTCAAACCGACCGCAAGCCACCCGGATCTGCCGGGACTCGGCTGGGAGCGTTTCCGCGAAATGACCGAGGGGTTGGACCAACCGGTCTATGGACTTGGCGGCATGCAACCTGAGGATGTGGATGATGCCCAGGCTGCCGGGGCGCGGGGTATTGCCGCCACCGCCGGTTACTGGAGCTGATCAACACCCCAGAAACGGGCGCCATCTTCTTGCAGATGCATAAAAACGCCATGCAACAGGATATATGAATTTAGTGACCAGGCGACTAACCACTGAATCACAGAATTGTCATTCACATCGAGATGGCAATTGACGGACTGCTGTGGGGGATGCAATCTGTCACAAAGCAAATCCCCATTTCCGAGAATTACCATGTATCGAATCTTTGCCCCGTTTCTGCTCTTGCTCCTTTCCCTTGCCACTCTTCCCGGCAGTGCGGCAAGCCACATCAAGCTCGTCGACGGCACGGTAATCCAAGGCGATGTGGTGTCGCTCTCCAACGGCAGCTATATCATCCGCTCTATGACCTTGGGGGAGCTCAAGGTTCCGGAATCCTCGATTCGATCCATCCGTTCCGGTGGCGGCGCTACCCCCACCTCCAGCAGCGCATTCAGTTCCAATATCCAGTCCATCCAACAGCAGATCGTCAGTTCCCCGGAGTTGATGCAAATGGTCAATGCGTTGATGTCCGATCCGGAACTCCAGGCAGCGACGAAAGACCCGGACCTGATGCAGTTGATTATGTCCGGCAACATGGACGCCATACGTGGTGACCCGCGTATTCATCGGCTTCTGGACAAATCTTCGATCCAGACCATCGTTAAAAAAATGGACCATCAATAGGGGATGCAATCGGTTCTGATGTCCAGCGGCACCCTGAATGGCGCACACTTGTGTGCAGAAGTAAATCATGGCAACCTGACAACGCCTATATAAGGGAGAGGCCCATGCGAAAACACTTCTATCCGTCCATCACCACCCTGTTCATCATCTTTCTTATTTTCTTCAACACTTCCCTACCCGTCTTTGCAGAAGAGTCTGGTGCGGCTGATACGCATGAAGCTGACCGCCAAGTCCTGCGTAAATTGCTGGCGGATATTGAACTTGCCATCAATGAAAATGAAATAGCAAAGCTGCTCCCCTATCTCGATGACAATGTGGTGATCACCCATCAAAATGCACATGTAGCCCGGGGTAAGTAAGAGGTCATCAGTTATAACGAGAAGATGACCAAAGGGCCGGATGCTCCCATCAAGAAGCTGACCACCCAGGCAACCATTGGTGGTCCCGCCTATTTTCACGGCAACGATATGGCCATTGGTTACGGTACTGCCGTGGACCAGGTTGAATTGCAATCGGGACAGAGTTTTTCATTGGATGTGGCATGGAGCGCTACGTTGATTAAACAACAGGGTATCTGGAAAGCCGCAGCCATTCATTTCTCCACCAATGTGCTGGACAACGCCATTCTGCGGAAAGTGCGTAACATGATCTGGTGGGCCGGTGGTGGCGGTATTCTGGTGGGTTTGGTGGTCGGTTGGTTGCTGGGGAAACGCAAACGCAGTCAAGCCATATAAATTTTTAACACCCCGTTTGTGAGCATGGCCCGCCCTTCTGAAATACAACGCATGTTGGTCCCTGAAGAGTTCACCCACCTCTATCACACTTCCTGCTATTCGCTACTCAGTGAAGATCAACGTTTGAAATACAATCAACTCTATGGGCTACGCATCAATGAGCAATTCATTCAATTTGAAGAGGTATTCATCAAGGGGCTGATGCCGCGACTAAAACGACACAGCACCCTGAAAGACAACCCCCGGATGCTTGCCGACATAGAATCCGTGTTAAGGGACGAGGAGCAACACAGCCTGATGTTTGCCGGCTTCAACCAGGAGACCCGGCCGGATCTGTATGACCAGTCCCGCAATCCTTTCACCCGTCTATCGACTGTTGAACACAGTCTGCTGAGGATACTGCTGGCCACACCTGGATTATTATCCGGCCTGCTCTGGCTCATGCTGGCCATGGAGGAGCTGACCACGGCGATCTCCAGCGAGTTGATCTCTCATCCCCGATCCGGCGAACTTAACCAAGCCTTTATCGCTTTGCACCAACGTCATCTGCATGACGAACAACGCCATGTAGGCATAGACATGAAAATGATTCTAAACTTGCAGGAGCATATACCGGCAGCTGTAAACAAGATCAATGCAGTGCTGTTCCGCAATGGTTTTCGTAATATCCTCAGACCAAGGCGCTCAACCATCCATGTCATCCGGCAACTGGTACAGGAGGAGCCTGGGCTCAACCATCTGGCACAGAACATGATCGACGAAATCAGAGCCCTTGATCCGCATATCGCCTTTCCCGCCAATCTAATCAAGCTGGATAAGCTGCCTGTATTACACGGCCTGTTCAACCGATATCCTGACTACCGGCTGACTACTTCAAACATTCCAGCGATAAATTAATCAAGTAACTCTACACCATGCACATCAAGCCCGATCCCTCATGGCAGATACCCGACAAGCTAAACATGACGCTTGTTTTCCTTGTCATTGGTTGCGCCCTGTTATTGCTGTGGCTGGGAAACCAAGTCAGCGATCGGCTGGAGATACTGATTCTCCTGGGCATCGTCTACTCCTACCTGATGCTGACAAACTATGCATTGATGCATGAGGCCGCGCATGACAAGCTGCATACCAATGCAAGGCTCAACTACCTGCTTGGCATGCTCTCCAGTTTCTTCTTCCCCATGTCCATCACCTTGTTCCACAACACCCACACCAAACATCACATCCAGAACCGCAGTGACGACGAATTGTTCGATGCCTATGCGGACGGTGACAGCCTGATCAAAAAGTATCTACAGTGGTACGCCATACTGGCAGGAGTATTTTGGATCTACCCGGTGCTGGGCAGTCTTGTGTTGACAATCTTTTCACCAAAGACTGTGCAAAAGTTGTTTCTTGATGACAAACCCGGCCGCGCCTATTCCGCCAACTTCACCCGCAAAGAAGTCCAGCGCATGCGGCTGGAACTGGCAGTGTTTATTGGTTTTATCATTCTGATTCTTTATGGCCTCGGCATCAGTCCATTCGTACTCTTGGTTTTCTATGCTTTGTTCGCATTCAACTGGTCCACACGGCAATTCATCGAACACGCCTATACCCGGCGGCATTTCGTTGAGGGCGCCCTGAATCTGAAACACTTCCCGTGGATGAGTGCGCTGCTGCTGCATCGGGAACTGGATCTGAATCACCATCGCTATCCCGATGTACCCTGGAACTATCTGCCGCAACTATTGGCACCCGGTGAACGACAGATTCATTACGTCAGACAGTATTTCGGTTTATGGAGAGGCCCCGTGCCGTTGGCCAAGCTGGAAAAGCTGCAAAACCGTAGGTTGGACTGAGACACAAAGCCCAATCTACAAAACTGATTCGATAATCTGATTGCCCAGCTAAGGTGATAGGCAGGAACCGGCCATAACCAGACGATTACGAGGCGGGACATCAATGGACGGTAAGCGCACATACCGGACACAACTGGCATTTACACACTCGAGGAACGTTGAAAAAAGCTGACATTCACTACTCGTTAGCCAATCATCACAACATTATGTTACGGGTCTACAACTTAATCCGACCATGGCCCCTTTAACTGAAGTTATCCCTTTGCTGACAACAACCCCCTCGTAACCTGGCTCCATAGCATGGGGAATGGCTTGTAAGGAGCTTAGATTGATCA
>JBDLIT010000125.1:0-12341 GCA_039714735.1 Pseudomonadota bacterium
ATGCTGACGAGGTGTCCAAGACATGGGACGTTGGTATACGGCCCAGGTCGCACGGCGTTTTCAGATTCCCTTTTATTCTTTCAGTAACGGCGGGATTCTGGTTGGCGGGTTCAAAGGGGGACGCGGCGATGGAAACTTGAAATTCCTTAAGATACCAGGAATTTTGGTTCAGCCTTTGGTAGTCTCTAACCCCTCACATGCAAACTGGGCAGTGAGCGATGAAGGGCAGCGACGCCTTGCCAGTATTCTGACTGACAGCATCCGGCTTCACTTTCCTCAAGGAGGCCGTATATGCTTTAGCGTCGGCCATAAGTACAAAAAGTCCAGTCCTCACGATCGTGGTGCTTCTGTATACGGGGGCGGGACTGAAGCGGGTATTTCCGAACGAGTGCTTGAGCTGGCCGCGAGAATACTGGAAGAAGACTTTAGTGGTGAACCAGTTCCTCACATGTAACACCTTGTGTTGGTTAAGCTGAAATCGGAATTTTTCCCTGCCTCTCATTGGTGGGTTTCATCTCATTGTTTGAGACTGACTTAGGCCTTCTCGCTAGTGAGGAGCCGGTAGAGACGGTAGGTTGCCGATACTTGGCGACTTAGACCAAGAGTGGTTGAATATCAAATACCTTATATAATGCATGTGGACAACCTATCGCTTCAGTTTAATGCCTCAATACACCTTGCTGAAGCTGTTTGAAGGCGAGAGATTTAACCCTCCTAAAGTGAGAAAATAATCGCAAAATGAATGACGGCTAACAGGTTGCTGACTGGCGATATTCTTTTTTATAAAAATGTCCGGAAACAGCATTGAGGAGTCATTGGCCACCTTGGCAAAGAGCGATGTGTCGATTACTGACGCTCATCGTGGGGCGTCCATAGTCGAGATGTGGTGTGGTAGTAGATGGATCAGCCTGTCTGTTGCCGACCTTTTCGTCTGGCTGTGTCTCAATCGCTAAACCATCACTTGGTTTCTATACCCCATCACATCATTGAAATGGGCGCGCAGTGTAAACAGATCCGTGTGGACTGGGTGGGGGAAGGCGCCATTTCTCATGCCTGGGCAGTACGATAATCCTGGTAAAAAAATCAAGGATATATTGCTATGCAATGCTGACAAATTCCCTTCCTGGGGCGAAGTTGTATTTCACTTGAAAAAGCCTCTCCCGAATATTCCAACATGATTAATTATCATTGGTGGAATTTGTACTGTTACCGATGATCAGCCGTCCGTCGAACCTGAAATCCTCCGGTTCATGGATGACGATTTTAGCGAAATCAGGATGCAATGGATTGAGGATCAGATTGCGCTCTTGCGGCATAACCGCGGACGGCACGATTAGCACCGCACTTTCCCCGCGCTCGATCCAGTCCTTGCCTACCTGCTGTAGTTCTTCGTCCTCATAGCGTATTTGCCAATCAGGCTCCAGACTCTCGATGCTGACGACATCCATCGCAAGTTCGTCGGGGATATCGGCGGAGATGAGCACATAGTTGTTCTGGAAGTGGGATGGCTCCATATGGACCAGGTTCTCCAGGACGGCTGTCGATGGGTGCTCCGAGGTGTAAACAGCTAGCTCGCCTTCCGGTACCCAACGGCTACCGGCTTTTTTATTTCCAATCCCGGAAAAGGCGGTGGCTGCGTGCGGTCTGGCGATGAGTCGCCAAACCCGCATTAACTATAAACCCCGTACTCGATACGGGTCAGGACACGTTCAACCATATCCGCACCCGCCTCAGTATCCAGCAGTTCAAGCGGTTTCGCACCTAAGGCGCGGTTGGGACTTTTCAACCAGTCTATCGCCAGATTCTCATCCGGTAAGACCTCTGCAGCGCGGGCTGCAATCTTTGCCAGACGATAGAGACGGTCAGACTCTATCGGATCGAGGGGCTTATTGTCTCTCTTTCGGCGCTGATAGGTTCTAACCGAGATGCCCAGCAGTTTGAGGATGGTGGCTTCCTGCTCAATCCGCAGGCTCTGCTGCAGGCGTTGGATGCTGCTCAAAGGCAGCCCGTCCCGAATCCAGCTGACAGCCGTCCCGGCCTTTTTCCGGTGGCCGATCAGGATCAGCTTGATCCGATCTTCGGGGTGTGCAATCACCGGCGCGTGCAACTTGGCAGCCACACCTTTCCGCTGCGTATGAACCACCACTTGAGCGGTTTTGTGGCGTTCACCCTTTGATTGCTTGAGTGTGTTTCGTTGTGTTTTCATACCGGCCCATGATGGCGACATATGTCATTAATATAGCGACAAATGGCGCGGCAAGCAACCGCATGTAGGTTGTTTTTTCGTCGCTACATGCGCATCGGATGGTGGGACAGTTGAGATATTCGGAGTCAATTTATATGATCCAGTTCAATCTATCCGGGGCGTTTTACCCGCGGAGACTGCCGCGGCTCCCCCAACCCTTGAAAGCCGAAGTACCGATGTGTCTTTCGAAATAGGACTGCTACCCTCCGGGCATCTGCATTGCTTTGCGTCGACAACCGCTGACGATTTCGATGAGAGCGCCGCTAACGCGCTCATTGGCAAGGCATTTTCGCGACATACGGGCGAGGGCCTGTTTGTCCTGGCGGCAAGGAAAGAGGCTGCCGATCTAGCTCCGGAAGAGGGGTCCGGAAGAGGGGTCAGTTCTCGTATTGTAGCATCCTATGCCAGTAAGGTATGCTTACCGTTATGGCAAGACCTCTTCGAATCGAGTTTTCTGGTGCTTTGTATCACGTGACCTCACGTGGTGATCGCCGCGAACCCATCTTTGAGGACGACGAAGACCGCCTGAAATACTTGAGTATATTGGCGGAGGTTGTGGGTCGTTTCAATTGGGACTGTCACGCGTACTGCCTGATGACCAACCACTGCCATCTGGTGATAGAGACGCCCGATGGGAATCTGTCTAAGGGAATGCGCCAGCTTAATGGGATGTACACACAGGCATCGAACCGACGTCACAACCGGATGGGGCATCTATTCCAGGGGCGATTCAAAGGTATTCTGGTGGACAAAGAGAGCTACCAATTGGAGTTGACACGATATGTGGTACTGAATCCGGTAAGGGCAGGGATGGTCAAGCATCCGGTGGAGTACGAGTGGAGTAGCTATCGTGCAATGGTGGGAGAGGCACCCCCTCCGAGCTGGCTTGCGACGGATGGTTTGCTGGCACGGTTCGGCAAGCGGCGAGCCGATGCGCGGAGGAAATATGCTCGGTTCGTTGTCGAGGGAATCTCGGTGGAGAGTATCTGGACTGAGCTGCGCCAACAAATCTATCTTGGTGATAAGAAATTCGTTGAGCGAATGCAAAGAAAAGCGGAACTGCAGGGTGACGAGTTGAGCATTCCACGTGTGCAGCGAAGGCCGCCCGCGCTATCCATAGCGGCAATTGCCGCAAAGCATCCCGAACGTAACGAAGCGATAGTCGCTGCGTATTCCACGGGAGCGTACAGCTATCGTGAAATTGCGGAGCACTTCGGCCTTCATCTGGCAACCGTGGGTCGGATCATTCGAAGTAAGATGTTATAATACGAGAACTGACCCCTTTCGTGCTACAAGCAATGAAATGCTGTTGAATTTGATCGCCTTCCCCCCGGCCCCCTCCCGGTGGGAGGGGGAGTTATTTACCCTGACTGACGGGTAACCACTCCCTCCCCCTGTGGGGGAGGGTTGGGGAGGGGAGATATTGAACAGATCCAACCAACCGATATATTGAGAGAGACTCCATGCTATTCGGACGCTCAAAAAAGAATCCGATCAAGATCGCCGACAAGGGGGTCAAGGAGTGGAAATACGCCGCCTGCGGTTACTGCTCCACCGGCTGCTCCATCGAGGTCGGCCTGAATGCTGAGGGCAAGGCCGTATCTTCGCGCGGCGTGGCTGAGGCCGACGTCAACCGCGGCAAGCTCTGCCTGAAGGGTATCTTCGAACACGAGCTGTTCGATTCCGCCGGGCGCGGCACCGAACCGCTGATACGCGACCACTGGCACCAGCCGTGGCAACCCACTGAGTGGGATACAGCCCTGGACAAGATGTACGATGAGATCGTGCGCATCCAGGAGCAGTATGGGCGTGACTCCTTCGCCATTATCTCTACCGGTCAGATGCTCACCGAAGAGTTCTATACTCTGGGCAAGCTCACCCGTGGGCTGATCGGCACCAACAACTACGACGGCAACACCACCTTGTGCATGGCCTCGGCAGTGTCCGGCTACAAGCGCTCCTTCGGCTCTGACGGTCCGCCGGGATGCTACGAGGATTTCGAGCACACCGACTGCCTCATCGCCTGGGGCTCCAACCTGCCGGAGCAGCACCCGATCATCTACTGGCGCATGAAGGAGGCGCAGGAGCAACGAGGCTTTCCGTTGATCGTGGTGGATCCGCGGGTCACCATGCTGGCGCAGAACGCCGATATGCATCTGCCCATCACCCCCGGTACCGACGTGGTGCTGCAGAACGCGCTGATGCATGTGATCCTCGACGAGGGGCTGGAAGACGCCCATTACATCGATGCCAACACCAACGGTATTGAGGAGCTGCGGGCCGAGGTCGCCAACTACGACCCGGTGACCGCCGCCAAGATCTGCGGCATAGACGAGGACACTATCCGCCACCTGGCAAGGTTGTTCGCCAACGCCGGTGCGGCGATGCAGATCTGGACCATGGGCATCAATCAATCGACCCATGGCTCCGACGGTGTAGTGGGTATCAACAACCTGGCGCTGCTCACCGGTAACATCGGCAAGCCCGGCGGCACCAGCCTCTCCATTACCGGCCAGTGCAACGCCATGGGCACCCGCGAATGGTCCTCTTGTTCCGGGTTACCCAACTACCGTGCTCTGGAGAATCCTGAAGATCGGGAGGAGATCGCCAAGTTCTGGAACGTCGATGTGGATTTCTTCCCCAAGCAGCGCGGTATGTTCCAGACCGATATCTACCACGCCATCGAATCTGGACAGATCAAGGGCCTGTGGCTGATCGCCACCAACCCCATGACCTCCCTGCCCAATAGCTCCAGGGTGCGCAAGGCGATGGAGAAGCTGGAGTTCTGCGTGGTGCAGGATTGCTACCAGGACAGTGAGAGCGCCCAGTACGCCCATGTCTATCTGCCCGCCGGTACTTGGGCGGAAAAAGAGGGGGTGATGACGAATACCGAGCGGCGCATCAATTTGGTTAAGCCGATCAGCGAGCCGCCGGGCCAGGCCAAGCCCGATCTGTGGGTGTTCAACCGTATGGCCGAGCGCTTCAACCGGGATGGCAAGGTTAATTTCCCGGAAAAAGCGCCAGACATTTTCCTGGAGATGGCCAGCATCTCTAAGGGCCGGCTGTCGGACATCTCTGGCATGAA
This sequence comes from Pseudomonadota bacterium, assembly GCA_039714735.1. Classification (GTDB taxonomy): domain Bacteria; phylum Pseudomonadota; class Gammaproteobacteria; order Chromatiales; family Chromatiaceae; genus JASJBU01. Next base: position 5,331 of record JBDLIT010000125.1, read on the forward strand.
CCACGAACTGATCGAAAAGAGCTGTGGTATCCAGTGGCCCTACACTCAGCAGCAGGTGGAGAAGGGCGAAACGCCCCCCAAGGGTGGTAAGCGTCTCTATACCGAGGATACGACCTTCCGCTATGCCGACGGCAAGGCCAAGTTGATCCCGCTGCCGTTCATCGACAACAACGAAGTGCCGGATGAGAAGTTTCCCATCTGGCTCAATACCGGACGCCTGATCGAACACTGGCATGGCCGCACCAAGACCGGCAAGATCGGTAACAACAACAAGTACAGCCCGGTCCCGTTCATCGAGATCAACCCCGATCTAGCCGCTGAGCTGGGCATACTGCGGGGTGAATATGTTCGCCTGGTATCGCGCCGCTCCGACGCGGTAGTGATGGCCACGCCCACCCAGCGGGTACCGAAAAATATGGTCTTTCTGCCATTCCATTTTCATGACTGCGCTAACCGGTTGACCCTGGGGCTGCTGGATCCCCATTCACGCCAACCCGCCTACAAACAGTCAGCGATACGCATCGAACGCATCGCTGACCAGCAGGCGGCGGCACGATTGAGCATGGAGATGCGCAATTTTTAGGGTGTTATTGAGTTTATTACAGAGATCGCCAAGTCAATTTTGCCATGTAGGATGTGGTGAGGAACGAACCGCATCGAATAGTAAATTCAGAACTGCGTCTGTTAACACGACTGATGCGGTTCGCAAGCTCACCACATCCTACATGTAAATCTCTTAGTGAGCTTAGTTAGAGAATAGTTACATTTCGGTAATAAGGTGCCACGATGTTTGAAGTACGCGAGAATGAGCCGGATTATGCCCTGCTCAACGACCCCACCAGCCAGATCCACAACCGTTACGGCAAGTCCATCGAGACCGTAGTCGAGGGCGATGAGCGGCACGGCGAGAGCCTGAATATCAATGGTGATGGCGAGGTAGGTGAAAATCCCAACCGTTACAAGCAGCACGGCTTCTATTTCAACGCCGATAATTGCATCGCCTGCCACGCCTGTGAGGCGGCCTGCAGCGAGAAGAACGACAACCCGGCGCACATCGCCTTCCGCTCGGTGGGTTTTGTTGAGGGTGGCACCAATCCGGCCTATCAGCGCCTGAATATCTCCATGGCCTGCAACCATTGTGACGACCCCGTTTGTCTGAAGGGTTGTCCGACCCGCGCCTACACCAAGTTCGCCGAATACGGCGCGGTGCTGCAGGATCCGGATATCTGCTTCGGCTGTGGCTACTGCACCTGGGTCTGTCCCTACAATGCACCACAGCTCGACCCGGTAAAGGGGCAGGTGACCAAGTGCAACATGTGCGTTGATCGGTTGGAAGTGGGGCTCAAGCCCGCCTGTGTCTCCGCCTGCCTGGGTAAGGCCCTGGACTTTGGCGTGATCGAGAATATCCCGGAGGGGCGAAATCAGGCAAAGGCTGAGATCCCTGGTTTCCCTCGCACCGATATCACCCATCCCAACATCCGCTTCCAGCAGACCCGTACCACTCAGCGGGACATGCTGCGGGTGGATGACACAGCGGTGAAATATCACCGTGACGATGCAGATGGGGCATTCCATCCGACACTCGATCCAAAACACGGTTTCAAAAGAGAGTGGAATCTGGGCAAGCTGTTGGGCTCACATGAAAATGCCCACATCGCCTTCACCCTCAGCGTGCAGGCAGTGATGGGGGCCTTCCTGATGCTTGTGTTGGGGGGATGGTCCAGTCTTGAGACGATGAGCGCCTTTACATCTAGCGCGGCATTTTTGCCCTCCTTAGTGGTGATGCTGGTGCTGATGGGCGTGGGCCTGTTCAAGCTCAACATGCACCTGGGCAAGCCGCATCGTTTCTACCGTGGATTCTATAACCTGAGGCTCTCTCCGGTGAGCCGCGAGATCGCCGGTGTTTCTCTATTTTTTGCCGGCCTGGCGGGTTTCACTCTGTTTGCCGTTGCTGAACTGCTCTTTGAGAGTCCCTTTCCTGGGATCGTGCAGGATATCTTTGCCGTAATTGGCTTGCTGGGCGCCGGAGTGGGCGGGTATTTTATGTACAAGCTCTACCGTATTCCCGCCCGGCCGTTTTGGGATCACTGGCATACTGCCGCGACATTCGCCGGTACGGCCCTGACCCTTGGTTCGCTGTTACTGGCGCTGGTGGCTTTGGCCTCCAACCAGTTGCCGTCGGAACTGGGACGACTGTTTGCCATGGTGGCAGGTGCAGGGCTGGCGCTGGAGGGTATCGGCCTGCTCTTCCATACAAAGGATCAGCAGACTGATGAGAGTGAAGGCGCTGCCTCTTTTTACGAGCAGACCACCACCTACGGTTACCCCTACTGGCTAAGAAACGGCCTGCTGGCGTTTGCCCTGGCGCTGGCTTTAGGTATGGCGCTGCTTAGCGACACCAGTGTCTGGGCATTCATCCTACTGACACTGCTTGCTCTAGCCGCTGCCATTATCGGTCGTTCACTCTTCTATGTACTGGTCATCCCGACCACCATGCCGGGCGCCTTCTTCTGGAAGAACAAGGGATTTGTTGAACACGCCCGTGAGTCAGGGCTTGCCGATATGCCCCAACTGGGTGTGGCCTATGAGCGCCATCACTCGTTCAAGTTGAGCGAGCTGATGGAAACGGTGCGTTCGACCTCTCTTCGGGAGAAAATCGCACAGGTACGCCGTATCGTTAGCGGTTGATTAGTGTATCATGGGGTCAGACTCGTTGATTCTATTCTTCATTATCAACGAGTCTGACCCCTTGGTCTTTGTCCCCTGCCGCTAGAGACCCGCCCTTACCCGATTATGCATTGCTTTCCAAAAAACTGTTAAGATACTTATCAAGTAATCCACAAACATCTTCTAATGGCAACGATTCATCTGGAATCTGCTTTCCGTGAAACAGCTTATCTCGTGTTTCTTTGCATTTTTTAAATTTAGTTATGTCTTCGTCGGCACTCTCTCCACCTAAGAAAATAGAAAGGACTGAGAACCTATCAACTAATGTATATCTGCCATGCATTACCTCTTCAACTCTATTCAAATAGCCCTTCAAGCCAGGAGCGTCAGATATTGCTGTAAATTTATCAATCAAAGCTTTTTCGTATTGGCGAAAAAGCTTTCCAGTCAGAATTTCTAATGCAGCCCAAGCAGTAACGAATCCCTGGTATCGGTCGTGTTGTTGCTCAAGTGCCATAGAGAACAGTTCAGTGACTTTACATATACCGGGCTGCTGAAGAATGCTTGTTACAAACGTCCGCACATGGTCTATAGCCGATTCATCAAGTCTTCGCGAAACGTATGCGTTCAAAGTACCCATTTTAGCGGTTATGGAGTGGACGATTTGACCATCTGGTTTTATTAAATACGCTCCGTCTCCTAGACTCTCAAATCTACAATCATTGCCTGCAGAAATACGAACAGCGGCAAGGCTGGCAGAGACCTCTTGCGTATGTGTTGCTCGAACTTTGTCTTTATCAAATACATCCCACCTTATCTCTAAACGGTCGAGCTCTTTTCCAGGCCCATCAAAATTTGTTTCAATTTCACCTTGGGCTTCAAATATGACAGCAGGGTTCTTAGAGGACCCCCGCTGTGCCCTTACATCAGATATGTGCTCCTCTAATGCAGTATCGAAGTCTTTCTCTTCGAGCTTTCCAATAAGGCCTTTCAACATCATCCATGCGAGCGCTGTTTGACGATCTAGTATTGTAAAATATTCGTTTACATTATTGGCGAGAACTAATCGACGGAAAGGATTAATTTGTTCCCAAAGCACAATATCAGGATCACTCGCTGTATGGGATAATCCAAGCACTCGATATCCTGCTAAGTAAATGTAGTTCATTATAAGTGCCTATCTGTCTTGGGTCAGTCTGTCTGGGGTCAGAGTAAACTTTCTTCGGGTGAGAACAGCAAAGATGGGCAGTCCGAGGAAACCTGCTAATGACAGCTCGACACAAATATGTTTACTCCGACCCCAGATACTCCACTCCAGATACTTCACGAAGCGCCGCCGAGGTTTTCATATCATGGGGTCAGACTCGTTGATCCTATCCCTCTTTAGCTGCCATTTTCATGTAATCTGCCTTCTACATATTTATGTAAAATGCTGGCTACTAGCGTTTGATACGGAATACCCTCAGAGAGTGCTCGTTTTTGCAATCCGCGAAGGTCTTTAGACGGAAGTCTAATATTGATTCTTGCATCTTTCCGAAACATCGCTTTAGCGTATTCTTTGTGCCTCTTTTGAGTTTCAGCTGCATTCTTGGCTTGTTTGACATTTCCTGACTCAAACGCTTCCAGAATTTCGTTCTCTTCTTGATCTAATTTAATCATTTTGGCACCTAAATATTGTTTTGTGGCTTTTCGGCTTGGGATAATCGTCTTTAGAAAAAGCTCCTCTTCTGATTCAACAAAAGGAACAAGGTAAACATAATTTTCAATGGAAATTACGTGAATCTGTTGTCCTGGATAGCGCTCTTGATTCGGGTGATCAATAGTTTCAAGGATGTCTCCAGACAAAATGTGAAACACTACGTCTTCAAACGATATGCTACTTTGAGCTTTTAACAGATCATTCTTTTTGTAATTCCAAGTGATTGGCTTCATGTGCCAAAAATAGCACAACGTGTGCCTATTGTATTTATGTAGCGCCGGGTAGGTCAGGGCCTCACAGCCCTTTCCCCCTCACTTCTGCCGTTTGAATGAAACCGGCCTCACCCCGGAATTAATCCCAACTATTTTACAAAGGGCTCGAAGTCTTTATGCAGAGGCACTTGCAAAACTCCTCTGCAGTAACGTATATTCATCACATATACATGCAGCTCCTGATTTCGAGGTTCGTTGTGGCCAATTCTCAAAATAAGATAGCCCCCATTAATATCCGGGCATTGGCAGTGCAACGGGCTTTGATTGACAAAGCCGCGGCCAGCTTGAAAAAAACCCGTTCTGATTTCATGCTCGAAGCAGCCTGCCGGGAGGCTGAGAATGTGTTGCTGGATCGGCGATTATTTTTTGCCGATGACGAGACTTTCAATGACTTCCAGGCACTGCTGGATGCTCCAGTGGCTGACAATGAGGCATTACATAATCTTCTGAACAGAAAGGCGCCTTGGGAAGAGTAGACTCTTGGCAAAAGTCACAGCTCCCGAGCCACTTTCGGCCGCCCATGCCACTGAAAAATTTGAGTGTGGGGAATCGGTACTGAATGAGTGGCTAAAACGGCGGGCCTTAAAAAATGAGGATTGTGGCGCTTCACGCACCTTTGTGGTCTGCAAGGGCAATCAAGTTATTGGTTACTACGCTTTGGCGACTGGCAGTGTGACGCATGGGGATGCACCAGGTAAATTTCGTAGAAACATGCCAGAGCCCATACCGGTCATGGTATTGGGTCGATTGGCGGTTGATAGACAGCACCCATCTTCTGGCATTGACCGGGGGTTGCTAAAGGATGCCGTCCTGAGATCGCTGGTGGTTTCTCGACACGCCGGTATAAAAGCCTTGTTGGTTCATGCAATTTCGGATGAGGCATGCAACTATTATCTCGGGTGTGGATTTACCCAGTCCCCACTGGATCCTATGGTGTTGATGATTACACTCAAGGATGCCCAGCAGCACTTCAGGGGCCTCTGATAGAGGCAATCTGAACTTTGTTTAGCGGTGGACTCAGGTGACAGAAAACACGAAATCCAATGCCCAGTTTCTGCTGAATCTCAAAAAGCACCATCCTGCCTGGCAGCTATTGACAGCCCACACAGGGCCATTGGTCATCAGCTCGCTGAAAACGCTGTTCGATGAAAACCTGAATGGAATCGATTTCGACACCGCTATTCAGGAGTTGAGTGAGGTGCTGCAACTTTCCCGTGAGGCGGGTGAGATCGACATCGGAGACGACACGCTACTGGAGGCGCGGCGTGAGATTCGTCAGTGGATTCGGCGCGGCCTGGTGGTGGAGCGCGAAGGGCGTCTGATCGCCACCGATTCCCTGGAATCGGCCTTCCGCTTTGTGGATGGTCTGGATAACCGTATCATGACTTCCACCGCCTCCCGCCTTTCTATCGTACAGCGTGAAATCGAGAATCTCGAATCGAGCCTCAACCCCGATCCAAAAAGCCGTGAAGCGCAGATTAGGCATAAGATAGCGACTCTGGAGGCAGAACTTGCTGCGGTGCAAAGGGGCGAGGTCCAGGTGTTGCCGGAGCAGGCCGCGATAGAAGCGATCCGTGAGGTCTACAACCTGTCGATGACCCTGCGCAACGATTTCCGCCGGGTGGAGGATTCCTATCGGGAGGCGGATCAGCGCCTGCGCCAGTCGATCATCGGTGAACAGAGTCATCGTGGCGATATTGTCGACAGCTTGCTGGAGAGCCATGCGCAACTGCTGCAGACCGATGAAGGAAAGGTGTTTGATGCCTTTCAGCAGCAGCTTGCCCATCATATTGAGTTGGACAATATGAAACAGCGTATTCGTTTGCTGGTCAAGCGGCCGGTAGCCTATAAGGCGCTGACCCGGGAGCAGCAGACCGACCTGCGCCTGTTGATCATGCGCCTGGTAGGCGAGACCGAATCGGTGATTCGCGCCCGTGCGCGCAGTGAGCGGGATGTAAAGGGTTTCCTCAAGACCGGCCTCGCCTCCGAGCACCATCGGGTTGGGCAGCTGTTGAATGACATCTTTGCCCAGGCCGCGGCGATCGACTGGAGCCGTCAGGCCTTGCGGCGAACCCCCGGTCCCTTGCCGCCCATTGGTGTTGCCAACAGCACCCTGCCGGTGCTGGAGCGCCTGCGTTTTAAGGATCTTGCTGAAGGTATCGAACCGATCCTCGATCTGGTGCAACAGACCACCGACCTTGACCAGCTGGACGATGAGTTCTGGCAATCCTTCGATGCCCTGGACTGGCAGGCGCTGGCGGAGCAGACACTGGCACTGCTGGCTGCCGAGGGGCACAGTATGACCATCGGCGAAATTGCCGGGAAGATTCCACCAACCCATGATCTGGAGTCGATGGCGCTGTGGCTGAGCAT
>JBDLIT010000126.1:0-12177 GCA_039714735.1 Pseudomonadota bacterium
CGGCACATACGCATCGACCTTTTTTCCCGCTTTCTCAGCGATCGGCTGAAGAAAATCATCCTCTCGGTAACCGATCTGTTCACTGCCGTTGTCTGTAGCTTGATCGCCTGGCACGCCGGTCGTTTCGTCTATCTTGAGTGGCAAGACGGCAACTTATTGTTTGGCAGCCTGCCCGCCTGGCTGGGGGAGAGCATCATCCCGCTTGGATTTGGCATCCTGACCTTACGCTTCCTCAGCAATATCCCGCTGCGTTTTGTTGTCCAGGACAAAACTTGATGCTGATCGCCTTCGGACTGCTCCTGCTGGCCCTGTTTGGCACTCCCCTGTTCGCCATCATCGGCGCCAGCGCTCTGTGGGGCTTTTATCAGTCAGAGATCGATCTCTCCGTGGTCGCCATCGAGTTTTTTCGTATTGCCGAGATGCCGGTCCTGCTGGCAATCCCTCTATTTACCTTTGCCGGTTACCTGCTCAGCGAGAGTAATGCACCCCATCGGCTGGTGGGCCTGACCCACGCCCTGCTGGGTTGGATGCCCGGCGGACTGGCATTCGTCTCACTAGTGGCCTGCGCCCTGTTCACCGCCTTCACCGGCGCGTCCGGCGTGACCATCGTTGCCTTGGGGGCACTGCTCTACCCGGCTTTGCAGGAAGCCGGTTATCGGCAGAACTTCAGCCTGGGGCTGATCTCAACCTCCGGCAGCCTGGGACTGCTGTTCGCCCCGGCGCTGCCTCTGATCCTCTATGCTGTAATCGCCCAGCAGCTGGGCATCGGCGGCGGTATCAGTGTTGACCAGATGTTCCTGGCCGGTATTCTACCCGGTCTATTAATGCTGCTGATTCTGATGGCATGGAGCACCTGGTCCAGCCGCAATATCAAGATCACTCGCTTCTCCGGCAAACAGGCGCTACCGGCAATACGTGAGGCAATCTGGGAGATTCCACTGCCCTTTATCGTGCTGGGGGGCGTGTATAGCGGTTATTTCGCCATTTCCGAGGCGGCGGCGGTCACCGCCTGCTATGTACTGATCGTGGAGGTCTTCATTCATCGGGAGATTTCACTGCGTCAGCTACCCCTAGTGATGCGAGAGGCGATGCTGCTGGTGGGCGGCATTCTGATTATCCTCGGCCTCTCCCTGGCCTCCACCAACTACCTGATCGATGCCGAAGTACCAACCCGGCTGTTCAATTGGATCCATGAACGGATATCTGACCCACTCACTTTTCTGATTATCCTTAATCTATTCCTGCTGGTCCTGGGTGCCATGCTGGATATTTTCTCTGCCTTGGTACTGATCGTGCCCTTGCTGTTGCCGGTGGCCATGCAATACGGTATCGACCCGGTGCATCTGGGCATCATCTTCCTGGCCAACATGCAGATTGGCTACTTTACCCCTCCAGTGGGCATGAACCTGTTCATCGCCAGTTACCGGTTTGACAAGCCGGTGACCCAGATCTACTCCGCCACCCTGCCCTGGTTTCTCCTACTGTTTGGAGCGGTGCTGATTATCACCTACTGGCCATTTCTCTCCCTGGCCCTGCTTTAACCCGGAAAAATCACCCGTTCGCACGAGTTATTGGATAACGATTTGTTATTGGGTGGAATTACTCAAATATAAGCAAAGTACAATCCGTCGCGTTTGTTGGGGAGTCGCCTGCAGCACCAAAAACACCAGCCCAATCCAACAGGGGGAGGCTCGATCACATGGTCACTGCTTCTATCAAGTTGTTCACTCGAATAACACTTGAAATAAAGTCTCTGAATCTCAATATAAACCAAAGTACAGGTCGCAATAGAAAAACAACAGCCACAAACTGGGTAGAAGTCACTCGATCATGTAGTCCCACGTCCTGAAACGATCATGATGAAGAAACAAATCTTTTGGATAAGAATGCACGCTGCCCACTTTCACCGACTGCCCTCGATTTCAGTCATAATCAGTGAAAGAGATGCTGTACTGAGTTACCCATGCAACCGAATTCACCACCCTCACAGGAAACCATGATGAGCGCCGAGCAGTTGGATCAAGCTGTAGATAATCCGCAGAAAGATTCTCGCCTTATTCGCAGATCATTCATTATTGCCGCATCCTTTACCCTGGCATTATGGCTCATCAAATCAATCGAGCTGATTTTTTTATTCGATCTGGTGCAATACGGGGTCTATCCACGAACTCTGAGTGGCCTGAAGGGGCTGTTATTCGCACCCATGATCCATGGTTCACTCTCCCACTTATTTGCAAACACAGCTCCGCTCCTCATTCTTGGATCAGTTCTCATATACAATTATCCGAAATCGGCGAAAATAGTAATTCCCGTTATCTATATAGCTTCAGGTTTAGGAGTCTGGTTGTTTGCCCGCAGCGCCTACCACATTGGGGCAAGCGGTCTTACCTTCGGCATGATGTTTTTTATCTTCACCATTGGCGTTATACGTTGGGACAGAAAAGCCATTGCATTTTCACTCATCGTATTTTTCCTCTATGGCAGCATGATCTGGGGGGTATTCCCAACGACACCTGATATTTCATTCGAATCCCATCTTTCCGGAGCCATATTGGGCATAGTCTTCGCCATTCTGCTAAAAAACCACGATCCGGTTCCCCCAAAAAAGCGCTACAGCTGGGAAGATGAACAAGATGATATGGATCTTGAATACACTAAGTCATACGACTCATCCGGTCTGAGTCAATCATCCAATAAAGAGAACTTTCCTCCTTAGGTGTTCAGGATCTTTTCCAGCCGCTCAGCAAACTCGGTTACCGGCCAGAGATTTTCTATACTGATAATATCTTCCCATCCGAAAGACTGGGGAGAAGACAAGGCCTGGATGTTCTTAGTAGGCTTTTTTCTTACTGGCGAGTCGAGTGGCAAACTATCATGAATGACTTTAAAAACTTCAGAATTCTGATTGATCTACCCGCACAAAGTCCGGCATTGGGTTTTAAGGAGACAGCAGAGGGGCTCGCCAGCATCATTCGCAACTCAGAACCACAGTTTGCGATCGCGATTTATGGACCCTGGGGCTCAGGAAAGACAACTCTCATGCACCGGATCAAAAAGGCGCTCGGCCCGCGGGCAATCGCTGTAGACTTCAGTGCCTGGCGATATGAGCGAGAAGAACACCTGATTGTACCCTTGCTCGATACACTACGATCGGCACTCGTCGATTGGTCTGAACAAATGCATGAGCATTCAGAGCGTACAGACTTGAAGCAGGAGACGCGGGACCAGCGCAGTGAGTTTGGAAAAACGGCCCGTAAGACTGCTGAGACAGTCGGACGGGTTATTGCATCCGTCTTGGCCGGACTCAGCTTCAAAATCGGGATACCTGGAGCACTTGATCTCTCCTACGATGCCAACAAAGCGCTTGCTGAAGGGCGCAGACACAACAAGGAAGTGAAAGAGGGACAAGCTGTCACCATGCCGGTCAACAAAGATACTAAAATTGATCGATTCGCTCTACGGCTGGCTGACGCCCAGCTACCCCAGTCCATCTACCATGCCTGCTTCACCGCTTTGGCCGAGGCCTTTAGTATCTTCGAAGCCAAGACCAAGGGTACTCGAATCGTCGTGTTTGTCGATGATCTGGACCGCTGCCTTCCTGGTGGAACACTAGAGGTGTTGGAATCAATGAAGCTCTTTTTCGACATGAAGGGCTTTGTCTTTGTTGTCGGGCTCGACCGCGAGGTCGTCGAAAAAAGTATTGATTTACGCTACGAGATCACCCACCCTCAGTCAGGCGGTGATAGCGATATGCAGTCACCTGGCGTGTCCAGGCTCATACGAGGAGCCGACTATTTAAAGAAGATCTTTCAAGTGCCGTTTAGCTTGGCGCCGGTCTCCGTTGATCTGCTCGATGATCTATTTGCTTCTCTACAACGCGACTCCCGGTTGCCGCCAAGCCAAATGATTGATCTCAGGGACCGTGTTCGTCATCACCTCGACTACCTCTTCTCCGGTACACGTCTCAATCCACGGGAAGTCAAACGATATATCAACGCCTACACCATTCAGATGAAAGTCAAACAGGGACTCTTACCGGATGTAGTCCTCGCACTCAATACCCTGGCTTTTCGCGAGGATTGCCAAAATCTTTACGAGGCGATAGCCATTTATCGCGTTGAAGTTATCCTCGCGCTCCGAGATTTTCTTACAAACGACCTTACCGCACTCGACGACCTCGAACTCACTCCAGCCGATGTTCCTGCTGACATCCGAGCATACCTGGCAATGGGTGGACCTGCCCATAGCCTGCTTGAGCGAGAAAATGATTTGAATATCTATCTGGATGCGGGTGAGTCGATCCGCACAAGCTCAGGTGGATATTCCCTTGACATGCTGCTGGCATACCGACAATTTCGTACGTCGATTCATCAGGCGATTGAGTCGACTGAACCGCTGGATTTCGATGGGGCTTGGTCGAGCGCGAACAGCCATTTCAGTACCATCGAGTCAATGCGTCAGCGTGAGGGTAGTACAGAGTCGCCTCTCGGTCCACAGTGGCAATTGGTCGGAAATTGGCTTCAGCCTGGTGGTGTTCCCTCGTCCTGGGAGAAGCTGCTTGAAGGTATGAATAGTGCCAGTGCAACACCGGATTTTATAGTACGGGCGAGGGATGCGGCGCGTTTGGAGGCTCAAAAGCATCTGAAGATGATTCGTGATGAGCTTCGTCAGATTCGTCGTCGTGCAAGCCTTGCTTCTTGACCCCCAACACTGAGACAGTCAAAGATCGAGTACATTTGGGGATCTGGATCACTCAAATCACATCACCAGATCAAAGACCCGCTTGTCCAGAGATTTTCTAGCACGCGACAAAGCCAGTGTTGTTTGAGAAGATGCACCGATGATACGTTTCAGTTTCTCCGGCATATTCAAGTTTCTGACTGGGATTCTCTTGGTACAGGCCGCGACAGGCATTCTGGTAGTAGTCGCTCTACGCACGGAGAGTCGTGAAGTATGGCTCCTGTTCGTGCTGCTCGCCCTGACCCTGTGCCTCTTAACTGCATTTTGGTTTGCCTCGATCATCACTCACGCCAAGAAAGATGCTGTGGCGCAGATGCGAGAGGGCTTCTCTCGTGAACGAGAGAAGATCCGGGTACGGGCAGAACGCGAAAAGTCCAAGGTGATAGAAAAAAGTCACCAGCAAATCATCAAGGACCGAAGCCGTACCCAGGCCAAGGCAAATACCAAGTCAGCCACATTATTTGCCGGCGTTCTGGCCCTGGGAGGTATCCTGGTGTTCACCCAATTCTTTACCTTCGGTCTGCTGCTGATGAGCACTGCGGGCGGCGCCATTGCCGGCTATCTGATGCGCTCCCGGCAGGTATTTCTTAGCCGCAGGCAGAAGCCGTCTTTGGAATCCAAGCAAACTGAAAAACACATTGTGGGGAAGGTGAGTAGCGACTTGTGAAAGTTTTATTAGTTATGCTGACTTTCGTACGATCGAACCTTCTCATTCCACGCATTAGCTAGCCTGCCTATACTGCCGGTGTACTTTGTGATTTTTTGATCTTCATCAGTTGCTCTTTGCCTGCCGGATTTTCTTTGTTAGTGGCCAGACTCCCGATTTGCAGTGCAGAGGTCTGTTTAATTATCTTTACCCATTTTCCATCGATTTTGTTTGCCTGAACGGGAGCACTTTCTCCCTTAACAACCACATACTGTGAACTATTCGCAGAGGCAGCATTGTTTTTATCGGCACGCATTACCCAAATATTTCCGGGGTCGTATAAGTCGTCTTTGCCTCCAAAAGCTCTATCCAATAGGTGGTCACCCTGAGTCTGTTCATCTGTAGGGATTGGCTTGAGTTCTTTCCCTCCATCTTCTATTTTTATGGCATTTCCTGTAGAACTCTTTGTCAGCTTATTTAATATTCCAGTGACTTTACTTGAATTTAGTGGTTCAGGACGATTTTGTATTTTCCAACTATTGCCTTGAATATCTCTATTGAAGTGGTGTACTTGTAATGAAACTGTGTTAGAAATCTTTACTTTTTGACCTATGTTGTATGTTGTAGAGCTTGTTTTATTATTTTTTGTCGTTTCTAAAGTAAGAGTTGGGTAATCCGATATATTTTTAAACCACTTGATTTGTACCGGGTCATCTCTATCACCAGTAAAACGATTAGCAGCAACAAGTTCATCCTTTGTTTTTCCGGTATTTCCCGTATAGGGTTCACTCACCCCTCCACCTGCTGTACCAACCTGTTCATTAACTTTTACAAACACACCTATCGGCAGCTCCTTTGCTTGGAAAACGGCTCCCTTGTGGATAACTAACTGACGACTATTTTTTGTTGCCAGATTATTTTTTGTTGCCATCATAGGCCAAAGATTGGTGAATGAATCTGGCCCACCCATCACTCTGTCACGAACATGATCCACCTCATAAGTAGTACTCATATCACCTTTACCCGCTGGCAGAGACTTACTTGGGTCAACAGTATCAAAGAGCTTTACCACACCGGGTGTAGAGCCATGTGCAGCCACGTGATGGTCTCTCAGAATCTGCAGAAAATATCGCGCACGCCTATCAGCTGTGCGCTTCTGTTTCAACCAGGCTGAGCTGCTCAAATTTTTAATGTTTGCAGGAACGACCTTAATTTTCTTCCCATTTGTTAGAGCCAATCCTGTTGTAACAGTGGCTTGAGTCTCCTTCCCTTTTAGATTTCGATAAACAATTGTTGCGTAGTCTTCTCGTTTTTTGTACCAGTTGATGAGTATTGGATCGACTCTGCTTCCCGTTGGTTTATGTAGTTCACTACTAAGTTCAATAGAGTGTTGTCCCAGAATTCTCGCCATTTCCGCCATGGCGCTGTCAAGTACTGCCTGATCCGCAGTAGCTTGATAACCCGATGTTTTTGAGCCCTTAGCCATTGCAGCTTGAGCAGTATTTGCGATATCTAACTGTTTACTAATTGCTTGGATGTCTGCATCAGGAATTTTCTTATCTTCCCAGCATTTCGTTTTAATAAGCTTGCGTATTGTTTTTGGATTGCTCGCAACTGTCATTTCTGCGCTGCCGGCATTACCCTTAAAAAATAGGCTATGACTACCGCCATCTTTTGTCTTAAAAGCTTTGCGCTTTTTCCACCACTCCTTAATCGCCTGCACCCCGGCTTTCACCCCAGTCTTCACCTTATCCACAAACGCCTTAACAGTATCCACTACCTTGCCAACCAGCCAACCAACGGCTTCTTCTACCTTGCAGCGAATACTCGTAAGAATTTCTTTTATTTTTTCTGCAATGTTTCCGAGGCCTGCTTGATTGGCAAGGAAACCTATAACAATCGGTATGGTGCGCACCAGTGCGCCTTCCAGGAATTTGGCTGCTGATTCTATGGCTCCAGCAGCCAGATCAGCGACACCATTGAGTACGCTGTTGACAACTTCCAACATGGCTTTGAGGTGTTGCATGAAGGATTGAATAGCCTTGTAGATGGCGATAGTGGCATTGATTATCGGCATGATACCGGTGACATCGAGTAGGCTCATCAGCCAACGGGTTGCCCAGGCGATTATCTTAGTGTTGATCCAACCGATGACGCCTTCCAGCACCATATTCCATATGTCGCTGAGTTTTTCTTTGATTTTCCCCCAAAGTGCTACGGGACCTTCGGCGACGGCTAGCTTAATCCACTCCAGCGCACCGCTGGCGTATTTCGCCATCTTTTTCAGTTTTTCAACTTTTGCCGGAGCCATCTTTTCTGCAAGTTTTTTCCATACCAGATCCATGGTTAGACCGAGTATATCCAGGACAAATGTAAATATGGATTTGGGGGAAAAGTCTATGGGAGCAGTCAGGCCAGCATTTTTTACGGCGCCAAACAACCAATCCATGGCGCCTTTGAGCAGGTGTGTGAGTATATTGCTGAAAAAGTTGCTGAAGCCCAGTTTCATGGCCCGCAGGATGTTTATTAAGAAATCCAAGGGTGCGGCAATGATGGCTCCGAGCGATTGAGCGCCTTTAATGATGATATTGGTAATGAGCTTGGCGGGCAGGTTGAATATCCTTAAAATCGCTTTAAACAGGGTCCAAAGAGCACCAAACAGGTTGCCATCCACAAATACCTGCTTGAGGATGCGTAGCCCTGTTGCCTTGATCTGTTCCCAGGCGTCTTTTACGGAGAGCAGTTGTTTGAAGAAGGGGATGCGGCCCAGTATTTGGTTAAGCACAAAATCTTTTAGGGGGTCACGGATACATTTGGGTATGGCATTCCAGAGTGGCCCCAGAATGAGGCCAGGCAGTTTTCCGAGCAGATTCAAAATAGTGTCGGCCACCTGTTGCAAGGTATTGAGCACCGGCTCAATAAATTGTGACAATTTAACCAGACCATTACCCAGCGAGGTAAACAGGCTTTGCACGGTATCTTTGGCCCAGTTGCCGAGGTTAGTGATGCCGGTCTCTACCCAGTTGAGCACTGTTGCGACATGTTTCAAGATGGGGTTGGTACGCAGACCACTTATGAAGCTGGTGAAATCAGTGGCCAGTCCTCCGATTTTTTCACCCAGCCAAAGTCCGGCTGAGCTCAAGCTGTTACGTACGGATTGCATGGTTTTGATTACAGCAGGCAGTATTTGCTCACGCAGACTGATCTGCTTGTCGGCTACGTCTGCGCCATCATCCCCCATGGCCTGGCCCATCGATTCGGCATTTTTCAGCCAGCCCTGCACGGTTTCACGCAGATTGAGGATGGCCTTGATGGGCAGGATTTCCATCACCTTGCCAGCAAACTTTTTCACTGGTTTAATAACCGGATCCATGACCTCTTTCACTTTTACCCAGGCGGACTGCGCCTTCTCCTTAATCCAGCCCATGATGCCGCCTTCGCTATCACCCTGGCTGCTTCCACCCAATTCAAGCTTGCCTTTCAACCAGCTCCAGGCTGAGCTTGCATAGTCTCGAACCGGCTTGGTCCAATCCCAGATGGTTTTCCCCAGGTCTTTTAGCCAGGTCCAGACATCGCCGGCGGCTTTCTTTAACCAGTCGAGAACCGGTGCTCCCCAGGATGCCCATAGGTCACTGAAGAAAGCGCCAATGGGTTTAAAGAAATCCTTAATCGCCTGCCAGGCGTCACCTGCCGCTGCGGCTATTGTATCTTTTAGCTGTTTTACTGCGGCAAACAGGGGTTTGCAGTCACCTGCGGCCAGGGCTTTGATTATCTCCTTGGCGGTTTTTGCCATGGCGCCAAAGCTGGCGAAGAAGTTGCTAAGCACATCAGCACCACGTTTCAGGCCATTAAATATGGAGCTGACAGCAGCGCTTATTTTCTCTTTCAGATAGCCAAAGATACCTTTTTTGTAGACCTCTTTGACCAGTGTGTAGAGGCCAGAAGGGGCTACTTTTTTGAGGATGCCCCAGGCCTTATCAGCCAGCCAGGAGGTAAGGCTCCAGCGTTGGGCTTTGGTCTCCGAGCGTGCGGCCTGTTGTGCGTCTTCCTGCTCGGTCTGAGGGGCTTGTTGCTGCTGTGCTACGTGGGTCAGTTCATGGGCCAGTAGCCGCTTGCCTGCATCAGAGTTTGCATCGAACCGACCATTTCCGAAAAAGATGTCATTTCCGACCGTGAAGGCTTTGGCCTCGATATCACTGCTCATCTCTGAGGCGTCTTTATCGGTATGAATGCGCACTGCAGAAAAATCGCGGCCAAAACGGGTTTCCATGTCCCCACGTACGCCATCAGGTAGCCTCTCACCCTGACCTCGTTTGGCATTGATGCGATTTTCGACATTATCAGAGGCCGCAGGAGCTGCCCCCTTTGCCTTGCGCTGAATAGCATCTTCACCCGGCTTCAGGCTGGCGCGATGAATAACCTGTTCTCCAGGTTTTAGTGAGTCGCGGGAGATCACGCGTGCAATAACACGACTCAGTGGGGTGATGCCGGGTTTCAGGCTGGCGCGATTGATTTTCCGATCCACACCCTCCGCTGAACGCTGCGCTGGCATGCGCATGACATTCTCGGCTACCTGATCGGCTTCGCGTTCGTGTGGGTCTTCTGCCGCACTTACATTCAGTTTGGCTTGCAGGTAGGCAGGGGCAACATTGGTGGTTTTTCGCTTGATCTGTCGCTTGGCTTCCTTACGCTGGACTGTGTCCGAGCGGGAATCCTTAGACTTTTGTACCTGTTTAGCCTGTGCCTGAGTTGCCATGTTTAGTTTGGTCTCAAGTAACTATGCAGTTGTTAAACTGAATTGAACCACATGTTCACGCAGTTAATATAACAGTCGCATATATAATAATTCTCCGGTTCTCCCACGCAGAAACGTGGAAACCAGATATGGGTTAACGACCATTTGCCTTATCATCCCTGCTCTCCACTTCCGTCTGCCGCCACTGTTGCAGTTCGGCGGGCAGGGATTTCCCCAGTTTGCGGTACTCTGCCGCCAGGCCATCCAATAGATCCAAAGCATCTAAGTTCTGATGACGTGCCGCGGCAAAGAGTACGGCGTTGCGGATAGCGCCACCCGGTAGCTCACAGTAGCTTGCGAGGCGCCGGCAGATCTCTTCACCGGGGCTGCGTTGGCCAAGGTGACTCTGCCAAATACCCAGTCGCTCACCAAATTCCGGGCGTGGGAATTCGATAATAGTATCCAGGCGACGAATAAATGCAGGGTCAATACGTGCGCGGCTGTTACTGGTGAGCACGACAATGCCGGAGTAGCTTTCAATGCGGGTCAGGAGAAAGTTGGTGAGCATATTGCCAAAACGTGCGCCGGGGTCATCCTGGTCACCACGCCGACCAAACAGTGCATCGGCCTCATCAAGCAATAACATGACATCGTAACGACTGGCATGGTTAAAAAGACGGTTCAGGTTCTTCTCTGACTCCCCCACATATTTATTCATAATGGCGGAGATATCGACACGGTAGAGAGGCATGCCTAGACGTGTGGCGAGATAACTGGCCGCCAGCGTTTTACCCGTGCCGCTATCGCCGACAAAAAGACCACGCACACCGTAGTTGGTCGAACCACTGGCTGTTACGCCCAGCCCTTCCCAGAGGGCTTCACGTTGTTTGCAACGCTGCATAAAGTCATCCAGCTGGCTGTGAATGCTGCCGGGCAAAACCAGTGCATCCTTTGGGATCTCTCTCTCTACACTCTGCGCCAAAGTTATCAGGGATTCGCTGCTGATCATGCCCCAGGCTTGGCGGAGGTGCTGCACGCTCAGGCCACCCTGCCCGGCTTGGCTACCCGATAGATGCCTGGCCTGTTTGATGATGCGCTGAATCTGCGGCCCGTTGATACGCACATGATGAAAGTTATCAGCCAACTCTTTTTGCGGAGCTAATAGTTGTTGCCAGATGCTTTCCCGCTGCTCTTTTTTCAGTTTTGGGGCCTGCATTTCCAGAAGGTTTTTTGCCACCACATGGCTTTCAGAGCTACCAAGCAGAAATACCGGACCCTGATATTGTGATGTGGGAAGCAGCGCCTGTTGCTCACTATCCGGCAGTTCAATAATGGGAATACAGTGGGTTAACTGACAGGCGAGGCGTAGTGTTGGCTGTTGCTGCCAACTGCTTAAAGAGACCTGAATACCCTGTTTTTTCCACTGGGCTGCTAACCTTGCAGCGTAGATGCTGTTGTTGTCGTTATCACCTTTTAACAGATAATGGCTGAGGTTGTCGTTTGCACTGACTGTCAAACCATTGTCGGGAGGTTCTGGCAGCAGGCTGAAATCCTGTGTTGGCAAGGCACTGATACCAGGCCAGCTGAGCTTGCCTGAAAAGAGCGCCTTCCAGAAATTTTGATCCAGGCTCAGCTGCTGTATGACCAAGGGACCATCGCCTTGAAGTTTGATCATGCCGGATTCAAACAGTATATTGTCTGATAGCTGTGCTGTGCTCAGTTTGTGCTCGGCGAAGAGATTGTCACATATCGCTACTGATAAATTGACCGATGGACGTTCTTGAGCTTCGGGGGTTTGCAGCTCGGCCATGGCAAGGGAGAGCAGATGGTTGTGCTCAATCTCACCCAGCAGCGCCAGTAAATAGACCTCGGCCAGATCCAGTTCAAAGTGTTGACAGAGTCTGTTTAGCGGGCCGGTGTCTTTACGTAGCTCCTCATGCACCCAGTTACAGAAGTCGGGCCACTGCTCTCCGGGGTTGATCTCTGCCTGTTGATCATCCCCTTGGAGATTCTCTTGTGCTGCTAATAGACGCTGGCAAGCCGGGCTGTCGATAGC
>JBDLIT010000127.1:0-12018 GCA_039714735.1 Pseudomonadota bacterium
TTCGCGGGCATGGCCCGCTCCTACAGGGGGACCGCAAAAAAAATCGTGACCGCCGCTAGCGCGTCGGTCAACAGGGGACAGGAAATCAGGAAATGGGGGCAGACAACACCACACGAAAACCGCAGTCGTCGTCGCGGACGAAGGGATTGAGCCTGCCGCGGAAGGCCGCACGGGCGAACTCAGGATTGTTGAACCAGGAGCCGCCGCGCAGCACGCGCGAGTCTCCAGTCGTGTCAGGCTCGATCTGCTCCGGATGGTCGTATTTGTTCAGGCACCACTCCCAGACATTGCTGGCCATGTCCATCACGTTAAATGGGCTTTGTCCCTGGGGATAGAGCCCCACCGCCGTGGTCTGTTCCAGATAGTCACCCTTATTACTGCTTTCATCTACATTGGCAGTGCCGTTGATATATTCATCGCCCCAGGGAAACGCCCGGCCATCCGTGCCCCGCGCCGCCTTCTCCCACTCCTGCTCGGTGGGCAGCCGAATGGGCTGATTCAGCTGTGCGGCCAGCCAGCGGGTAAAGGCCACCGCCTCGTACCAGTCCATATCGGTCCTGGGCCGGTTGGGCTGATCCCATCGCGATTTCTCAGGCTTTGGTTTTTTTAAGTCCTTCCACCAACGCTTATCTTTATAGCCCCCGGCATCAATGAAGGCCTGGAATTGAAGATGGGTGATGGGGTAGCGGCTGATCATGAAGGATTTCAGGTCGATCTCCTGTTGCTCGCGTCCCTCGCCATAGATGAAGGGTCCGGCCGGGATCTCCACCCAGTCAATATCGGGCAGCCCGCGCTCATCCAAGCCAATACCTGGACGGGGATCACCCAGCTTCGCCAGTTCATCGCCGATGGCCAGGCGGCGTTTGGGTGGTGTTTCGATGGTGTTGATCTCATCCAGCAGGCTTTGTACTTCGGATGAATAGTCGTGCGTTGCTTCAAACTCGGTTGGCTTGCCTGATTCGGAGTCTGCACCCAAATTGCTGTCGGCCTCATAGACCCCCACCCCCGGCCGTGGGTCGCCCAGTTCCGCTAGCCGATCACCGATCTCCAGGCGTCGGCGCGGTTCGGTAGCCGGGTTGTTGATTTCATCCAGCAGCTTTCTGACTTCAGGTGAATATCTGGGTTTCTGTTCGCCCGGTTGTAAACCACGTAGCCTGCTGATCGCCTGTTCGAGGCTGTCGGCATTTTGCAGGTCCAATAGATCGATGGCATCCGCTGCCCCAGCGCCTTGGGGAAGTGAAACCGCTGAATCCGTACGCAACAAGACGCCCGACGGAGAGGCCGCTTTTTCTGTCGATAGATCCTGCCAGTAACCGGCTGCGGTGCGTGTCCAGAGACAGATGACAGGGCGGTCGGAAAAGTCGCGCCTGGTCCGATTTGCTGTCTCTTCTCTCAGTTCGAGGCTGATCTCCCGCTCCTGCAGCAGGCCCTGTAGTGTCTCAGCCAACTCCCGGTCCTCTGGGAGATGGAGCAGGACATATTGGGATTTAACCTCTGGCAAGTCGTCCTGCCGCTTGGCCCACAAGTGGAAACGCCGACCATCCGGTACCAAGATCTCGACGTTGCGGCATTGTTCATCTATCGCCAGTTGGTTGCCAGGGCCAGTCTGGAGCCAACCGCCTGTCTTGCCATTCATGGACTCCCAGGTAACTCGAAGCAAGGTGGGGTTGGCGCTTTCGAGTGGCAGCAGGGCCTCACTCTGGCTTGGCTCTACGATCGATAAGACACCAGGGGTCAATTGCAGGCCGATCGTCTGCTTGGGGCGAATCTTGCGCTCAGGAAACAGCCAGTCCGGAATGTCTTTGGAACCGTCATATTCCTGCTGACTGAACTGCGCCGGTGAATCACCCAGTTCGGCCCTGGCCACTGCCGCTAGCCATTGAACAGGGCGGGTGTCCAGATCGGCATCCGGCAGCTCGGGTAGCGTCGATTTTAACCATCTACCCAGGGACCTTCGCTGTTCGACATCGGTCAACTCCGACAGGGTATTGTGGATACTTGCGACCATCTCGTCGATAGGCGCCTCGGTAATCGCCGCGTAACGCAGGGCTTCCTGGAGCCGCAGGTTACCGGGGAGGTGGCGATGCAATTCTTGTATGATTTGCCAGCACTCCTGGAATCTCTCGGGATAACCCTTGAACGCCGCTTTACCCAGCACTTCGATCTGTTCCCAGTCGAGCGTGATCACCGAGCTGCTGCGACTCGCCACCAGCTCACTGTGCCAGAATCGCGCCTCGAGTCCGGTATCCGTAAAAGGTAAAACACCGCTTCTGAAGTTACGCAGGAAGGTGGAATCGATATGCACGGCAGGCGCCAGCAGCGCGGCAAGTTCCAGAATATCCTCCGGTAAAGGATCAAGATTCTCTTGTGCTGACGAATTTGCCGTATCAACCATAGTTGCTATCCACTAAGGCAATGACCGGCACCGATAACCTTGCGCAAGTCGCCCGCGCTGGTGGTGCGGTTCCAATGAATACAGAGAAAATCCGCCAGGGCCTGATCCAGCCAGAACCTGGGTTTGTGCGGAATCAAGGCAACCACCGGACAGCCCTTTTTTCTGGCTTGTTGCGCAAACCTGACCCACTCCCCCGGCCTGGCCCGATCCCGGCTGTGAAAGGGCGCACCGATACCGAAATCGGTAACAATCAGGATGGGAACATTGTTGATAAGCTTTTGCGGATGCGGGCCTTTCTGGAATCTCTGCCGGGAGAGCGGTGATCCTTTGAATTGCCGGCTCCAGAAGCGTGAGCTGCCGGAGATCTGCTTGAGCCTCTCTTCCAGGGCCTGTAAATCCTGGTAATAGGGCAGCATCGATTCCGCACGGTCCAACATGAGCTGTACTCCATACTTCAGGGTCGGCACGGCTCGTCGGGGAAGCTTGTCAATGAATTTCAGCTGGACCAATCGGTCTATGGTTTTATCCAGATCCACATTCCCAGTTGCACTCTGCACGGCAATCGTCGCAGAGAGAATCGCGCGTTCTGAGCGTTTTGCAAAAATAGGGGTGCGACTTACCTGCATCAAGGGTGCGGCATCCAAGCTGATCGGCTCTGCATTTTTGATTTCAGCTGGAACTACTGTATTTTCCCTCTGCAATTTTTTAATACGACTGACATAACCCTCCACAGGCACCGGTGGCTTTGGCAGTGATACCCGCTCTCTGGCCTTCTTTGGCGCTGGCTGGAATGGCGGTTTATGCTCCGGAATATCCCTGGGTTCATCCTGTTCCGGGCTTTGGGTCTTATCCCAGACCCCTTTTGGTTGTGGTTTTGGTGGTTCCGGCACCTCCAGACCAAAACCCAGGCAAGCCGCAATCTTGGATAATACATCCCTGTCATGCGTGGGCAGACGTTTAACCGCGATCGCCAGATCACCGAGACTGATTTCGTTTCTGGAGCGAAATGACATAATGGGTTTAGACAAGCTGATGCTTGATCAGGGTGCTTTCGGCGACTCGCTTCCAGATCTTGGATTTTGGTGTCAAACCGAGTTTTTTACAGGCCCGCACCGAATCGAGGAATTCGCCGGTGCTGGGTGGGCGGACACCCCTGGATCTGGCTTGATCCCGTAACTCCATGACTTTTACTGCAATGGCCTGGTAGAGGGATTCATCCGCATCACCATGATGATTTTTAGCGACCTTCACTAAATGACTCTCCTCCACTTCCTTCAAGCGCAATGTCACGCAGCGCCGCAGGAATGCCGGTGGAAGTTCTCTTTCTCCGTTGGTGGTAATAATTGTTAGCATTCCGAGGGAATCCGGTGCGGTGACCACATCTCCAAACAGATGAAAGCGGCGCTGATCCATGGGTTCGAGCAGATCATTGGGCACATCCGGATCGGCCTTGTCTATCTCGTCCAACAAAAGCACGACATTCGTTTCACCACCTGCCTTAGCAGGGTTCTGTGGAGGCTCGTAGCGGGGGTCCTTGTCTCGCAGTAATTTTTGGTACTTATCTGGATCGACACCCTGTCTTGCCGCACTTTCGGGATTGTAGGCCCACCACAGAATGCCTGGGATGCGGTAGGCCCAGTCGGGCAAGGGCGCTTGTCCAGGTTGGGCGGATTGTGCATGGTGAAGTCGCTTTAAGGCATCCACGTCACCGGTCAAATGCTCCAGACGGGTTCGCGAGGTGATGACCATCGACAAATAGCGCCGGTCCAAAATATCCGTATCCGCCATGACTCTGGCCAGGGTGGATTTACCGGTTCCCGGGTCACCGGACACGAGCAGCGGCCGTTGCGTCGCCATGGCGACATCCAGGGCAATCAGGATGTCGTCATCGAAGACATAGGGGAATATCTTTTCCTCTGCCTCATAATCCGTATGGAATGCGATCTTCGAGGTATCGACTTCTGGTACTGAAAACAGTTTTGGCTTATAGCTCATCGGTGCAGTCCACCAGGTAGTTTATTCAAAAGATTTCTCGCCCGTTTCATCTGGGTGTTTTGTCGTTCCTCAAGATGAATATCCAGAGGCGGTGTTATTGGATTTGCCTTGGCAGGTATAGCAGTGTCAGCCGGCATTTCCGCTCCCACCGAAAGCAGAAACTCAGCATTCGGATAAAATGCCTGCAGTTCATCCAGAATATACTCATCGGTAACATTCTCAGCCAACAGGATATAGATAGGCGATGGAAATGTTCGAATCTCCTTATCTGTGTCTGACTCCGACGCATTGAAATCCCCAGTGATATGCTCGCGAAAATAACTCCGTACTTCTTCCGCTATGGCGTCCGCCTGAGTTTTCGTACTATCGATGGGGATCAAAACCCAATCATCATCCAGTGGGTAGGCCCGGCGGACGAAAGACTCCGCAGTGAAGGGGAATAACTTTTTACCATTGATGGCAATGCGCCTGCTGCTTCCGGCTTCATCGATCAGACTCAGAGGCAATAGCACTGCCGCTTCTTCACGAACCCACAATGGAAACACGGTTTTATAGAGCCAATGGGCAGAATCAGCTGGGATAGGTGGTTTTATGGCATTCAGTACATCATTGAATGTCTGTAGACTCGATTCATTTTTTCGTAATATCAAACGCGCCAAGGCCGCTGCTTGTGGGGTATTGTCAGAGCCAGACCACTTGGGCGTCTCACCCAGCCTTTTATCGACCTGCAGCTTCTGACAGACACGCTTCATTGTCTTAGGTTTCACATCGCTGAGGCTGTCAGAAATGGCCTCCCGCATCTCATCAAAAGCGGTGTCAGCAGGTTCGATTTTTTCCAATTGCTTCTCGATCGCTGCAACGATCTGAGCGGAATCATCGTTATGACCGGTGAGGAATTGGATCTGCGGTAGATTGAGTATCTTGAATCGATCTTGTTGAAAAACATCTTCCTGCAAATCGTCCAGCAACACGATGAGCAGGTGCTTGAAGTTGGGATCGAGCCGCCAGCGCCACTTCAGGATCGTCGCCTCTTTCTGCACCCACCAGGACTCCAGCGCGGCTTCGCTCACCAGGATGACGGCTGCATGACATTCCGCCAGCCATTCATCCAGTCTCTGTTCCCAATCGTCCGAGGGATAGATATCCCCGCTCTTGTCGACCAGCACATAGCAGCCATTGTCATTCGCTTGCAGCGCATTGCATAGATTGCAGAGAAGCTGCTTTGACGCATTTGTTTTTGAGCTATGGCTGATGAAGAGTTTGAGCATTGACATCCGATTTCGTGATTCTGTTTAGCGATATGGAAGTTGTCCGAATTGAAAGGCCTACGTCCCTTTACGATTTCAATTCACTCTATTGAACGCCAGGATCTCTCATTAGGCAAGCGCAAACCCAGACGGAGCCTGATATCGCGGGCACGGCCCCAAGGGTATCGCCGGCCATCCGTACCTTGAGCCGCGGGCTTCGAGATCCTGCTGGATGATTTTCGCCCAGGTATGGGCAAGGCCACCCCGTGGATAATTGATAAAGACCCGCAGTCCGGTCAAATCTGTCTGTGTGCCCGTTGTTTCCATTCGCTCTGTTTTTCTTCCTCTTTCTGACTCCTTCATTGAACGTTACACTCAGTTCTGATGCAACTATTTAACGAATCAGGAGGTTGGCGGTGAAACTAAAAAAGTGGCTGGAAAATTGGGACATGATCTCGCTGAAGATCAACATCAAGTTCCTGGAGATGGAGTGGCAACCAAAGACAGCAGACATGGATGCCGCCTGGGATCTTTATGTGGAAATGCTGACCCGGATTGCCACCCAGCCACTGCCGGAAACCCATGGTGATGAAAAGACGGCCCTGGAGAGTGTCTACCAGTTATTCCCTTTGACCCGGGAGATCATCCGCCAGCATGGGCGGGATTGCAGCAATTTCACCAAGATCGCTATTGTGGTATTGAATCAGGTGGTGAGACCCTTCACCGCCAATTGGCACCGGTTGTCATTGGCAGGTGCCTTCGACGATCCGGATCGATGCGCAGTTTTTCGAGAGGAACTCGCGGTCAAACAGCAGCAGTTGCGAGAGTACACTCGCATGCTGGCGGATATGGCGGGGGTTGAGGATCTGACCAGCCTGGAAGACCTGGCGTAGATTTTTTCGCGGGCATGGCCCGCTCCTACAAATTTGGGAAGGTCTTGTAGGAGCGCCCCATGGGCGCGAATAATATGGTTAGTGGGATATCAGGATGAATCAGGAAAACCGTAGGTAATCCATTGCCGACACTCACATATCGATAAAGAGGGGGGGGAAATGGGTTTCCACCCTTCATAGGTGTTTCGTGGAATTCGCGGGCATGGCCCGCTCCTACAAATATAATGATGTGTCTGTAGGAGCGCCTCGTGGGCGCGATTAGAAAAGGGTGGCGGCCGCCACCAGCCACACCCCGGCACACGATTCCACTGTTGCCGCTGCTCCCTTCCGGGTCTGACGGGGTTCACAGCTTCACGTTGCGGGGGGACCGATGTCGTCCGCCATAGAACCTGA
Source organism: Pseudomonadota bacterium (assembly GCA_039714735.1). Taxonomy (GTDB): domain Bacteria; phylum Pseudomonadota; class Gammaproteobacteria; order Chromatiales; family Chromatiaceae; genus JASJBU01. The sequence continues at coordinate 6,924 of JBDLIT010000127.1, forward strand.
AAGTGGCGGGATTATAACCTGATTCAGTATAAGTAACAGTGCAAATGCGCTTATAACTTTCATTTTGATCTGAAAGTGTCGATACAGATAGCGATCAACTTTAGGAAGCAGATGCTATTGTCATGATTCGTCATTGCCTTAGAATATTTCGCATAAGGAACCGGAGTACCCCATACCCTCCGCCGATTACAAGGAATTGATATCTATGCCTACTTCCATCATCCCGAAGTTGATACTGCTCTGCCAGTTTCTTCTCGTCCTGAGCGCCTGTAGCGAAGAGCCCATCCTGCGCATCGGAAGCAATCAATGGCCGGGGTACGAACCCGTCTACCTGGCCCGTGATCTACATGCCTTCGATCGAGATGAAATCAATCTGGTGGAACTGCCATCCACAACGGATGTCATGCAATTCCTGCGCAATGGCAACCTGGATGGCGGCATGCTGACCCTTGATGAAGCCATTTCCCTGATCGTGGATTCCGTACCTTTACGTGTGGTCCTGGTTGAGGACCGCTTCCTGCCAGAGGATAAACCATGAAGCCACTCTCCAGTGCAAGACTCAAAACCTGGTTGCCTCTGTTCTTCAGCATCAGCTTTCTGCTGATCATTTGCATGATTTTGGCCCTCGAACTGGTGCAGGGTCTGAACCACTATCATGAACACGCGCAGCACAAAATGGAGCAGTTGAGCATACAAAACGCTCTACCGATCCGCAGGGCATTGGAGAACCAGCAACCCAAGGACATTCAGGTCATTATTGGCAGCCTGAGCCTGCAAGATGAGCTGGATGCGATTGTCCTGACTGATGAGAAGCGCCAAATCCTATTTAGCAACCGTTATGCCTGGCGCGGCAAGCCGCTGCAACAGATCATCCCGGAATCCAGGCAGATTGAAGCGTCGCAGGTAAAGAAATTCCAGCTACTCGATACACCAACAGGGCTGCTCAGCATTCAGCCTATCGAGTACAGTCTGTCAAGCAATGGCCTGCGAAAGACAAAACAGGTCAGGCTCTGGATCTATCTAAATACGCAGCGCGGTCGTTCTGCGATCATTCGACAGTCGGTAAACAATGCACTTTGGGGGCTTTTATTCGGATCATTCATTCTGGCCGGCATGGGCTGGGTGCTCTATCGTCAGATCGGTATCCCACTGATACAGCTTACCGCCTTCTCTCACCGCCTGGCGGGTGGGGACTATCATGCAAGGCTAAGCGTAAATGGTAATGGAGAGGTTGCGCAACTGGTCGATGGGCTGCACCAGATGGCCGCTAATGTGAACCAGGCCATTGAAGAGTTGAAATCCAGCGAGCAGCGGCTTTCCATCACACTGGATTCTATCGGCGATGCGGTCATGGTCACTGATACCCTGGGATTGGTCATCCGGCTCAATGTTGAAGCGTCGAAGCTCACCGGCTGGAGCCAGGAAGAGGCCCAGGGCCGGCCGGTTATTGAGATATTCCGCATCATCAATGCCGAAACACGGGAACCCGCCGAGCATCCGGTAGGCAGGGTTTTACGAGAGGGGCAGGTGGTTGGTCTGGCCAACCACACCACGCTGATTTCAAAGAGTGGGCAGGAATACCAGATTGCTGATAGCGCCGCGCCTATCCAGGGTGAAGGAGGTGAGACACTGGGTGTAATCATGGTCTTTCAAGACGTCACCGAGCGTTATCTGATGCAAAGTGAATTGAGCGATACACTCAACCGCCTTCAGGCGCTCACCAACTCACTGCCTGATCCCTGTTTTGTACTCAGTGACCAGGGTGTGTATCTGGATATATTGGGTGGCCCGGAAGAATTGCTGGCAAAAAACCGTGAGCAACTCCTGGGGCGCAAGTTGACAGAGATCCTGCCACCGGAATCAGCCAACCCTATCATGGAGACACTGCAGAAAACCCTCACTACAGGACAACCACAGCGACTGGAGTACAGTCTGCAGGTGCCTGCGGGTAAGATCCATTTCGAAGGCAACACCACCAAGCTGAACCGCGAAGATGGAGCTGCAGTAATCTGGCAGGCCAGGGACATCACCCGGCGCAAGCGGGCCGAGGAGGACATCAATCGTCTGGCCAAGTATGATACGCTGACCGGACTGCCCAACCGGCGGCAGCTTGAACACCGTCTCGAACAGGCATTGGCGCGCTGTCAGCGTAACGACAATCACGGCGCCCTGCTGTTCATCGACCTGGATCACTTCAAAAACGTCAACGACTCTCTGGGCCACCTGCATGGCGACCAACTGCTTATACGGATCGCCGACAGATTTCGAAAATTGATCCGTACCGAGGATATTGCAGCCCGCTTTGGCGGCGATGAATTCGTACTCCTGCTGGAAGACCTGGGACAAGACCTGGTTGTCGCTTCACAGCATGCCGAGTCTGTGGCGGTCAAACTGCGCGATGCCTGCGCCACGCCCATCGATCTGACTGGACATAGGGTGGAAGTGGAACTGAGTATCGGTATCGTTCTCTTCCCGGACGATGCTAATTCTGAAGAGTTGATCAAACGGGCTGATATCGCAATGTATCGAGCCAAGGAGACAGGCCGCAATCGCGCCTGTTTCTTCTCCAAGGAGCTGCAGCATATTGCAGAAGAGCGACTCGATATTCAGCGCGCCCTGCGCCATGCTTTGCAGGAGGACGAGCTACGCCTTTTCGTCCAGCCACAGGTGAATGTCCAAGGGCAGTGGATCGGCGGCGAGGTGCTGGTGCGTTGGCAACATCCTGAAAGGGGCTTGATTCAACCCAATGCCTTCATCCCCATTGCCGAAGAGTGTGGCCTGATCAGCAGCCTCGACAGCTGGGTCTTTTCACATGCCATAAATAAGCTGGCAAAACAGAACGCCATCCTGCCGGAGAGCTTCAGCAGACTGTCACTCAACCTGACCGAGCCGTTGATGATGCGCAACGGTTTTATCGAGGAGCTGAAAAGTTGGCTCAGCCAGGCCGTGCTGGAACCAAGGCAACTCGAGTTCGAGATCACCGAGCGGGTTCTGGTGGGTGATCATGCCCAGGCAGCGGCGGTCATCGATGACCTGCGCGATCTGGGAATTCGATTTTCCGTGGATGACTTCGGCACCGGTTGTTCATCGCTGCGTTATCTGCAGCGCCTGCCTCTCGACGCGCTGAAGATCGACAAATCCTTCGTCGACCGTCTGCCTGGTCATACTGGTGATGCCTCGATCGTGGAGACCATCATCGACATGGCCGGCCATCTCTCCCTGGAGGTCATTGCTGAAGGCGTGGAGACAAAACTACAGCTGGATTTTCTCATTGCCCGGGGGTGCAAGCAGTTTCAAGGCTATCTGTTCGCCCGCCCCATGCCGTGGGATGAATTCTTTGAAAAGATCACAAAAAATGCACCGTGATGCACCCGTGAACACACCCTCCAACCCGCCCAACCGCTGTTTCCAGGATTATCGCAACCTAAGCGAACAGAGCAGCTTTTCGGTTATCTAACTGCCGCCAAGGCCGATAGATTGAGCAAGCCGCGCACCGAAATGCCCGGAGTGGCGATGTGCGCCGATTTGGCGGTGCCCACCAGGATGGGACCGATGGAGATCCCCTCCCCCAGCACCTTGAGCATGTTGAAGGCGATATTGGCCGCATCCTGATTCGGCATCACCAACAGGTTGGCCTTGCCCTGCAGGCTGGAGTTGGGAAAACGCTCGTTGCGCAGGTTCTCTGACAACGCCAGGTCCGCGTGCATCTCACCTTCCACTTCCAGATCCGGCAGCCGCACTCTGAGCAATTCAAGGGCTTCACGCATCTTCAATGCCGAAGGTGAATCACTGCTGCCGAAGTTTGAATGGGAGACCAATGCCACCTTGGGTTCGATACCGAACCAGCGCACCTCATCTGCACAGTGTTTGACGATCTCGGCGATGGCCTCGGCATTGGGGTCCACCTGCACCGAGGTGTCGGTGATGAATATGGTGCCGGAGTGCAGCACCAGGGCCCGCATGGAAGTGAGGTGACGCACGCCCGGCTTGCGTCCCAACACCAGATCGACCTGCTTCAGGTGGTTTTCATAACGACCGATGGTGCCGCAGATCATCGCGTCCGCATCATTATTCGCCACCATCACCGCCGCCAGGGTGGTGAGGTTCTGGCGCACCGTGGTCGCGGCCTCCTTGGGTGAATAGCCCCGGCGTGCAACACGCTGGGACAGCAAGCTGGAGTAGTAGTCATAGTGAGGGTTGTCCAGTGGGTCGAGCAGATCGAAATCCCGCTCCACCTGCATGCTCAGCCCCAATGTCTCGACCCGCTGCTCGATAATATCCCGCCTGCCGATCAGGATCGGGCGGGCGATACGCTGATCGATCACCTGCTGGCTCGCCTGCAGCACCTTCTCCTCCTCCCCTTCCGCATAGACCAGGCGAGTGAACTTTTCCCGCGCCTTGTCGAACACCGGCTTCATGGTCATGCCGGTACGGAAGACCTGATGCTGGAGACGCTGCCGATAGGCTTCCAGATCTTCCAGCGGACGCTGCGCCACCCCGGACTCCATGGCCGCCCTGGCCACCGCCAGCGGCACGGTCTCCATCAGACGTGGATCGAAGGGTTTGGGAATCAGATAATCGGGACCGAACTGCAAGCGCTGACCTCCATACGCGGAACGCACGATATCCGAGGCCTCGGCCTGCGCCATTTCAGCAATGGCCTTGACGCAGGCCATCTTCATCTCACTGTTGATCTCCGTAGCCCCCACATCCAGGGCGCCGCGGAACAAAAAGGGGAAGCAGAGCACATTGTTGACCTGATTGGGGTAGTCGGAGCGACCGGTGGCGATCACTGCATCGGGACGCATCGCTCGCGCCTCGTCCGGCAGGATCTCCGGTGTGGGATTGGCCAGGGCCATGATCAGGGGCCGCGCCGCCATCTTCTCCAGCCATGCCGGCTTGAGCACCCCGGCAGCGGAAAGCCCGAGAAACAGATCCGCCCCTTCGAGGGCCTCTTCCAGGGTGCGCTGGTCCGTCTCCTTCGCATAGATGGCCTTGTAGGGGTCCATCTCTTCAGTGCGCCCCGCATAGACCACACCGGCAATGTCGGTGGCCGTGATATGTTCCCGCTTGAGGCCCAACTCTACTAATAACC
>JBDLIT010000128.1:0-11957 GCA_039714735.1 Pseudomonadota bacterium
CCTAGTATTCCCGCTTTCTCCGGGCGTAGCGCAGTTTGGTAGCGCACCACAATGGGGTTGTGGGGGTCGGATGTTCGAATCATCTCGCCCGGACCAAAAGACATTTACCTAAAAAAGGCTAGCTGGCAACAGTTAGCCTTTTTTATTGTGTGATGTGTGGCGGTGAATGCATTCTATTTGCTCTGGCGCAAGGTGTAGCTGAGTAATTTCCGTAAAATGGATCAGCACTTGGGCAATACCATAATCAAGGAGCGGGAAATGCGTCATATCATGAATCCAAGTCAGTTCAAGATTGGATCATTCGGTTTAGTTTGTTCTCTCGTACTGCTGCTGTGCAGTGGGTGTGGCGGTGGTGGGTCGGATGATCCGGTCGATACCAGCACTGATCCCGATTCGGACGGTAGTGCCTTCAAGGGAGAATACTACAGCGGTTCTGGCAACTGCATCGATTGCCATGATGGGATCACGGATTCGGACGACAATGACCTCTCCATCGTAACCTCCTGGTCCACCAGCATGATGGCCAATGCCGCACGAGATCCCTACTGGCAGGCCAAGGTCGCTTCGGAGCTGAAGCGGACCCCGCTGCAAGCCGATTTTATCAACGACGCCTGCTCCCGTTGCCATGCGCCCATGGCGAACGACAGCGCGAACAAGGATGGGGGAGAAGAGCCCAAGATCCTGGATGAAGGATTCCTCAATCCGGACAATGTCTATCACGACCATGCGGTGGATGGAGTGAGTTGTACCCTCTGTCACCAGATCACCGAAACTGGTTCCACCTCTGGGGAGTACGTGGTCGACATCTATGCGGACAAGGTCGAGCGCCCCGCCTTTGGCGAATACGCCGATCCCTATGAGGGACCCATGCAAATGAACGTGGAGTTCACGCCAAAAGAGGGGGCACATCTGGGCAATTCCGATTTCTGTGGCCGCTGTCATGACCTGAAGACCCCGGTATTCGATGCGACTGGCAACGAAACCGGCGACTATTTTCCCGAACAGATGGCCTTCAGCGAGTGGGAGAACAGCGAGTTTCAGACCCTGGGGCAGACCTGTCAGGACTGCCATATGCCGGAGGTGGATGGTGTGGTCATTTCTCTGTTTCCAACCGGCTTGCCATCCAGAGACGGGTTTTCCAAGCATGACATGCTGGGCGCCAATACGGTGATGCTGGATATCCTGGATAAGAACCGGGACGAACTCGGAGTCACTGCCCAGGGTTTTACCCAGGCGATCGAGAGAAACAAGGCATTTCTCCAAACGGCGGCGAAGATTGAGATTCTCGATACGCCAACGCTCGACAACGGGGAGCTATCACTGGATGTGAAGGTGACCAATCTGACAGGGCACAAGCTGCCCACCGCCTATCCCTCGCGCCGCATGTTTATCCATCTCCTGGTGGAGGACGACGATACCGGGGAGGTGTTGTTCGAGTCCGGCAAGCTCACCAGCGATGACAGTGGCGCTGTTGAGGGAATTGATTTGGATACTGATAACACAATCTACGAACCCCACTATGAAGAGATCACCAGCCCGGACCAGGTACAGGTCTATGAACCCATCATGATGGATAGCGATGGGGTTGTGACCCATACCCTGTTGCGGGCGGCGGGTTACATCAAGGACAATCGTCTGCCACCCAGCGGCTTTGACAAGTGGCTCCTGGAATCAAGCGATGTGTCGGTCGAGGGGGGAGCCATGGATGACGACGATTTTGTCGGCGGCAGTGATACCCTGACCTACATAATTTCGGTAGGAACCAGTACCAACCTCACTGTTACCGCGGAATTGAAATATCAGTCCCTCTCCTATGGGCATCTGCAAAACTTGTTCGAGGATAACGACCTCCAGGAGGTCGAACGTTTCAAGCGGATGTTCGACAGTGCATCCATTCGGGATGAAACCATCGACTCGGCTAGCACTCCCGTCAATTAAGGTTTGTCAGAGTCCATTAACTGCTATGTGACTATTTAATCTGAGCTAGTGAGATTCAATACCCACTACCGGGTCGTTGGGTCTTGCCTTGCACCACCACAAATGGTGTTCAACTGAGGATTCTAGGAAAATAAAAAAGGGTTACCGCAAAACGGTAACCCTTTCCTATGGATTGCTTGAACTGGTGATTATTTATTGACAGTAGTCAGTCCCAGACTCACCCAGTCCTGCATGCCGCCACGATACCACTTGAGCTTGTAGGCCGGATAACCAAGTCCCAACAGTGTCTTGATGTTGGTGCTGGACTGAGGGCACCAGGCGCCGTTGCAGAACAGGATAAGGGTTTTCGCGTTACGGAAGTCCCACTGTCCGTCGACCAACCGAGCACCGAACTGGCTTTGCAGGATCTCCGCCAGTGTTTCGGCTTCAGCGGCAACTTCAAAGCTGCCCTCAACATCGACATTGATCTTGTTCCAGGGGATATTGACGGAACCCGGGATGGTGCCACGCATGATCCATTCCGGAGTGCGGGAATCCACGACCATCAGGGTGCGATCACCATTCGAGATACGCTTCAAAGAACCCAGTACCTCCAGTTCACCGATGGTATCGACTCCCTGAGCCAGCTTCGCGGGCTGCACACAGAAAGGGGGGCAATGGCGGGATACCCTGGCAAAGGCTTCCGGAATTTTCGCATCTTTGTCGGCAGACCGGCTGATCGTGACCATCTTGCCGTTGTGCATGACATCGACAGACTGCAGGCCTGTTGCAATGTTATTGCTGGCAGATAACGGATTTGCGAGCGTCATGCCGCCAACCAGTGCGGAGAGGATAAGTGCCTTGGCAAATTTCATCGTTAGTTTACTCCTAGTGGTAACCCGTTATTAATACTTCAGATAGGAAGGCATGCGCAGTGCTTTCTGATCCATGGCCTGCTGTTGGCCCAATACTCCCTGTTTGTGGGCCTTGGCCGCCAGTTTCATGGCCTTGACGTGGTCACCTTTCTTCAAAGCCGCTTTTGCCTGTTTGAGCATCTTGCCGGTATCACGCCACTCACCCTCTACCGAGGCGGCTTTTTTTCTGGCTTTGTCGGCATCAGCGATCATGCCTTGGGCCCTGGCAATGTTTGGATCAGCAGCGGGTGCTGCCTCTTGGGCTTGCGTGGAGAGGCAGACGCTCATGAGCAGTGCCGCACTGAGAACTTTTATCATACGTTTAATTTGCATTCTTTAACTCCCGATTCTTCTGTTTCATCAGGTCTGTGATCATTTACGTGCGCCAGGGCCGTTCAGCGGAAGGCCATTGCTCATATAAGTGAGGAAATATTCCAGATTACGGTATTGATCCCCGTGGGCCTTGAAGGGTTTCGCCCGTACCTGTTTGTTACAACCCGTGAAGCGGCGGTGCAGGGTGCCGACGGTACCCCATTTGGAACGATAGACCGGGAAGTGGGTGGTATGACCCAGCGCCGGGCTGAGGATGTCTGAGCGGATCTTCATGCCGGCATTCTGCAGATGGCAGTTGGCGCAGGAGAAGTTCAGCTGGCCACGGCGGGTGTAGTAGAACTTCTTACCTGCTTCATAGGCTGCCAGCGCTTTGGGATCATCATCTGGGATCACAATGTTGGTGACCTGCCCGCGGGATTCATAAGCGATGTAGGAGAGAATATCGTTGATCGGCCCCTTTTTATATTTGAGGGGCTTTTCACCATTCGCCTCACGGCATTGATTGAGCGCCAGGGGCAGAGTGATGACCTTGCCTTGCTGTTTGTCCCAGTGAGGAAATTTACCTTTGATGGCCGGGCCGTCAGGGTAACAGTCTTTATAGGTCTTACCATTGGCAAAGGGGGTATCCCACATGGCCTGGCCTTCATCGATGAAGGGCTCATAGGGAGGGAATTCTTCAATGGCCTCCCAGTTCTCCCGGCCGATCGGATCGATGGAGTAAACACCATTGGTGTACTCCTCCATGGTGACGTCGGGGAAGCGGTTCTTGAAGAAGCTCTGGAATGCAGCCAGATCTTCATCAGGGGTGGTGGCTTGCGCCGAAATGGCTATGCCGCCTGCGAGTGCCAGCAGAGCCATTTTTTGGAAAAACTTTTTCATGATCGGATAATCCTCCAAGCAGTTGAATTGAGGCTGTCGTTCAGACCGCTCAAAGTGTCCAGATAAACTCAACGACTTTGTCGAGTTCAGACTTCGTCAGTACTTCATGCTTGCCGAAAGGCGGCATGGAAGATTCTGGATTAGCAATGGTCGGATCCCAGATCTGTTTTCTCAGGTCTTGTTTATTCGGGTAGCGACCTTTCATTGCGACCAGAGGGGGAGCGATATTGCCGGGCAGATTGCCCCCTTCGATCGTATGGCAGGCCAGGCAGTTACCTTTTTTCCGGTTGAATGCGATCGCCTTACCTTCTTCTACTAGGCTGCTTCCGGCAGCGACAGATACGGGTGTGATCAGAAACTGTCCGGCGAGTACTGCAACAGTACTGGACATTCCGATCAATGTACGGGTTTTACGAAACATCATTACCTCCATGGGGGGCTGGAATGAAAGTTGACCGGCTATAGCACCCTGCCACTGTATGACTTTGGGCCAATCGTTATCTCTACAACGGATCAATCGAAAGCAATTGCCTCTTTTTTGGGCAATTTTTTATGCCACGTGCATTGTGCAACATAAAGTAGGGTCAGGGAAAGTACAGCAACCATCGAAATGTATAATGGTTTTCCTTAATATAGATTCGAATTATTTATTTTTTAATCAGTAAGTTAAATATACATTTACAGTAGGGTGCCGCAAATCTGATTAGCTCGTCAACCTTTAGATGTGAGATTGACTATCCTAAGATGACCTTAAGCAAGATAATCCTCACTTTAAAAAAGATCAATCTTCGAATGTCATTTCTCTTGTAGGATCGGTGGCGCGTACTCGGATGAACAACAAAGAATCAGGATTTTCAACATGGTCCGTCTACCTGGTCGGCTGTGCCGATGGTAGTTTTTATACAGGTGTGGCCAAGGATGTCGTTGCCAGGGTGGAGCAGCATAACCGTGGTTTGGGGGCAAAATATACCCGTGGCAGAGGCCCCGTCGAACTGCTTTTTTCAGAAGAGGTCGGTGATCATGGTCAGGCCTTACGCAGGGAATACGCCATCAAACAGTTGCCGAAGAAGAAGAAAATTCAGCTGATTGCTTCACAGGTTCTAATGGCGCAAATCCCCTAGGCGAAATCCGGGTTTAGCGATTTTCCACAGTGCCGGCAGAGGTATGTCTGCCCCTTGAGGATCCGATTGTGTCTGATCGCCGACAACTGGTGTTGCCTACAACCACAGCGATAGGCGAACAGACGCATTTTTCGTGGCTGCACGCCATCCATCGCATAATTGTGGCAGCGTACGGGGTCAGCTCCGAAAAAACGCATCACGGCTTGCCATTCCTGGCCATGCGGCCGAATCTTTGCACCATGTAAACGACGCGCCACCAGATGCGCCACTTCATGGGGTAAGGTCTGGGATAGAAACTTGTCCCGATTACGCATCAGTATTGCGGGGTTAAACCGAATATAGGGTTTTCTTCCCGGCTTGAAGACGACCATGCCGGCGGCCTTTCCCTTCAGATCAAAATGAATATTGCTCAATGGGCAGCGCATGCCAAACTGTTTTTCGGCCTGATGGAGCAGGGCCCTGGTTTGCTGGTCGGCTTGTCGCAAGAGGGAATCAATCGCCATTTTGAGAACGTTGTCTGGCCATTTCAGTGATCGGTCGATGTCGAAAACAATCAGTGGTGTGGTCGTTGACCATGCCGACAGCTTGCATGTAGGCATAACAGATTGTGGAACCCACGAATTTGAAGCCTCTTTTCTTCAGTTCACGGGACATCCGGTCAGACTGTTCCGTGCTGACCGGCACCTCCTGAATCGAAACCCAGCTATTCTGAATGGGCTCGCCATCGACGAATTGCCAAATGAAATCGGCAAAACTACTCTGTTGTGACTGGATTTCCAGGAACGCCCTCGCGTTGCTGATGGTTGAATTGACCTTCAGCCGGTTGCGTACGATACCGGCATCCTGAAGCAATGAGTCAATCTTGTTTTGGCTGTATTTGACGATCAGCTGTGCATCGAAATTATCGAACAGGCGTTGGTAGTTTTCCCGCTTGCGTAGGATTGTCAGCCAGGAGAGCCCTGCCTGAGCGCCTTCCAGAATGAGAAATTCAAACAGTTTGCGATCGTCGAAGCAGGGCACACCCCACTCCAGGTCATGGTATTGCTGGTATTCTGGATCATCGCCCACCCAGGAGCAGCGTGATGGCCTTTGCATGGTCGGAGTCTCAGTTTAATTCGGGGTCTAATTTGAATGGAAATGCTGGAAGGATCATCTTGCCGGTAATCGATTTAAAGGATGCCTTCTTGCGAAGCACGCATGACATCGGTGAGGTTGATGGTGCCAATGACTCACTCTCGAGGGTGCTCCGACCCATCGGGTGCCCAATGAAGCACCGATGATTTTTCCCGCAATTCGGGTAAAAAAATAGAGCAAAATGAGAGGCAGATAGTTGGCAAACAGATGCAGGTTGAAATGAGTTCCGGCGATGGTGAAAAACAGCAGGTAAATGGTCTCTTCGAGGGGGTGAATGGGATTGAACAGCCGGCCGGCGCTGGCCCTGGAGAAATAGCGGGTTGAGAAACCCAGGGTGAGTGTGGCGAGCAACTGAGAGAGATGCAGGCTTTCAGCGAAACCCAATACGATCAATACTGACGAGAGGATGATCGGAATGCGAAATCCTGAAGCGCCGAACCAGACACTGGATTTACTCAGCAGCCAGCCTGCAGCCGTACCCAAAATAACGGCTCCACCGATCTCGATGAAGGATAAATATACCCCATCAGTAAAGGAGTTATCGGCTGCCAGGATCAGGAGCAATGAATAGCCCATGATACCGACCGCGTCATCCAGCGCCACGACACCCAGCAGGGTGTCTGTCAGAGGTCCCTTGCTACGGTATTGGTGAATCAACGCGAGGGTGGCGGCGGGTGCCGTGCTCAATGCGAGGACACTTAAAGTCAACGCAATGGAGGCGGCATGGGTGTTCTCAAGCAATGACAAGAGTGCCCAGAATGCGCCGAATACCACCAGAAATACGCCAATTGTTTCACCAATGATGGCGCCGGCGATGATTCCCCCCAGGCGATTCAGGTGATCGACAGTGATCGAGCCGCCGATCAAGTAGGCGATCACACCCAGGGCTCCTTGGGTAAAATTTTCACTCCAGGCGCCGACATGGAAATCCAACAGGCCACCGAGAAAGTGGCCGGAAAAGAGCACTCCAATCAAGAGATAAGCGGCGACACGAGGCATTCCCACGTGGGAAGCGACACGCCCAGCCAAAAGACCAAGCGTGAGCAATATTCCCATCAGTAAAAAGTCGCTGTCGGTGTTCACTTTGTCGGGTTAGCCTGTGAAATCAATCTCTATCGATAGGTTTGTTGAAAAAACTCACAGCGTAACGACTTGGCCTACGTAGGAGCTGCCCATGGCAGCGACCAAAGCTGGTAAGCCTTATCGGCATCGTCACACAGCGACTATTGTCGCTAATCGCAGCCATGGGCAGCTCCTACGGCGGCATGTTCAGTGTGAAAACAAGGAAGCTGAATGGCTATCTCACAACAATCATTCAAAGAGAGAATAACAGACTCACCTGAGAGGGAGATACGGAAACTTTTAACTTAGAATCTGCAGTTGGACGGGGTAGAGTGTGCGTTTTTGGGGGTGCAGGTCGAAGCGCAACGACGCGGAATAGTTATTCTATTCCAAGGAGTTGCAATGAAGACATGTGCCGCCAAAAAAGTGCAATCTACTTCGTAGCGTGGTTCACCCAGCGGGTGAGTCGGTCTATCGAACAAAATAGACATGAATTCATCTCGTTAAAAGGAGAATGGAGCGGTCAATTGCAGAATCTAGGTTTAATCGATGGGGACACATCGTAAACAGCAGCAGGCTGTCAGGCTCAATAGAGGATTTGGAGTGATCCAGCTGTATTATTGCCGGAAAATGGCTTAAAAATCTGGCTGGTCTGCGGGCTGCGAGGTAGAGAAAATGTGCCGGATTGCTTTCAGTAGGGAGAGTTGCCGCTTGGCAGGGCGCAGGGGGCAAAGCCCATCGGCCGATTATCAGCCGATGGGGGGTGACAAAATCCTAATTCATGTAACTTTTAGCTTCTTCTCCAGGGTTAGGCAGTCCGGAAATTCGCCAGGCCTCACGGCAGCCCCCGAACAGACCTTCGACGGCATACTTACCCAGGTGCATGACCCGGCAGACATGTGACATCACCGGAATACCGCCATTTTCGAGATGATGCTCCCGAAGATAGAAGATCACTGACCAGTGATCGGGACCCAGTTTACCCACACCATCCAGCTCAGCCAGCATGCGGGCCGTGTCGCGGCCCCATGCGGAATGGTTGATGAGGAACCCATCCTCATCGAAGTCGAGCGGGACATTACCTCTACCCGTTTCGGGATTATGAAATCTTACATGTGTCATTTATTTTATCTCCACCATCATTTTCTAATTGAGCAATCGATCCAATGCCGATTGTCAGAGGCTTGAATGATTGCCTTACAGAACAATATAGTCGGGTATTATTTTTTGGCAAGAAAAATTTTTGCCATGATCAAATAATACTTATGACACAGTTGGTTCCGGGTATCCGCGGCCACACTGTTGCCGCAGCCTGAATCGACTCTGTTATTCCTGGAGGTTCATGATGAACCTTTGTCGATTTTTACCGGCTGATCACTGAATAGATGGACATCCCTCTGCGGGAATGGGATAGAGATCTCATCGGCATCGAACCTCTCCTTGACCGCCTTGGTGACATCCCAGTAGACATTCCAGTAGTTATCGGTCCTGGTCCAGGGGCGGCAGACAAAATTAAGCGATGAATCTCCAAGCTCATGCAGACGCACTACCGGCTCAGGGTCTTTGAGGACTAAATCGTGGGATGTGAGGATGTCTTCCATGATCTTCTGCGCCTTGTCGATATCATCCTCATAACCGATCCCGAACATCATATCCACACGACGTTTATTGGTTCCTGTGGCATTCGTGATGACATCACCCCAGATTGAATTATTGGGGACAATGACCGATTTGTTATCGAGTGTTTTGATATGGGTGGATAGCAGATTCATCGAAGATACCTTGCCCAACACTCCAGAGACTTCGATCAGATCACCTACATCAAAGGGGCGGTAGAGCAGAATCAGAATTCCGCTGGCGAAGTTGCCCAGGGAGTTCTGCAGGGCGAAAGCTACGACGAAACCCAAGGCGCCGATAACGGCAAGCAATGGGCCGATGTTGACTTCCAACGCCGCTAACCCGGCGAGTACACCCAACGCGATGATGCCACGCCGAATTGCCTTGGCAAGAAAATCGGATAACAGGGCGGAGGTATGCTTTGAGGCAATGAGTGTGCGTTCAGCGGTCCTTCCCACAATGATGGAAAGAAAGTAAAAGGCCAGTACGGTGACAATGAAAATAGCAATATTTTTGCCCCAGCGTAAGCCGCCTTCCTTCGAGAGGAGCCAGCCTATGATGGCGGTTGATGTCGCATCCACATCGGAAACATCGACCTTCAGGCCGGATATCGCTTTGATGTACTGACGGTACTCTCCAATAGTCTCTTCGGCTCCACCTTTTTCTTCAAACGCATCGATCACCAGATTTGTTCTGTCGATAAGCGCGGTTCTTTCGGATTGAAGCAGGGTGATATGCTCGAGCAGGGACTGTCGGATCTCCGCTTTGGAGTCTGCAAGTTGAGCGGCTGCATCAGCCACCTGGTTCAGTTTCTCCTGATCCTGGAGTTCCCCTACTTCGACCTTGTCCAATTGTTTGGTCGCGGTCTCTTCATCTTTCAGTGCTTCTTCACCGGTGCTCTGGTCGTCATCAACCGCAGGCTCTACCTTTGTCAGCACCTCTTTAGTGATATCAGTTTCCATGAGTTCGGCAGATTTTTCCTGCGCCTCCATCGCCTCATCAATCTGTTTCTGAGCTTCCGAGAGAACGGCCTCTTTCTCCTGCTGGTCAGCAAGAGTGGCTTCAGTTGATTCGGTTTGATCGGATGATGGCAGATCTTCAAGGGCCTCCTTTGCATCCTCTATGGCTTCAAACGCCTCTTCAGCCTGTTTGTGTTCACTCTTCTTATATTTTGAGACCAACTCCTCGTCACTGATCTCCTGGGCTTTGGCTTTTAAAATTCCCATCCAGCCTTTTGTCTCCTCGGCCAGTTCACAGCGAGTCATGGGTTTGAGGCGAATTTCAAGCTCATCCATGGGGATTTGTGGATCATTTGTCGTCTGTACTGCAACACCTTCTGGGCATTCAGTCAGATAGTCCGCCAATAGGGAGGGCGTAATTATGATGAGGAGGAAAATCAGGATTGAACGCTGCAGGTGAATGACGCTACTGAAATTCATCGATAGACTCCATTAAAGATGTACAGTTTTTATCGACTGTAAAGTCTACCCTTATCTGGATTTCTATTCATTAGTTGGGGTCATTAAAATTCGATTTCACAGCTGGCTAATATATAAAATCGAAGGAGTGTATCAGGAGATGCTTATTTTCCTTGTGGTGTCCATTGGTCTGCGATGCTGAGGCCAACTTTTGTTATCTATGGAGGGAAGTAGCGGCTTGCTTGGGAATTCTGAACGGCCCCCAAAGGATGGGGGCAGGTCGGTAATGGTGATGGCGTCTAAGCGAGAGTCTTGTCAATTGTCTTGATGACATTGGCGCAGGCTTCGGCGCACTCCTTGCATTCCGTATGATGATCTTCGTGCTCTCTGCACTCTTTTTCGCAGTCCTTGCAGGCCTGTCTGCAAATCTTTGCGGTTTCTTTCATATAGACTGAATTCGAGGTCACCAGGTAGGAGAATGCGTCACAGATGGCCTCCATTTCATGGGCCTTCTTTGCACAAGCCGCCAGACTGGTGTCGCCCTCAGTGAATGCCACCAGGCAGTGAGAAATACACCGCTGGCTCTTATCGAGGCAATTGTTGACAGCATCTACGAGGTTTGGATGGCGGGGTGCATGATCTTCATGCCGGTGTCCGGCGTGGTCACCCATCTTGTGTGCAGAATGATCCGCGGAGTTTGCTGCGCCACTGGCGAGAACGGTTGCAGCCGCACCAGCGCCGATCAGTAGATCACGTCTTGAGATACCTTCGATGTCGGATTTCTTATTTGTTGGCATAGTGTTTCCTTTGGTATTGAATGGTTTGATTAAATGCCAGTAGATGTTTAACTGCCGTGATCATCTACAGTGCCAGGTACAGGCTTTTGCGGATAATGAGTCGAAAATACGCAATGGGCAATTGATGGCATCAAGCAGTTTATAGCAGATTTTTCAGTGTAATCACGAATTTGACCATAATGATTGTGATGTTTGTCTGAATCACCACGGCGTGTGTTATGTCACTTGATTCTGTTGGTCAAATCTGTCATATGCCTTATCCATGCTTATCGAAACATCAATAACTAATTGATAAATAAAAAATAAAAGTTGGAACAATAGATGCTAATTGATCAGGGTATCCGCCAATGGATCAAACAACTGTATCAATTAAACGGATCAGTTGACCAAGCTCAATCCCGGACCAAACCTCTATTTCGAGACCATGCGGTTGGCCGCCAACTCCCTGGCATCCTGTATGAGGCATCTGGACGGCGGTAAGACGCTAGTCAAAGTTGATGATGAGAAAAACCATAAATCCTGATTATTCTGTCAATCGAATTTAAATAGATCTAAACAGGCTTCTGAGAAACCATGATGGTTGTCATGGCGCCTCAGCTTACTCTGCTTTACTATTCAACTGCATTTTCACCACCTTAAGGAGATTAAAAATGCCAAAAAATTTAAAAATAATGCTCGCTTTGTCTTTTTTGCTGATGGTGCTGTCTGTTGCCCCTTTATCAGCAAGTGAAAGCAGTAAGACTATTTTCTACAATATCACCACGG
>JBDLIT010000129.1:0-11898 GCA_039714735.1 Pseudomonadota bacterium
CCCAGGACCTGAAGGTCCACCGGCTCTCCACCGAGAAATGGTATGAGATCGACGACCAGAAGGATCTGAACAATGCGAGCACCCTGTTCGCTCCCGAGGGGGAAAAACTCGCGCTCTACCAGAAGCGGTTTGGCGGCTACTGGCGTTTCCCGTTTCTCAAGGATTTCTGCTATCTGGTGAACCCCTATTTCCCGCCCCGCAGAATGCTGGACGAAATGAGGTATCACTACCGCAGCCTGCTGACGGAATACCCATCCGGATTGAGCATCCAGAACCTGATGGCCTCAGAGATGTTTGCCTGCGACGCCGGCGAGATCATCGTCGGCAATGGTGCAACCGAATTGATCAATGCGCTGTTCGATTTCGTCACCGGCAAGGTGGGGGTCATCTTCCCCACGTTCAATGAATATCCTGAAAGAATCGGTGATGCCAATGTGGTTCAATTCATCCCGGATAACGCGGACTACAGTTACAGTCTGGAGGATCTCAAACAGTTCTCGAAACAGGTCGAGACCCTGTTGCTGATCAACCCGGACAATCCGAGTGGCCACTATCTCACCACCGATGATGTTCACCTGTTGTCTAGCTACTTGAATAAAAAAAACAAGCGTCTGATTCTCGATGAGTCTTTTGTCGATTTTACTACCGATGGCATGCATAACACCCTGATCTCATCCGATGTACTGCAACAGCATCCCAACCTGATCATCATCAAGAACATCAGCAAGAGCTACGGTGTACCAGGTTTACGACTCGGGGTTATCGCCACCAGAGATGCCGACCTGATCGCCTCGATCAGAGAGAGTATATCCATCTGGAATATCAACTCCTTTGGTGAGTTTTTTCTGCAGATCTTCGGCAAATACCGATCAGACTACCATCTCGCCTGCAACCGAATCGCCGAGGAGCGAGACGATTAAAAGGGGGCAGAGCCCATTAATTTATTCACATAGAGTGTGATCCCCCACAACATACCGGATTAATGGGCTCTGACCCCTTTTAATCCCCTTGATGAATGGAGAGGCAATGACCAAGAATACCCGCCCCTTACTGACCCCGAACCAGATAACCGTATTACGGTTTTTTCTGATCTTCCCCTATTGATCGGCTGGTTTATGACCCAGGACGAAACCATCAGGATTGGAATCGCCCTGGTCTTTGCCGCCGTTTTCGTAGGCGACTGCTGGGATGGGATCATTGCCAAACGCTATGATATGCGGTCGGTATTCGGGGCCTATTTTGACCCCATTGTGGACCATATCTCCTATTTCGCCCTCTGTATCATGCTGATCGAGGCAGGACATCTCTCCTTGTGGTTCCTGTTCGTGTTGCTGACTCGCGACTTATTGGTGGTGTTCATCAAACAGTTCGCCGGGGCCAGCAATGTGGTGGTCAGCGCATCGATCTTCGCCAAGGTAAAGACCGACCTGATCTCGGTCCCTCTGGCCGGTGTCTACCTGATTGCGGTTGTGCCGGAGCTCTGGCAGATGGCCGTCCTGCTGGGCGTCGCCGCCTACCTGCTCACCCTGCCGGTGTTCTTCGAACCGTCTAAAGAACACACCCTGACCACCCGCATTACCGTGCTGTTGTTGGCGCTACTGTTCTGGTTGCGACCGGATCAAACCCCACTCGCTGACTACTACGAGATGCTCTACATGGGGCTGACGCTGCTGCTGGTGGTGGGCTCCGGCATCGGCTATTTCTGGTCAAGCCGGGACCTGCTGTTCCAGAAGCATACAGAATCATGATCGAAAAACTGCGCGATCGCCTGGACGTCCTGTTCCAGACACTTCAGGAATTGGGCCGTTATCAACTGGAACGCCAATCGGAAGCGGTGGCGCAGGTCAAAACCGATGATTCGATGGAGGATGCCTGGGCCGCCAATGAGGTGTTCTCCGAGGTGGATATCCAGACGGAACGGCGGCTGCTGGCATTCTGTAAGGAAGAGTACGGCGAGTATCCGGTTATTTCGGAGGAGTTCAATGCGCAAAGCCAGCCTCCAGCGGATGCCGAATATACCATTGTGATCGACCCTCTGGATGGCACCAAACCCTATCTGGAGGGCAGCGACGGCTTCGGTATCAGTTTTGGTGTGATGCAGCGGGGCCGCTTTGTCTTCGGCGCGAATTTCTATCCCGCCCTGGAGTCCCTCTACTATGCCTTTGCCGATGCCGACGGTGTTTTCGATCAAAATCACCGGCCAATCCCGGTTCCGACCCACTGGACCAGTGAGTGCTACCTCTCTTTGGGCTTTTACGATCTGTTGCGGGAAGCGCACAGGAGCCCGGAGCGGATCCAGGCGACCCTGGGGGGTCAGGTCGGCAATTACCCCCGCTCGGCAATCTATATATTCAAGCGGATTCTGCAGGGAACGACCTTTGCCTACATGAGCCGCGGCGCCTTTCTATGGGATATCGGGCCCTCTTCCCTGTTGTTGGAAAAAGTCGGCTGCCCGCTGTTGGATCTTGGTGGAGAGAAGGTCAATTTCCAGGAACTGACCACCCCGCCTTTCCGCCACCCGGCGGTGGTGGCCCTGCCGGGGGTGGAGCGCGCGTCTTTCCTGAGTAAACTACAGTCGATTCTTGCGCCGGAAATAATTTCCGAACCAATGAAAACTGTGCAGGGTACGGCCGCCGTTTGAACCAAGCGACGGCCGCAAAATTTCAAGCCTATACAGCGGACCGCCTGAATCAGATCCCACAACTTGCCAACATCCCCGATGAGCTGCGTCGGGAAACCGATGCAGTCAAGGCGGCGATCACACGTATCCGGAAGACCGGTGCAACGATCTGGACCCAATCACCACTGCTCGCCGGCATCAATGATGATCCTGAAATCTGGTCTGCGCTTTGGCGGAAACAGCCCCGACTTGGATGCCTGCCTCATCCTCCGGTTTCTACAGGCAGAGCACTCTGATTGGTTATTACGGCCCTTTTTCGCCCGCTACAACGCAGAGGCATTCCAGTTCGAGCAGCTGAAGCCAGCTTTTGGGGAGAGGCGATTCTTCTTCGAGGTGGGATAGTCTGCCGGCAATCTGTTCGTAACGAATTCTATCGAGTACTAGGTAGACAGCATACAACCGTGTTACCCTTCGCCGTTTGATTCAAGCTAGCGGCTCAAACCTAAGAAACGGCAGTTGACCGCTCCATTTTGACAGTAAGGTATTGATTGAATGTCGGTTGGTTTCAACTTGCTTATTCACCCATTGGGTGAGTCACGCTACGGGCTGAATAGCACACCCACGGCAGCGCATGACGGTGTTGCAACTCCTTGGAATAGAATGACTATTCCGCGTCGTTGCGCCTTGTCCTGTACTGCCCTGGGCGCGCTCTTCAACCCGTCCAACTGCCGCTTCTAGGTTCAAACAGTTTCAGTCGATGGCAAAACACATCCAGGCCATTCGCGGGATGAAGGATATCCTGCCCCAGCAGACGCCCCTATGGCAATTTTTGGAGGACACTGTTCGTTCGGTGCTCTCCCGCTATGGCTATGCCGAGATCCGGATGCCGATCCTGGAACTGACCGAGCTGTTTAAGCGCTCGATCGGCGAAGTGACCGATATCGTCGAGAAGGAGATGTATACCTTCGAGGACCGCAATGGTGACAGCCTGACCCTGCGCCCGGAAGGTACTGCCGGCTGTGTGCGGGCCGGCTTGGAAAATGGTCTGCTCTTCAATCAGGTACAGAGACTTTGGTATCAGGGGCCGATGTTCCGCCATGAACGGCCGCAAAAGGGCCGCTATCGCCAGTTTCATCAGATTGGCGTGGAGAGTTTCGGTCTTGAGGGACCCGATGTGGACCTGGAACAGATCCTCATCACCGCGCGCATCTGGAAAGAGCTGGGCCTGCAGAATCTCGAGCTCCAGCTCAATACCCTTGGCACCTCAACAGAACGGACTCAATACCGGGAAGAGTTGGTGAGCTATTTCCAGGATCATCACGCGGCGCTGGATGAGGACAGCCGACGCCGCCTGGAGAGCAATCCGCTGCGCATCCTGGATACGAAAAATCCGCAGATGGCCCAGCTGGTGGCTAATGCACCGAGCCTGATGGGACATCTGGGTGATGCGTCGCGAGAGCATTTCTCAAAGCTCTGTGCAGGACTGGATGCGGCCGGTCAGGCGTACGTGGTCAATCCGCGCCTGGTGAGAGGCCTCGATTACTACGCCCGTACGGTATTTGAGTGGGTCACCGACCAGTTGGGGGCTCAGGGAACGGTCTGCGCCGGTGGTCGTTACGATGGTCTGGTGGAGCAGTTGGGTGGTAAGAAGGTTCCGGCAGTTGGCTTTGCCATGGGGCTGGAGCGTCTGATCGCCTTGCTGGAGCAGACGGATCTCGCACAGCGCCTGCCCGGGATTGACCTCTATCTGGTGATGCTGGGGGAGCAGGCGCAGAGGGAGGGCTTGCTGCTTGCCGAACGTTTGCGTGATACCGTTCCGCAGCTGAGATTGATCTCCCACTGTGGCGGTGGCAGTTTCAAGAGCCAGTTTAAGAAGGCGGATAAAAGTAACGCCAGATATGCATTGATTCTTGGGGATGATGAACTCTCCAAGGGCGAGGCCGGTCTGAAATCCCTGCGCGGAGAAGGCGAACAGCAGCAGGTGAAATTGACGGATTTAGTGGACGTGCTGGCTGCCAGGCTATAACAGCCGTTCACTGGGATCGAATTAAGTTTGTAGCGGTGTTATCGCTATTTTTTTAACCACAGGAAAATATAAAGGGAAAACGGCATGAGCGTTTACCAAACTGAAGAAGAACAGGTTGAGGCGATAAAGAAGTGGTGGAAGGAGAACGGCACCTCGGTGGTGGCCGGTCTGGTTATCGGCTTGGGTGCGGTGTTTGGCTGGCAGGGCTGGAACAGCTATCAGGATCGGATTGGCAAAGAGGCATCTGTCTCTTTCAGTCAGCTGATGAATGCGGTCAATAACAATGATCTGGAGGCTGCCGGCAATCAGGCTGAACTGCTCAGGGTCGAGTATGAATCGACCAGCTACGCGGTAATGGCGGCAATGACTCAGGCGCGTCTCAAACTGGAACAGGGTGACAGTGCTGCAGCCCGCTCGCAACTGGAGTGGGCCATGCAGAACAGCCCGAACACGAGTCTGAAACAGCTGGTCCAGCTGAACCTGGTCAGGGTGCTGCTGAATGATGGAGATTTGGATGGCGCCATGAAACTGGCTGATGTCAGTGATGGGGGCTTTGCCGGAGAGTTCGCTGAATTGCGAGGCGACATTGCCTTGGCAAAGCAGGATAAGACATCTGCGCATGATGCCTACAGCATGGCCCTGTCATTGAATGTGGCGAATTCGGACCAAGTGCAGATGAAGCTTGACGATTTGGCGATTGCCAACCCCTGAGGTTTTTATGCTCCGTTTGTTGTTAACAGCACTGCTGATGGTTCTGCTATCCGGCTGCAGTATGTTCGGCGCCAAGGACAATGCGGATCCGCCGGCAGAACTCGTGGAGTTTGAGGCAGTCTTCGAGGTGGAGACCTTATGGGATCTCTCCGTTGCCGGGAGCGATGAGAAGTTTCTGGCAATCCGCCCCACTGTCCAGGATGGGCGGCTGTTTATCGCAGATCCGGATGGCGAGGTCATGGCTGTCGATACCGCCAGTGGTGATGAGATCTGGAGCAAGGAGACCGACTCCGAACTGACGGGCGGTCCTGGCGTGGTAGGGAATCTGGTGCTGGTGGGTACCGGCGAAGCTGAACTACTTGCCCTGGATGTGGAGAGTGGAGATGAGCGTTGGCGCCGCCAGGTCAGCAGCGAGGTTCTCTCTTCTCCTGCCGGTGAGTCGGGAATCGCGGTGGTGCGTACCACGGATGGCCGGGTTATAGGTCTGGATGCGGGAACTGGTGATAGCCGCTGGAACTTTGACCGTAGCGTTCCGGTGCTGACCCTGCGCGGTAACAGTTCACCGGTGGTCAAGGACTCTCAGGTCTTTGTCGGTTTTGCAAATGGTAAACTGGCGTGTCTTGCATTGGACACCGGGAACCTGCTCTGGGAGTCCGTGATCGCCACGTCGCATGGTCGCACAGAACTGGAGCGGGTGGTGGATATCGATGCCGACCCCGTGCTGGTGGAGGATACCGTCTATGCCGGCAGTTTCCAGGGCGGCATAGCCGCCATTTCGGAGAGCAGTGGAGTGGTGCTGTGGAAACGGAAGATCTCCACCCATGCCGGTCTTGATGCCAGCTGGCGGGAGGTCTACGTGACCGATTCGGAGGATCACATCTGGGCCCTGGATGCCACGAATGGCGCGACTCTCTGGCAGCAGCAGGCGCTCCATGCCCGCCGCCTTTCCGCACCGGCGATTGTGGATGATTACCTGGTGGTGGGTGACCTGGAAGGTTACCTGCATTGGCTCGCCAGAGAGGACGGACGCATGCTGGCGAGAACCAGGCCGGGGGGGGATGGTATTCGGACCAAGCCTCTGGTGGTCGACGGGGTGGTCTATGTGTTCGACCAAAATGGTCGAGTCATTGCCCTGCAAGCCAAGCCCGCCGAACCTGAATCTGACGACCCCGAATAACCCTGATGCTGCCTGTCATTGCCCTGGTCGGCCGTCCCAATGTGGGCAAGTCGACCCTCTTCAATCGTCTCACCCGTAGCCGTGATGCGCTGGTGGCAGACCAGCCCGGACTGACCCGCGACCGCAAATACGGCACCGGCAAGATGGGCGAAAGCCCCTATGTGCTGGTGGATACCGGGGGCATCAGCGCGGATGCCGATGGTATTAATCTGCTCATGGAGCAGCAGGTCAGACAGGCGATTGGCGAGGCGGACCACATCCTGTTCATACTCGATGCCAAGCAGGGTTGTACGGCCGGTGACGAGATCATTTCTGAACAGCTGAGGCGTACCGGCACCCCCATCACCCTGGTGGCCAACAAAAGTGACGGGCTGAACGCAGAGGTGGCGGCCGCTGATTTTTATACCCTGGGTCTGGGGGATCCAGTCTCCATTGCCGCAGTTCATGGGCGTGGAGTGAACGCGCTGATCGACCAGGTGCTCGCCACTCTGCCGGAAATTGAAGAGCCCGAGGATACGCAAAACCAGGGCACCATGATTGCGGTAGTGGGGCGTCCCAATGTGGGTAAGTCGACTCTGGTCAACCGCATGCTGGGAGAAGAACGGGTGGTGGCCTTCGACCAGCCCGGCACCACCCGGGACAGTATCTTCATTCCTCTCGAACGTGATGCCAAACAGTATACGCTGATCGATACCGCCGGCGTCAGGCGCAGGGCGCGGATCAAAGAGGCCATCGAGAAATTCAGTATCATCAAGACCCTGCAGGCCATCGAACAGGCCAATGTGGTGCTGCTGGTGCTGGATGCCCGGCAGGGAGTCGGGGAACAGGACGCCAATCTGGCGGGGCATATCCTGGAAAGTGGGCGAGCCCTGGTCTTGGTGGTCAATAAATGGGATGGCCTCTCACAAGATCAGCGGGACCAGGTGCGGGAAGAGATCGAGCGCAAGCTGCCGTTTCTCGGCTTTGCGCGGCTGCATTTTATCTCGGCCCTGCATGGCTCCGGGGTGGGAGATCTGTATTCCATGGTCGACAAGGCCTACGCCAATGCCATGCGCGACCTCGCAACACCGGAGTTGACCCGCCTGCTTGAGCTGCTGGTGCAGGAACACCAGCCACCCTTGGTGCATGGGCGCCGGATAAAGCTGCGCTATGCTCACCAGGGTGGCAAGAATCCCCCGATCATCGTGATCCACGGCAACCAGACCGAGTATGTCCCTGACCCTTACAAACGGTTTCTGATCACCCGCTTCCGCAAGGCGCTTAATTTGAAAGGCACCCCCATCCGGCTGGAGTTTCGCTCAGGCAAAAACCCCTTCGAGGGCAAGAAAAACAAACTGACCAGCCGGCAGATTCAGAAGCGGCAAAGGCTGAAGAAGTTCGTGACCCGCAAAAGCTAATTTATCACTTCCAACTTCAACCCATTAATTGCTGATCAATTCAGCATATCGTTGTTCTGCCTGTTCTTTGCCTTGAAAATCTTTACCGAAGTTGAGTGCATTTTCAAAGGCCTGTGCAGCATCCTTATGTCTACCGGCCTTGTTCAGCAAAATGCCAAAACGATAGTGGTCTATAGGTTCTTTTAGGTCATTTGTGATATTAAGCTTTGTATAGAGTTCCAGCGCCTTCTGATACTCTTTGGATTCCAGATGAATATTTCCAATGAGCAGGATCAATTGTTTGCTGTTGGGTGCAAGTTTGAGCGCCTTCTCAGCAAATTTTAGAGCCTCTTTAGGTTTTTGTTCCTTCTCAAGAAGCGTTGTGGCTATGCTGCCTAGTGCTATAGGGATATGTGGGCCTCGTTTGATTTCTAAAGCTTCATTATATTGTTTTATTGCCAGCTTGGATTGATTGAGGTGGTTATATAGATTTCCTAGCCGAAGATGCAGATCAGGAATATACGGATTTATTGCAACGGCTTGTTCATACCCTTTTTTTGCCTGTTTCGGGTCGTTTAATCTGAAATGGATATCTGCCTGTTCCATGATAGGAGCAAGAAGATTCGGGTGTTTATCAATGAGTATCTGATACAGCGCGAGTGCTTTTTTGTCTTTTCCGTCTTTTGATAAAGCTCTTGCCTTGGTCATAAGTGACAATGGCATTAATTGTTCATCTCCACCCTGTTCCCCAATGATTTTTTCAGTAAGTTGGAAATATCCTTGTCGGTATAGATAGTTGGAGAGCCCAAGATTGAGCGCAGATGTCTTGATTTCCTCGATAAGGATGTTTTGGATTTCAGGCTTAGGATTGTTGATGTCAAAAAAAAGGGCGCCAGTCTTTTTCAGGCTTTTTCCCGCCGATCCGGTTTTTCCTTTGGTAGCATAACTGGCGGCTTCTATCAGGTGAGTCAGTGGATCCTGGGAAGCTGTATCCTTAGCTTGTTTCAGTACTTCCTGTGCGATTTTCTGATTTCCCATTGCTATATCTGTGATGGCAAGACCTTGCAAGGCTTCAATCATGGCGGGAAATTGCTCAAGGACATTCTGGTAATGCTTCAGTGCGGATGGAAAATCTTTATCTATCAGTGAGGCATGGCCTAGTCCCATTTGCGATATGGGATCTTTGGCGGCTATCGAGTGAAAAGCCGATTGGGCGCCCGGCAAATCGCCATCCATCAGATTGACCGTTCCAAGGATCAATGCGGCTGGTGGATTATTGGGTTGTAACTTGAGAAGCTCGTCAGCATATTGACGGGCATATACCAGATGTCTATTGATCATGCTGAGTCGGGCAAGGTTCAATAGTGTATCGTGGTTCGTGGAATCCAACCTGTATAGTTCTTTGTATGTGAACAGAGCGTCTGTAGTGCGTCCCTGTAATGTATAGATTTTGGCCCTTAACTGGAGAGTTTGTGACTGGATTCGTTCGTTTGAAAGATCGCGAGTAATCGCTAATGATTTATAATAGCGTTTTTCCCTAGCGTAGAAGCGTCCTGCAGTGAGTCTGATCAAAGCAGCGAGATTCTGATTGAAACCTTCCAGTTCTTTCAAGTGTTGACGCAACTGCTCCTCATCACCATTACCCAGCCAGCTTAGAGTCAATAAAAGATGTCCCCTTGCGTCGGTGGGTCTCTTTCCAATCAATTCCTTGGCTGTTTCAATTGCCTTGGAGTACTCACTGTTTTTCAGGGCGGTTAGGATTTTGTTGTAACTTACAGATAAGTACCAATTAGGATCAATGGATTGGTCGAAATATTCGGGTTTGAGGAAATCTTCCGGATTTTTGACGGCTGCCCATATGACTGATGATGGCGCCAAAAACAGCGTGATTGATAGAAGAGTGATAAGGCGGAGTACAATAATTTGTCGATTCAATAACATAATCCTGAATCCGTGAAAGGTGGAAGGTAAAAACTGATATCCAAGAGGTTAGTCTAGCTTCTGAGGTATAGAGGGCAAGCAAATAGGCTAACAAAAAAAAGGGCCGGAATATTAAATCCAGCCCTTAGTTACCATCCTGATTGTTATTGTATAGTTGTGCTATCAGGCGGTCTTTCTACGACGTCTGGTGGCGCCCAGCAATAGCAGGCCACCGGCCATCAGTGACAGAGCAGCAGGCTCTGGTACATTGGGTGGAGGCTCATTGAAACCGGCCTCACCTTTCACATGGAACAGAGCTACGAAGATATTGTCATCGTTACTCGGATTGTTGGTGAAGATGTTGATGCTGGTATCGCCATTGCTGACAAAAGGTGTCAGGTCATAGCGCTCGTCATCACCGTCATAGGTGTTGGTGTTGAGCAGGTCGTCGTTATCACCACCCATGGTCAGCAGGGAACCATTGGCTACCAATTCGCCATCGTCGTTGCTACCGGCATTGTTGGTCAGAGTGGATCCATTGACTGTCACATTGGAGGCCTGGCTGCAGCAGCTGAAGCTGATGCCAAGCCGCATCTCAGCGAAAAAGGCTGGATCGCTGGTGTCCAGGGGATCGGCAAAATTGACCTGAGTGGTATCACCGCCGAGTGCTGCACCACCGTCCAGGATGGCCACGGTGGAGACGTCGAGGCTGGCGAGTTCATAAACTACGATCAGGGACTCACCGTCGATCCTGGAGTCATGTTCAGTGACAGAGTAGTTGTAAGTGCCGCCAAGCCCATCGTAACCGGCCTGGACGATGGAGGTGACATCTTCACGGCCTGTACGAAAGTAATCAGGATAGGATGGTTCGATGTTGTTGGTTACCGACTGGTCCCAGTTGTTGATCAGGGTGCCATTGAAGGTGACATCACCCTGGGTTGCGGGAGTGCTGTACATCGCTGAGTAGAGATAGGCCCCCACAATGGTGGCTCCTGCGGGGATATTGGCTGACAGCGTGCCGTTCTGATCAGTGCCGCCCCATCCGTCACTGGATACACCATAGTTACCTACGAAAGTCTGGAAAGTGGTTAGAGATGCGTGAGCACCGAAGGATAACAGCAGGGTGCCTGCGGCTATTCCCGTCAGCGAACGTGCAATTGTCTTTAATTTCATTTTTTTTTCCTCGAAACCCGTCATGTTTAAAATATATTGCTTGGCTTATTTCGTCGTAAGCCTGATACAAGTTTTGCACTATACGTGCCATTAATATTTAATTAATAAAAAACAATTGGTTATAATTTATTAAATGGTTTGGTCATAGCTGAGTGTTAAATATTTCGACATCTGTGGTCTGAGGAAATCTGGAAAGGAATAATTTATTTCTGGCCCTGATACTGTGTGCTATAGGAGTACCTTGAAATATATATCGCGATAAAACTCATTAATATGTCAGAGTCTGTGGTTCTTGGTGTAAGTAAATCCGACATTTTCTTAATCTTTTTAAATATCTCTTGTCTGTTTACCCAACAACATAACCTTGTATTTGTGCTTGATCGCTTTTGAGGGAATTTACCAGCGCGTTACTTGTACTACTCTGCATGTCGCGTTCAAATAACATGATGATCAGAATGCGTCACTACAACGATAAACTGCCAGGCCTGATCCAGGAGGCGGGTCTGGATAGGCTGCCTGTGGATCAGCGTCGGTTCATTACTGAACAAGCAACCAGGTTTCGCTTTACACATCAGGAGTTGCGGCAGCTGGGAGAGATCGCCCTGGATCTGAACATGTGGGACGAAAGACCCATCCATGAGGTCTGGCCGAAGGTCGATTCTGCAGGCGCCTCCCCCAAGCAGACCCGTCAGCGACTGCTGGCGTCAATCCGTGAACACTGGCAGGGGCTTAGGGAGAGGCCCAATCGTTACCCCGAAGGCTTCACACAGACGGCGTACTCTGCGCAGCGGATCAAGCGTATCGCCGTGGAGCAGCAGCAGCTCGGTCTGGGCTCCTGCCCGGTGGCTTCCCCGCGCACCCGTTGCTGCAATCTGTTGACCTTGGATGCGGTGGA
>JBDLIT010000130.1:0-11477 GCA_039714735.1 Pseudomonadota bacterium
CCGATCGGCACCGCCACCAGCATGGCGATAAAGGTCACCATGAGGGTGCCGGCAAACAGGGGGATTGCACCGAAGGCGCCGGTGGAACCCACCTGGTCGGCCCGGATCGCGGTCTGGGGCGACCACTCCAGACCAAAGATAAAATCAGTGACCGGTATTTGCTGAAAGAAACGGATCGATTCGAACAACACCGACAGAACTATGCCGATGGTGCTAAAAATCGCGATAGAGGAGCTGGAGATGAGGAAGAACATCACCGCCTTCTCCACCTGATTCCTCGCCCGCTGCTCGCGTCTGACCATCTTCAAGGCAAACGCGGCGCCCATGATGGCGATGGCCAACACAACCACGGTCAGCGCGAGATTGCTTAGATTCTGCATCTGACTATAGTGATCGGCCGCCACCTGCATGGCGGGACTAACTTCGCCAGAGACGATATTCCCTTCCACCAGATTGCGCAGGTCGTTGACCAGCAGGCCCAGCCGGTCCTGCGGCAGATTCCGCAACTCATCCGGCAAACCCTCGATCACATATTGCATGATGATGGTCGACTCGAAAGAGACCCAGAGACCGAACAACAGCAGTGCCGGCAGACCGCACCAGAGGGCCGCCTGAAAACCGTAATAGGCAGGCAGAGAGTGCAGATCCCGGACCCGCCCCCTGACGACCGAAAACGCGCGTTTGCGCCCCAGATAGAAAGCCAGGGTGCTCAACCCCAAAAGCACAACGAGCAGGACTAACGTATTCATTCGCTTTAATACAGATAGAGGCGGCCGCCTGCTGAGGCGGCCGCCGGGCTCATGACGACTTTAGAGGGTCAAAGGTTTCAGCGACGCGGCATCCGCCTTGAAGGCAGAGCGCTCTTGCACAGGCATGGGGATCAGGCCCTTGTCTGAAAGGTAGCCCTCCTCACCCCAGGTCTTGTCACTGGTAAACTCGGCCAGATATTCGTTCATACCGGGGATGGCGCCCGCATGGGCCTTTTTCACGTAGAAGTAGAGTGGACGTGAGACCGGATAGGAACCATCGGCGATAGTCTCGAACTCAGCGGCAACCCCTTCGATCTTGGAGCTCTGCACCTTGTCGGAATTCTGATCCAGGAAGGAGAAACCGAAGATGCCCAGGGCATTGGGATTGGCCTCCAGTTTCTGCACGATCAGGTTGTCATTCTCGCCGGCCTCAATGTAGGCGCCATCTTCACGCACCGCATGTGCCACTGCCTTGAACACCTTCTTGCCCTTTTTGTTGAAGACGCTCTCGGGGATACCCAGCTTGACCATCAGGGATTTGATCTCAGCCGCGTCCTTGGAACCGCGCAGCTTCTTTAGATCAGCAAACTTCTTCGCGCCGGCCTCCATCGCCAGTTCGGCAAAAGCGTCACGGGTACCGGAGGTGGGCGGTGGACCCAACACCTCGATCTTGGCGCTTGGCAGGGCCGGATTTACCTCTTTCCAGGTCTTGTAGGGGTTATCGATCAGCTTGCCGTCAGGACCGGGAACCTGCTTGGCCAGGGCCAGGAAGATATCCTTGCGGGTCACTTCAAACTGCTGCGATTTTTTAGAATTGGCCAGGGCAATGCCGTCATAACCAATCTTCACTTCGGTGATCTCTTTCACACCATTCTTGCTGCAAAGCTCAACTTCGGACTTCTTGATCCGGCGTGAGGCATTGGTGATGTCAGGGTGCTCCACACCCACACCGGCGCAGAACAACTTCAGACCGCCACCCGAACCGGTGGACTCGATCTTCGGGGTCTTAAACTTGCTGCTCTTGCCGAACTGTTCTGCCACCACCGTCGCAAATGGGTAGACGGTCGAGGAACCTACGATACTGATATAGTCACGGGCAGATGCCGCACCGGCCAAGCCGGTAAGAGAAAATGCCAGTGCAAATGTTAGCAACTTCTTCATTTCGATACTCCCAATGGATATGGATATTGTTGTGTTACAAGCTAGAGGAATTATGAAGATATAATCGGAAGCTAATATGACCCGCAGATGGCAAAACGATGAACCTTAGTTGACCGTTTTGTTACAGACAGACTGATACTGGCCGGAGCAGCCGAGATTCGTCTTTTTAGAGGAAATTAGTGGTGGATATCAGCCCGCCAATCGGAAGTAAATTCAGCCTCTATATCGCCTGAAACCCAATCTTCCCTAGGCAATAGCTAACTCCCCCTCCCACCGGGAGGGGGCTGGAGGGAGGGAGATTAATAGCATGAAATTCAATGCCATATGCTTTCCCCCACCTGCCGCCCAGGGATGGGCAAATGTCACGTGAGGCAGGAAGCCGTTAGTGACCTGACCCTCCCCGCAGGGGAAGGGAATGACCTTATTTCCGGACGGTAACTAACTTAGGCTCAGCTGGCCATTGAGAAACGATAACCCGCCCCGCGTACGGTCTGCAGCATTTTATCCTTGCGGACCGGCTGCAAGGCTTTGCGCAAGCGTCTGATATGTACATCCACGGTGCGTTCCTCGATGTACACATTGGCGCCCCAGACACGATCGAGCAGCTGGCTGCGGGAAAAGACCCGTTCCTGGTGAGTCATGAAATAGTGCAGCAGACGAAATTCAGTCGGCCCCAGATCGACCTTGCGGTCATCGGCAGTCACCCGATGGCTGACCGGATCGAGGATCAAACCATCGCACTCCAGGGCCTCTCCCGCGAGCAGTGGTGACACCCGCCTGAGTATGCTGTGAATCCGCGCCAGCAGTTCACGGGCGGAAAAGGGTTTGGTGACATAGTCGTCAGCCCCGACATCCAGGCCCTTCACCTTGTCGTTCTCTTCACCTTTTGCACTGAGCATGATGATCGGGATCGATTTGGTCTCACTCTTATCCTTAAGTCGCTCAGCGAGTTCGATACCACTCATTCCGGGCAACATCCAGTCGAGCAGAATCAGGTCTGGACGGGACTTATTGATACTTCTGATCGCCTGCCCTGCATCCTCAACAAAATCAGCCTGAAAGCCATCCTGCTCCAGGATGAAACGTAACATCTCGCCAACGGCTGGCTCGTCATCAACAGCAAGTATTTTAGGAACTACCATGTAATTGCCCTCTTAAAGCACGATCTCAATATTAAACCGGAGCTTTATTACACGACGATGACGAATAACCAGAAAACCTTATCTATTGCGCGGATTCCTCAGCATAGGGCGCACGAACCGGGAGCGCGATCAACTCCTCGATACGCTCGTCCTGTACGGACATAGCATTTTCTGCGACAGTCTTATAGAATTCCGGTTGCTCTTTCCAGAACATGACCCCTAAGCCATTTTTTCCAGCGTGGGTCACCAAACCGGTGATCTGCCAGTTCTGGTTGTTATAAAAGATATCCAGTTCCACCAACGCCCCGCTAAGCAGGGTCAGATTGTCTGTTTTCAGATACATCCCATAGAGTGAACAGTTCTCTGCACTGGCAGGAAATGCCCGTTGTCTGCGATACCTTATGTAGACATCGCAATGCACCGCATATCGTTTACTGTAGCGTCTCTCTACACTCATCATTCTTTGCCCTTGACTTGATTTTCGATGCAAGTCTAAGCCTGGGAAGTGACACAGGGGTTACGTTCAGATGAAGACTTTCTGACAACGGAAGATCCATTATTCATCTAAAATTCAAAGTTGCGTCCAAAAAAAACCGACCGACCTTAAAGTCGAGTTATGATTTATCGACACTCCATAGACGACGGTCATTTGTTTACCGGGCTTTGCATAGCAGACTTGATCCAACCTGACTGACAAAACGCATCAAACTGAAGTCGACCTCCAACCGAACACTCAACGAAAATCCATGTTTCAAAACTACGTACAGAAAAGCACCGAGAAAGTACTCCAGACACTCGACAAGGCCGTGGCCGAGATGGCGGCGCTGCATGAGAATCTGCTCACACCCGACTTTATCCTGCTGGCCCTGCTGACCCAGCGGGACGCTGAGGCGGTGAAGATCCTGGAAGGCCTGGTGCACGATCATCAGGCGGCCATCGACCAGATCATTGCGCAGATCCATCAGCACCATCAGAATGCCGCGCCCACCAAGTCGAGTCAGGTGGTGGCCTCACAGGAAGTCAATGAAGTCTTCCGCCTTGCCGATGAGGAGGCCCATGCCCTGGGTGATGACTATATTGGCACTGGCACGCTCTTTCTGGCGATGTTCGATGAAAAGGCGGGGCATACCGCCAGCCTGTTGCATGATGCCGGTCTCTCACAGCAGCAGGCCCGTCAGGCCCTGAAAGACCTGCGCGGTGGGCGGGCGCTGAAGGAGCAGGATGCCGAAACCCGCCAGGACCCGCTCAAGCAGTACACCAAGGACCTGACCGAAATGGCCCGCGCCGGGGAACTGGACCCGGTAATCGGGCGTGAGAGCGAGATCACCCTGGTTATTCAGACCCTTTCACGCCGCAAAAAGAATAACCCCGCGTTGATCGGTGAAGCCGGTGTGGGCAAAACGGTAATCGTCGAGGGCCTGGCTCAGCGTATCGCGGATGCCGATGTGCCGGACACCCTGCTCAACAAACGACTACTCTCCCTGGACATGGGGGAGATCATCGCCGGCGCCAAGATGCGTGGAGAGTTCGAGGAGCGGCTCAAATCGGTACGGGATGCGGTGATCGAGGCCCACGGGCAGGTCATCCTGTTCATCGACGAGTTGCATACCGTAGTAGGCGCTGGAGCCGGCGGGGGCGGCATCGATGCCCCGAGTTTACTTAAAACAGCGTTGGCCCAGGGTAGCCTGCAGGTCATCGGCGCGGACACCCTGGATGAGTATCATCGCTTCGTGGAAGCTGACAAAGCGCTGGAGCGGCGCTTCCACCCGGTGCTGGTCAGAGAACCAACCATCGACGAAACGATCAACATTCTCAAAGGCATTGCCCCACGTTACGAAGCGCATCATCAGATTCAATACCTGCCGCAAGCCCTCGAGGCGGCAGCCCGCCTCTCGGAGCGCTACATAGCGGACCGCAGGCTACCGGATAAAGCCGTTGACCTGGTGGATGAAGCAGGCTCTCGTAAACACATCCGGCTGATCTCCATCCCCCACCCGGTCAAGGAACTGGAGCAGCAACGCGCCCGGCTGCTGCGGGATAAAGGAGAGCGATACAATAAACAGGACTACGAGGAGGCGGCCCACCTACAGATGCAAATCCTCAAGATCGAACAACGCCTGCAGGAGGCCCGCCAGACCTGGGAGCAGGAACGCGGTGAAGTCGACTCCACCGTCACCGAGGACGATATCGCCGAAGTGGTGGCCAACTGGACCGGTATCCCGGTCGCGCGCATGGTGGAGTCGGAATCGGAAAAGCTCTCACGCATGGAGAGCAATCTGCACAAACGCATCGTCGGCCAGGAGGACGCGGTCAGCGCGGTCGCGGATGCCATCCGGCGCAACCGGGCAGGCATCACCTCACCCAAGCGCCCGATCGGCTCGTTTCTGTTTCTGGGCCCCTCCGGCGTGGGCAAGACCGAGCTGGCGCGAGCCTTGGCGGCCTTCCTGCTGGATGACGAATCACGCATCATCCGCCTGGACATGTCGGAATACATGGAGCGCCACGAAGTCTCGAAGATGATCGGCGCACCCCCCGGTTACATCGGTTATGGCGAAGGCGGCCAACTGACCGAGAAGGTGCGGCGCAACCCCTACACCGTGGTACTGCTGGATGAGGTGGAAAAGGCCCACCCGGATGTCTTCAACATGTTGCTGCAGATCCTCGAGGACGGCCATCTGACCGATGCCCAGGGGCGCAAGGTCTCATTCCGCAACACCATTCTGATCGGCACCTCGAATCTAGGTACCGAGGCCCTGTCGCCGGATAAACGGCCCATCGGTTTCATCCAATCCGCAACCCCGGATTATGCGGAGGCCAAACAGCTAGTGCTGCATGAGGTGAAAAAATTCTTCAAACCCGAATTCCTCAACCGCCTCGACGATGTGATCGTGTTCCACTACCTGGAAGAGGATCATGTGCATCAGATCGCCAGGATGTTCGTCACCGAACTCGAACAGCGCATGGCCGTGCAGGAGATCACCCTGGAAGTGGCGGACAGCATCATCGACAAACTGGCCCGGGATGGTTTCGATCCGGTGTACGGTGCGCGCCCGCTGCGCCGCGAGATCGAACGTCAGGTGGAGAATCCGCTGGCGATGATGATCGTCAAGGGCGAGTGTCTGGAAGGCAACCGGGTCAGGGTCGATCTGCTGGAGGGTAAGATTATTTTCAATATTCAGGGCTCAGAGCCAGGTGTTTAACCCGGAAATTTCACAGCCGAATGGACTGAGTCTCACTACTTTTCCCGCAATGGACTATTCAGACCAAGCAGCTTCTTGAGATTCTCCCGGCAATGCATGATGTGATGTTCGGGCATCTCCACATCACCCATCAGCTCCAGCATGGTAGCTTCATCGACATCCAACATCGAGACGATACTGATGACCTCCTTTTCATGGAGATCATCGGTGGAATCGAGGAGATGTACGGTGGGGATCTGTTCCAGATAGCGCTTTTTCAACCAGTACAGCAGTTCCGACTCGGGGATCTGGCAAAAGCAGTGTCGTGGATGGTGGATTCCGGAATGGTTGCGCATTTGCCAGCTCTCCTTAAACATGGGCCTGCAACTCAACAGGAGCGGCAAGGGCTACCCAGAAATATAGCCCAGTGGGATTGATTTTCCCGCCTAAAGACTCACCCCAGCGCCGGCGCATCCCCGTAGGAGCGCCACTTCAGTGAATCAAACTGATCGAGGATCTGCTTTCTCTGCTCCTGTTTGGCGGCCTGGCATTCCCGCCAGAACTCCAGCCCGGCGTTGGGATCTCCGGATGGTCTGTGACACAGGTCATCCGCAATTCTTCCCCCGTTCGTTTTCAATGTAGCCTGGGTGGAGCGTAGCGCAACCCGGGGAAGCCTGCATTCACCCCTCCTGGCCTCCCCCTGGGAGGGGGAGGAAATATCTGGCTGGGCTTTGTCACGAATCGTCAATAAGACATGCCCACCTCAAGGCCGTATTTCCCTCCCCCCCGCGGGGGGAGTGCCAGGGAGGGGGGGATGGGAGCCAATATCAGACGATACAGGCTCACCTTTGAGCCACCATTCCTGATATCCTAAGCGGTTTTCCACGCAGCAGAACCAAAGCAGAACAGATGAAGATTCAAATCCAGCAATTGGTCTCCGAGGCGCTGCAGCGCCTCGCGAGTGAAGGCGTCATCCCAGCCGATGCCCTGCCCACCCCGACCATCGAGCGCGCCCGGGACAGCAAACATGGAGATTTCGCCACCAATGTCGCCATGGTGCTGGCCAAGGCGGCCAGGAGCAAGCCTCGAGATCTGGCGCAGAAGCTGGTTGCGGCATTGCCCGAATCAGAGCTGGTCGCCCGTACCGAGATCGCCGGCCCCGGCTTCATCAACTTCTACCTTGCCCCTAACGCCTATCACCAGTTGATACCGGAAATTATGGAAAAAGGCCCCGCGTTTGGGCGTAGCGACCTGGGAGCGGGGAAGCGGGTGCAGGTGGAGTTCGTCTCCGCCAACCCCACCGGTCCGCTGCATGTCGGGCACGGGCGCGGCGCGGCCTATGGCTCGGTGGTGGCGGACCTGCTGGCTGCGATGGGCTTCGAGGTGCATCGTGAATACTATGTGAACGACGCCGGGCGGCAGATGGATATCCTCGGCACTTCGGTCTGGCTGCGTTATCTGGAGTTGTGCGATGAGCAACTGACCTTCCCGGCCAACGGTTACAAAGGTGACTATGTGTGGGATATCGCCGCCAGCCTGCACCGGGACCATGGTGAGCTGTACAAACACAGCGCGGATGAAGTGTTTGCCGATATTCCGGCTGATGAACCTGCGGGGGGCGACAAGGAGTTGCACATCGATGCCCTCATCGCCCGCGCCAAACACCTGCTGGGGGACAACCGCTATCGCTTCGTCTTCGAACTCGGGCTGAATACTATCCTGGACGACATCCGCGACGATCTGGAGCTGTTCGGCACCCGCTACGACGAATGGTATTCGGAGCGCAGCCTCACCGAGAGCGGCGCGGTCAACAAGGCACTCGAACGACTGCGCAAGGCCGGCTATATCTACGAAAAGGAGGGTGCGCTCTGGTTCAGGTCCACCGATTTCGGTGACGAGAAGGATCGGGTGGTGGAACGGGACAACGGCCAGACCACCTACTTTGCCTCGGATATCGCCTACCACATGGACAAGCTGGAGCGCGGCTTCGACCGGGTGATCGACGTGTGGGGCGCCGATCATCACGGTTATGTGCCGCGGGTGAAGGCTGCCCTGCAGGCGTTAGGCGATGACCCCAGCAAGCTGGATGTGCTGCTGGTACAGTTCGCCATCCTCTACCGAAGTGGCGAGAAGGTGCAGATGTCGACCCGTTCGGGTCAGTTCGTGACCCTGCGCGAGCTGCGCAAGGAGGTGGGCGCCGACGCAGCCCGTTTCTTCTACGTGATGCGTAAGTGCGAGCAACACCTGGATTTCGATCTGGATCTGGCCAAATCCCAATCCAGCGACAATCCGGTCTATTATGTGCAGTATGCCCACGCGCGGATCTGCAGTGTCCTGCAGCAGGCGGCTGAAAAAGCCATCAATATCGAACTCTCTCCTGGAAAAGAAAATCTCCAGCGGCTCACCGAGACCCACGAGCAAGCCCTGCTGGTGAGCCTGGCAAAATATCCCGAGGTGGTGGAAACATCCGCCCTGAACGAGGAGCCTCACCAGCTCACACACTATCTGAGGGAGCTGGCGAACGACTTCCACACCTACTACAACTCGCACAAATTTCTGATCGAGGATACAAGCCTGCGGGATGCACGCATGAAATTGATTCTGGCGACCCGCCAGGTGCTGCGCAACGGTCTCAACCTGCTGGGTATCTCAGCTCCCGAAAAGATGTAACCCTAGGGTCAAACAAGCATGGCGGATTACAAGCACCGGGCGTCACCGAAGTCTCGCGCCAAGAATGGTTCGGGCAACAGCGGTCTCTGGTTTTTCGGCGGCTTCATCACCGGCGCCTTTATCATGGGGCTGGTGTGGCTGAAGCTGGGTCCGGATCTGGCGGCCGGACGGGTTCCGGGACTCTCCCAGGACAAACCCCAACCTACGGAGCGCCAGCGAAAACCTGTACCCAAACCAGAATTTCAGTTCTACACCATTCTGCCCGAGATGGAGGTTGTGATCCCCGATGAGGAGATCCTGCCCCCCAAATCGGTCAGGCCGGAACCAGTGCCGTCAAAGGAGAGCAAAACACAACCGGCAAGCAAAGAGAGCTACATCCTGCAAATGGGTTCTTTCCGGAAATTTGTCGACGCGGACCGTATGAAAGCGCGTCTGGCGCTGATCGGCATCGAGGCGAAAATCCAGAAGGTCAGCATCAACAACAAGGATACCTACCACCGGGTGCGTAGCGGCCCCTTCTCCAGCCAGTCTCAGCTCAACCGGGTGCGCAAGCTGGCCAGGAAAAACAACATCAGCACATTGGTGATCAAGCTCAAGGGTTGAGCCTGGGAAAGCTAATAGGTGGTCTATCGTGCCCCCTCACCTGGATGTCACGGAACCTTCTCTGACCGCACCACAAACTCACTTGCTCCGAAAACAGATATTCAAATCCAATGTAGCCTGGGTGGAGCTTTGCGAAACCCGGGTTTCGCGAAGCTCCACCCAGGCTACTTGCTATCTATTGGGATACACATGCGACGACAGCATAGTAAGCACAGCGAGTGAAACATGCGTCGGTGTTGACGGTATTATCAGGCATGGCTACAATTTGTTATAACGTTAGTAATAACATTTTGAGGTGTGCGTTATGCTCAAAGTTAAAGTTACCCCGATTGGTAATTCCATGGGCATTGTTCTGCCAAAGGAAGCACTTACAAAGCTCAAAGCCAGTAAAGGTGATGTTCTTTATCTTGTTGATGGCCCTGAGGGTTTGACTCTTACCCCATACCGGCAAGACTTCGATTCTCAGATACAGGCCGCTGAGAAAGTAATGAAGAAGTACCGTAATACTCTCCATGAGCTGGCTAAATGAAAGAGCCTGTCTGGGTTTTACCGGATGTTGTGATTGCCGTCCATCAGATGCTTCTCGCCGAGCACGGAGGATTACCCGGCATGCGGGATAATGCCCCTCTTGATTCTGCATTGAATCGGCCTCAGCAACATCTTTCTTACAACAATGAATGCTCAATCTTCGATCTTGCTGCCTCATATAGCTACGGCCTATCAAGCAATCACCCATTCGTCGATGGTAATAAGAGAGTTGCTCTGACTATAGCTGCCACTTTTCTTGAACTTAATGGATATTCTTTAAATGCTTCTGAACCAGAAGCATTGTTGATTTTCAAGCAACTGGCTTCTGGTGATTTGACTGAAGAAAATCTATCCACTTGGTTCAAGGACGCATCCGTATTGAATGCTTAACGCTTGCCAGGAACCTTGACTCGAATGAGCAGGTGAAATTCAAAGTCGACAGGGTAACTCGGTAGCTCATCCTTGGTTCAGATCATCCCACTGAGCACCGTGTCTACCCATGTCTTCACACTAAAAATGCCGCCGTCTGCCGGGCTCCTGGCATGGTGTAACAGGTAAAGTGTACATATCAGCGTGACAAGAATAATAGGTCTTACTCTGGGACGATATGCACATCCAATGTGATCTGGGTTGAGTTTGACGAATCCCGAGGTTCGCAAAGCTCCACCCAGGCTACTCGCTGCCTCACCCAGCCAATCCAGGTAAGCTGTATCGTCATCCTTCTCAAAAAAACGGACTGACGGCTGTGGCCACGCTGAACGATATGAACGGTGATGCCAGGCAGGTAGAAACGTGGTTTTCTTGGCATTCTTCGCCTCTTTTTATAGCACTGAGAGGACTTTACCATCCGTCTGACTGGCAGTAAAGGGCTCCGACCCCTTTAACCCCATGTTCTTTGGCTATGATCTCATAATCCATACCGTTATCAGACCATGCCTCCGTTCCATCCACAAACAAGGCTTTGTAATCATCAATATTTCTTATCTGCATACGGCTACTCATGATTGATCTCACAGTAAAGCACAACTAATAAAAGACGGCATAGAAAAGGCAGGGGAGTAATAGGTTCAAATCTAGCAATATATATTTCTAGCCTCTGTTGGGTAAAGCTCCGAGCAGGCATAGGGTCAGACCACGGTTTCAATGGCATTGAATAGTCATGGTTCTTCTAAACCGTAGTCTGCCCCTTATTGTTTCCGTATCCAATTGATCATCATAGCTTCCTTTCCATACTTCCATGACGAACGTGAAGCACTTCGACTACATCGCCATTGATTCGGTACAATGCACGATAATCGCCAATGATTAAATGGCGTATGCCCTGGTGTATATCGGTATCTTCGGGGGCTATAGGGCATCGTTCTGCTAAGATTTCCAACTTTTCTATAACTTCAATGGTTCGGAGATACCAATTTAAAGCATTCTGCGGGGAATCTTTGGCAATT
>JBDLIT010000131.1:0-11437 GCA_039714735.1 Pseudomonadota bacterium
ACGACCGGAATAGACACTGGCGCCTGCTCCGCTTATGGCAATCTCATAATCCTTAAGGTTCATCATCAGCTCAGCGACGGGTTGGATTTTCTCGGATCCAAGTGAGAGCGCCATTTCTGTCAGATTTTTCAGTGTGTGGTTCGGTGCCGAATCAAATGTTTTGAAAACGGCTTTATCCTGTAAAGAAGGCTCCTGGCTGATCATGTACGGGCGGTTTGCGAACAGCGTGTTGTTGTAACCATATAACTCTTCGGGGGTTACACTACATTCAAGCTCTATCTGATTGGATGTGATTAACTGATTGCTGAGAAAGACTTCTGTCACGTCAAAATCCTTTTGTAGAAGTTATAAGTGCTAAGCTAAGACTTCGAATGGGAATTCAATGACTTAGGAGGGATTATTCCTCAATCCAGATATTAGTCCAATAAGCGGCTGGAATAGTGAGAATTGTTTGGCATGTCGGGTAAGAGTTTAGTTTCTGAAACATCTCCTGGTCACCAGTGGCGGCTACCTAATCATCTACTAACTGCAAGCAGATGACGATATCTTGCTGGTAGCCATTTACTCGAAGACAGAGCAATCAGATATCAGTGCTTATGAGATCCGCAAGATCATGCGCGAAGAGGATGGTGTTTTTTTTGACATCAGTGCATTGTTAAGCGAATAACCGCATCCAGGGCAGATACCAGGATCTGGATAGTGCATCATGGAAAATGGGTTGCTAAGTGGCTGACTGCATAGGGGTTATTGGAAAGTTAGCTGAAAGTCGTCGTAGCGCCGATTAGTTTTTTGGATGATTCTTTTAGTGCCAGTGAATTCAGTTGATTTTGCTGGAGGCAATGTCATTCGATTATTATCTTGGTGCGTCATATCTCAGGAAACAGTCCCGGCATCCAGCGAGGTGCCAGCTTGGCCGGGAAGGTGAGGCGCAAGGGAGCGCGCGTGCTGTCTGAGATCACTACGCCACGTTCGCTCAGGGTGGCTACTACCCGCCGGGCTTGTCGGTCACTTGTGCTAAGTAGGTCCGGAACGTCGCCGCGCGGTAACTCACCCCGAAACAGGATCGCTTCGAGAATACTCCCGGCTTTTTGCGGTAATGCACCGACACGGATCTCTTCTTCTACCCACAGGAGGATGCGGTTGCGCAGCCGGTCCGGCTGGACCAGGTCTTCCATAAACTTCACCTGATCAAGACAAGTTTCGAGAAAGAAACGGGTAAATGAAGCCAACTCTTCCTCACTGAGATTGCCCCTGCCATCAAGGTCGTTACGGCGCGGAAGGTCGCACTTGGCCAAATGATTCTTGTATGACCTCGCGTTTCTGGCGAGGCCGCGGGCTATGGACCACACGCCACCGGTATCGAGTGCCTCCAGCATCATCGCATGAGACATCAGTCGCGCGACGCGGCCATTACCATCCAAAAATGGGTGTATCCACAGAAGTCGATGATGGGCTGCTGCCGTTGCGATAATGGTTTCTGCTTTTCCAAGCGCGCTGTAAGATTCCTCAAACTGTTTCATAAACCTTGGCAGCGCACCGGGACTGATCGGAACGTGCTGACCGACCTTAACGTCACGCTGACGCAGTGTGCCTGGGATAACCTGCATACGCTCTCCCGTATCAGGCTCCTCGGCCCAAAGCAGTTCATCTGGTAGAAGTTCTCCAAAACGCCTATGGATTTCGC
Source organism: Pseudomonadota bacterium (assembly GCA_039714735.1). Taxonomy (GTDB): domain Bacteria; phylum Pseudomonadota; class Gammaproteobacteria; order Chromatiales; family Chromatiaceae; genus JASJBU01. The sequence goes on from JBDLIT010000131.1 coordinate 1,685, forward strand.
AGATGCCGTCTGTACTCACCGCCTGTGTCTGGAGTCCGCCTTCGTCGATCCATTGCTGGACTGCGATATGTGCTTTGGCTTCAAGCTGGAGGTTGCGCTTGTCGGTGTTAGTGCTGTAATCGTTCTTCAGTGCGCGCTCAATATCCAGCGGATGGGTATCATGGCCCTCGATCAAATTACTATAGTAGCAGTTCATTGCACGGACCAGATCTGCCAAAGCCTTCAGAACGCCTTGCGGAAGACTCCGGCGAAAACCTGCCGAGTGCGCCGCAAGATCAACCGCAAGATCAGCGAGGGCTCCACGTTGACGTGAACTCTCCGAAATCCGCATAGGCTCCATGAGTGATACCAACTCTTTTCTATCAGGCATCTTCGATGTGTCCGGTTTCATGGCCGTTTTTGTGTCCGTATAAAAGTCATTAATAAATTCTAAAATATCATATAGTTGATTGTTAGTTAAGGGTATTATAAATACCTTATTATGCCCATGATTAGGCCGCTTATATGGCCGATTTAATATCAGTCAGTTGTTATAAATGGAGTGCTGGTGAATTGCACTAATCTAACTGCATGAACTGCCTGACGTCAGGAGTCAATAATAACTGGATAGCACGGCTTGGTATTACGGAATACTGGCGATGGGGGGAGAAATCGACTTTGTCTCTACGGAGTGGGTCGAAGGAGTGGGTTGCCACTGATAGTTTGTAACATATTGAATTTATGCAGAAATAACAAAACGTCCACGGACTGCAAAGCCGTGGACCTCGGTTCGATTCCGGGCTCAGCCTCCATCACTAAAATCAATTTAGATAGGGCGCTTATTTAGTGCCTCATCTATTTTGTATTTTGCGGAAAATTTCGCGAAATTCCACCTAAGCCAGCATAGCACTGTTTGACGCTACTCAGACGAGTGGCAAGAATATGGCGCTAGTGTAAACTGTGTTATGGGTTTTCGGGGCACTCAGTTACAGTGCCACAAAGCCCTTGGCAGTGGAAACTCCCTCTGCTTTATGGATCACGGTAATGGTGTGGTCTGCCCACCCACATAGCACCAATTGCGTGTTTTTTTAGTATAGATCGAGCGGATCTGTTCGCCACTCAGTGAATTGACCAGATTGCTGCTGTGCAGGATGATGCAGATGCCATCCTTGGCAATTGCGTGGGTGATGAGATCGTTATCCTCTTGCTTGAGTGCACGAGACAACATGCAGATGTTGGCCAGTCCGGCTCGGGTATGTGCCACACTGCGAGTGTCTGTTGTGAGATTCAACTTGGGTCTGCTATGTAGCGTGCCCCTTTTTTTGAATATGACAAATGACACATCCTTTTGATAAATCTGACATTGAAGCGGCGGCCAGAAGGGCTCTGATCGCCGGGAATTCTGCTTACCACTCCTGGTCAGGTGCGCAACAGGAAATTTTTCGTGCCACGATGGACGATAATGCGAGATATCGCATTCTACGCTCTCTCCTAGCCAGCCTGTACAGGATAAAATGCAATTCAGAAAAGGAGATCAATGATGCCTGGGAGGCTGTTTCCATGTCTGATCTTTACCCGCTCAACTGGGCCAAGTTACTTACCAGTGGCATTGGGGAAGACTACATCTACCTGAATGAGTCCATGGAAGACGGTACCAGTATTCTGGATGTCTCCGTGCTTTACGAATACGACTATGCAGACTATCTGTATCAAGAGCACGCCAGATTTCGGGATTTTCCAGAGTACAAAGGCTCACGCTACTATGGTATTTCCCATTCCTGGTGGATTCGTTTGCTGATCGAGGGTCAGCTGTATTACGGTGCGGTAACCTCGCTGACGACTCATCTAATGGAAGAGATCGAGGGTGTTGGTAATGACCATATCGAGCAACTGATCCCCAGTAGATTGATCGAAGGGGAAAACAACGGCAAACGGCAAGGTGGTGGTTTTTTATGGGATATGCGCACCGATGCCAATGGTCTCGAAGGTCAGCTCGATGAACTGAAGCGTCGTTGGTGGGCTTACCAGAATGCGCGGCGCGATGTCTTGGGTCAGGAGCTTTCGTCCTGGGCGCCGGCTGTCTACATAAAAGAGGAGAATTGGGATGATGACCCCAGCCGAATCTTTATTTTTACCAACGGCGAGTCTCTCAAGCATGTCCGCTGGAAATATTTTTTGTCCGACTGCGCCTTGCTCCTGACACCACTTTCCGACACCGATGACCTGCTCAAACGTGAAGCTGACCTGGCTATTGCGTTTCTGGATGATGTGCACCGTGAGATCATGGAGAACTTTGACCCCAAGGTAATACAGTTTAGGAAAAGGAAAAAAATAATCATGGCGCCTGGGGTTCTCGATGATCTTGAACGGATCTCCAGTGAACCAAATGATGACGATGAATCTTGAATGGTGATTCGGAACACCAGCATGGATTGAATATCGATACTTGAAGGTGGCTGTGATGAAAAAATGATTGGGAACAAAGAAAAAATCATCATCACAGTGGATGATCGCGAAGTGCGCAGCGGTGTCCTGGAAGTGATAGAAGAAATTGAAGACGTAACAGCTGTAGTGGAACGTATGCCCCTGGGTGATTATGCGATTGACGGTAGGTTGCTTGTCGAACGTAAAACAATCCAGGATTTGGCGATTTCCATAAAGGATGAGCGTTTGTTTGGGCAGGCATGCCGACTTGCTGATTCACCTTTGTGGACTGCAATCATTCTGGAGGGAACCGGCCGCGATTTGGCGGCCAGCGGCATGCGCAGGGAGGCCATACAGGGAGCCCTGATAACCCTGACACTGTATTTGGGAATTCCTTTGCTACGTTCCAGGGATCTGCATGAAACGATACGGTTGTTATTGTACGCCGCTCGACAAGGTCGTGCCGTCGCCAGTGGCGCTCTGCCGCGAAAAGGACGTCGCTATAAGGGTAAGCGGCGCGTTCAGGCTCATATTCTCCAAGGGTTGCCTGGTGTGGGACCCGAGCGAGCCAAACGATTGCTGGAACGGTTTGGCAGCATCGAAGCGGTCGTCGCAGCCAATGAGGAAGAACTTACCACCGTTCAGGGCATAGGTCAGGGAACCGCCCAGGCGATCCGTTGGTCGGTTGAGGAAACGCAAACACTATACGGCGATGACGACAGTTGGAACGATCCGGTCTTATGACGGGACTTTCGTTATTGCAGGATCTGCTTTAAGTTCAATGTAACTATTCAGTGAGTGTCCGTATTCAGGCGACAATCAATATTTCGCCAGGGGGCGGGATCTGCATGTGTGTATTGCCTTGCGGTGAAAAGCAACTAACAAATAGTTGCATTAATTCATTGGGGAGTTAAACTGTATGCAACTGGAATGGAGTTGCATATGGGAAAGCGTGAAAAACTGATGACCAAGCTCATGGCGGTTCCTGCAGACTTCACATGGCAGGAATTAGCAGCCTTATTGAAAATGCTGGGTTATCAGGAAGTACAGGGAAGTGGTTCCCGGGTGAAGTTCGATAATGGTAATGCTGATCAGATGATCAATCTGCACAAGCCACATCCTGGGAATATCGTCAAACGTTATGCGCTCCGGCAATTGATCGAGAAACTGGTACAGGGTGGATTGATATGAAGCTCATGGAATACAAAGGTTTTTATGGGGCCGTTGAGGCTAGTGTAGAGGATGGATGCCTGTTCGGTAAGTTGGAGTTTATCGACCCGCTGGTGAACTATGAGGGAGAAACGGTACAGGAGATAGAAGCGGCGTTTCACGAAGCTGTGGACGATTATATAAAAACTTGTGAGGAGTCGAATGTCGAGCCTCAGAAGCCTTATCGAGGCACATTCAATGTACGGATCGGCCGGAATCTGCACCGTGCAGCAGCGATTGCAGCAAGGCAAAAGGACATCAATCTAAACGAGCTAGTGAAGCGAGCGATTGAGCGAGAGCTTTCGGCCCAGAAATAAAGCCTGCACTGTGGCATGTATCGTGTAAATGTTCGATCGAACCATCAGCTCGAAGGACAGTGTCTTCGGTTCACAGATGAACAACGGCGGCAAAAAAATCGCCTTTTCACTTCATGGAGTGGGTCAAAGAAGTGGGTTTCCACTTATACTTTGTAACCTACTGAAACTATAGAGGAATAAACAAGCGTCGGCGGACTATAAAGCCGTGGACCTCGGTTCGATTCTGGGCTCAGCCTCCATCAATTAAATCAATGAGATAGTGCGCATTATTGGTGCTTTTTCTATTTAATTTCTTACGGAAAAATTCGGAAAAGCCATCATCCAAGAACAGGTCAAGTTATTCATGAATTGGTCTTTTATTCAACGATGGTAAACTGATGTGCCTGAGGTCAGTATGGAAAAGTGAGATCAAGGGACCAGAAAACCGTGACTAGGGGAGGGGCAATGGGGGGCCTTCTCGGAACAGCACGGCTCTCCGCCGCTGCATTTAGTTTATCCGTGATTGGTAGAGATCCATTATGCCGAGAAAACCATCTGTAGACAAAGAGGAAGTTCGAACATTCCTGCGCCGTGTCGACGATATCATTTTTTTTTGCCGACGAGGGCGGTTCGTGGCAGGTGGGAGTCAATTGGTGCGTGGTGTTGTCGGCCTACTTCCACTCCCTTGCGGTAACCAGCGAGCCCAAGGAATTTACCAACGCTGCGCGCCATGGAGAGAGATAATTGGACTCCCCTCACCCTAAACAGGTGAGCAGGCTAAACTGCCTGTTCTTAAAGCGATAATGGGAGTCCAAGAAATGAAGGAAACGATTGTAGGTGTAGACTTAGCCAAAAAGGTTATCCAAGTATGCGTGTTTCAGGTAAACCAAATCGTCAGCAATGATGAAATGTCACCTACACAATTTACATCCTGGCTAGCCATGGCAAAACCGGCGATTATCGTGTTCGAATCTTGTGCGACTTCCAACTACTGGAAGCAAATGGCTAAGGACAAGGGGCATGACGCCCGAATTATATCGGCAAAACTGGTTTCTCAGATAAGGCAAAATCAAAAGACCGATAAAAATGACGCCCTCGCTATCGTACAGGCTAGTCAGCTTGTCGATATCAAGTTCCTCAACGGCAAGAGTTTTGAGCAACAAGAGCTGCAGTCAATCATGAGAATGCGAGAGCTGGCAGTCAAGCATAAAGTGGCTTTGCGTAATCAAATCGAAGCCTTGTTACTGGAATTCAATATACGGGTTTCATCAAGAAACGGTGGATTAGGCGGTACAGTGCAAGGTGTGCTTGAAGATGCCGAAAATGGGTTTTGCATGCCTTTTCGTCAGGCATTAAACGCGACCTGGAAACTCTACTTACAGACAGTCGAGGACATAGCAGAAAAGGATAGGTTATTGGCGCAGGCCATCAAGGCACATCCAGAGTGTGAGAAATTGTTGGCGCTAGAGGGTGTATCCACGATAAATGCTATCAATCTCTATATTGCAATAGGCTGTGGGGAGGCTGGCACATTTAAAACAGGGCGGGATGCATCCGCATGCATCGGTCTGACACCGCTACAACATTTTAGTGGTGGCAAAACCAAATTGGGATCTATTGGCAAGTCGATGAAGAATAACGCCCTGAGAAGTTATCTTGTGAATGGTGCAATGTCCGTTATCAATCATGTTGAAAAACGGGAGCCGCGAACAAAAAAGGAAAAATGGCTAAAACAATTACTTGAGCGTAAGAGTAAGAAATGTGCAGCTGTGGCATTAGCAAACAAAACGGTCAGGACGGCATTTGCCCTATTGACGCAAGGTACCGAGTATAAAGCTGAGCCCTTAGTGGCATAAGCTTACCAATCACCAACAAAATGCATTTTAACGTAGATGACAAATCAGCTGTAAGAGTCAGTGCTTCGCTCAGAGTGAATAAACTCGTTTGAGAGGTTTGACCGTACAGTTCGCGTAAATATCATTGAGCCTGGGTTCGCCACTCAAAGTAGAGCTCGTACATAAGCACGCATTAATTCTATATTTCAATCATTTCGTTGTTGACAGAGGGGAGTCCACATAAGCGAAGCGAAGGCGCGTAGTCCCCGGTAGTCGTGAGGCGAGACTGATTACCCGGCGTGCGCTAGCGCCAGAGGGGAAGCAAAGCGAGTATCCGAACACGACGTCTAGCCATTTGAGGGAGTGCTGCGTAGCCAGCGCCGAGCTTGCGATGGTGTGGCGAAGCGGCACGGACGCAGGGCGGCCGGGGCACTAATAGGTTGTCGAAGATCGAGTGCGTTTTGGGGACTGGGATGTCCCAAAACGCATCACGAGATCAAAGACTCACTTGGTTTTCGTGTATGTTTCCAACTGGGGTACACACCGGCTCGGTCTGCGGATTCCCAGTGATGTCCTCGATGTTGAAGCCATTGAGAAATACCTGATTGGCGATCAATCGTCGTCGAGAACTGGTAGCGGATACGTTGTTATCGATTTGCGGAGCGACGTGGAGTACTCCGAAGATTGGGAAGAAGGACGAGGCTGGATGGCCTCTCTGGCGACCGTGCGCTCCGACCTCTTGCGGGGTGACTTGCGCCCGCTTTATATCGCCTGGCTCGCCTGCATCCAGGACGGAGACATCGATGACGATGCTTCGGAGCCACCCGTGCCGGCAGGGCTTCGCCAGCTCACTTCGGCTCAGCTTCGACTGGCCGAGTTCCTGCGTGTGAACGAGCATCCAAGCGGCCCAAGGCATACGACGATGCGGTGGTTCTCTTGTGTGATCTGGCCGAGCGTGCGAAAAAGCCGGAGATGTTCACTTCCAAGATTGCTGCACTTACAGGGCATCACAGCGGAAAGCGAAGCTTCGCGGCTCTGCGGCAAAAAAAGACCTATGACCAGATAGGCATTTTCTCGAATGATCCGAGATTGCCAACGCCCGATGATAATGAAGCGGCAGGTGGCACAGCAGGTGGCTATGATTATGGCGTGTTCAATATAGCTAACCTGATTGCCAATGCGCTTCATGGCAAAGACATTGACTTGGTGACATCAAAGCAACAGAAGGCGATTTACAGAAAAGCCGAGTTTGATATTAGTGATCATCTGCCGATATGGATGCGCCTAAAATTACCGGAGTAAAAACCGGACATACAGTTACCTGATTACCCCCGAGCTTCAGCCATGCTAAGGAGGCGCTGAGGCATAGGTGGTGTGTGCACTGCGGTGTAGCCGAGGCGCGGAATCATTTCTTCGAGCTTGAACCGGCGATTGAAACGATAACAGAATTCAGCCAGATAACGAGGCAAGTGTCTGTTGTTGTTACCGGTGTAAAATCGGGGCTATTTGCCGCTGACTGGAAGAAGCGGCCATCAGCAACGGCAGCCTGACGTCTCCTGTACCCCGTTAAGTTTCCTGTGAACTAGAAAGGGATTTCGTCATCAAACTCAAATTCGCACTGATTGGCGCCTCGGATAGAGTCATCGCAATCCTCACGATGCATCCGGGTGATTTGCTCCCCGTAGGTCTCCCACAAGGCATCCCGGAGTGTGTCGAGGAAGTCGATGACGGTAGCAGCCTCATCGACAGTCCAGTACGTGGTCAGATGTGTCGTATTCATCGTCATGGGGAGTTCCTTGGTTTTTTCGGTGCCGGGTGACTCGTCGGTTTACGCCGCGATTTGACGGTTTTTTTCTTGCTGGCGGCACGCTCCTTTGCTTCTCTCATACGATAGGATCCGCCCTCGATCACCATGATCTCTGAGTGATGCACCAGCCGGTCGACAATGGAGACGACGCAGGCGGCGTTCGGGAACACCTCGCTCCATTCGGCAAACGGACGGTTGGTGGTGACGATGGTCGGCTTGAGCTCGTAACGGCGGTTGATGATGTTGAACAGCAGATCGGCATGGCGATTGCCGTAGGAGAGGTACCCAACTTCGTCAATGATCAACAGGTCCGGATGCGCATAGTGCTTCAACCGGCGCCGCAGCGCATTGTCACCATCCTGGGCAGCCAGGTCCCCCAGCATCTGGGCGGCATTGATGAACAGCGCGCTATGCCCCTGCATCACGGCATGGTGGGCGATATTCTGCGCGATCATCGATTTTCCCACGCCGTTGGGTCCGACCAGGATGATGTTGGCGGTTTCCTGGATAAAGTTGAGTGTCATGAACCCTGCCACTGCCGTCTGGTCGCACTGATCCGGCCAACTCCAGTCGAAGTCGGCGAGCGGTTTGAAGCGGCCGATGTGCGCCGCACGCAGTCGTCGTTCGAGACCTCGCCGCCTGCGCTCGACTTCTTCCCACTCAATGAGTCGTTGCACCCAGGGCAGTTCGGCCTCGGGCAGTTCATCCCAGTGAGCAACCAGACCATGAAGTTTGAGCGCGACAGCACGCTGCCTGAGCTCGTCATGAAGCACCTGGTCAGGATCAGTTGTTGTTGTCATCGGTTTGCTCCGTATCATTTTCGGCATCGGCATCGGCATCGGCATCGATTTGATCGTAGGCCGCCAGCGATGGCGCACGCACGACGATGTTTCGCGCCTTGTCGTTGTCGGGCAGCGTGAGCGTTAACGGCGGCAGTCGGTCGCTTTGCTCGCGGCGCCGTTCCAGCACTTGGCGTACGCCGTTGGGATGGGGTACCTCGTTCTTGAGGGCTTCTGCGATGGCCTGCTCGAGTTCGGCAGCCCCGTAGTCGTCGAGCAGTTGCACGAGTTGGGCGGTAGTACTCGATAGCGGGGTACCGCGATGCGCGGCCTGTTGTAATAGTTTCCGACTCGACGGGGCGGCATGCGCCAGCCGGTCCTGTCCACGGTGATGGCGTGCACCCCGCTTGGCATTGATCAACGCGTCGATGTGCGCTGGGTTCTCGATCTGCTCTGCCTTGCCATAAACACGCGGGTGCTCGGCGATCACCTCGCTGCCATTGAGCACACGCACGCGGGTCAGCGAGGCCATCACCGTCACGCTGCGCTGCACCTGGGTGTGCGGTACGCTGTAGTCGTTTAGATCAAAGCGGATATAGGGGGTTTTGCCGACACTGACCTCGACCCGCTCATCGGTTTCGAAGGGGTTGTCCGGCAACGCCAGCAGATGCGGCTGTTCTTGCGCAAACGCCTCGCTTACGGTCATGCGTGGATCTTCCGGGCAGGGCCGGTTGGCGGCGGTTCCTGCGCACCAGGCATCGGCTTGCGCATTCAGATCCTCGATATCGGACCACTGGCGACCGGCAAAAAAGCTGTCGCGGATATAGCGTATCGCGCGTTCGACCCGGCCCTTCTCGTTACCCCGGGCGACAGCAACCGGCCGGGGCTCGAAGCGGTAGTGGGCAGACAATGCCAACAGCGTGGGATGGAATCGGATCGCATCGTCACGACGCTCGAGCACGGCTGACTTCAGGTTGTCATACAAAAGCACCCTGGGCAGTGCACCCCAGGCGTCAAAGGCGGCGACATGACCGCGCAAGAAGCTCTCCATGCGTTGATTGAGATAGAAACGCAGAAAGATTTGGCGGCTCCAGCTGAGCACCATCACAAAGGCCATCAACTGTCGTTTGGCAAGGCCGATCTGAACGGTACCGAAATGACCCCAGTCAATTTGGGCCTGTTCACCGGGCAAGGTTCTGAGTCGAAGATAGGCTTCGCTCGGCTTGCGCGGACGCAGTTGCGCCACATGCGAGCGGAATTGGCTGGGGCCACCCGGGTAACCGCGTTGCTGTGCCATCGCATACAGCCGCGTGGCCGTGAGCTTGGCCCATCTTTGTCACTGCCGACCCCAAATTTTGCCAATTTCGAGGAATTCTCACCAAATCATTTATAAAATATCACTTGAAAACAACATGATATAATTT
>JBDLIT010000132.1:0-11368 GCA_039714735.1 Pseudomonadota bacterium
ACAGAACGTGTCTGTCAAGTTGAGGAGCGTCATGTCGTATGCAAGTCTCAGTGATACCAACCAGGGCCTGTCATTCGCACGATTTACCGTACGTTTTTCCTGGAATACCTCTGCCAGCGCTGTGGGGATATCGCGTGCAAGGTAGAGAATTCCCCGCGCCTGTTCAAAAGCGCGCCCTGTTGCATCTCTTTCTTGATGATCGAATCGTGCAGAAGTCGGCCCAAAGTAGCGATATGCATCCCATAGAGTCGGGTGATCACCACCACGCCGATAAATACGATGCACGAGCGTCCCTGCCTCAACCGACAACACGCTGGGGGGCAAATCTTGAAGGCGCTCGCGGTCCGGCGTGTTGGGAAGTTTCGCCACTATGGCCTACAAACGATCTGCCAGCAGTAACACAGACTCGATATCATGACCTCCCTTCAGCCAATCGAGCGGGCTAACGATGTCATCGACGTCCTGATTCAGGAACAAGTCAACATTCGGCAAATGGTACCAGTTATAGACTTCGACCGGGTGCATCCGCGGGTCAAGTGCCTTGTTAACACGGGTGATATTAGGGACGAGTTGATCATCAGCTACAAACTGAAATACCGGAATGAATCGTTTTCCATCGATCAGGAAGCTGTAGAGAGACCGATCCGCAATCATCTGACGAACCCGGCTCGTCGTCAGTCCAAGGCGCTGGCTGACCTCACCGGTGGAAAGGCTTCGTTCGATGATTGCCGCATACTTAACGGCGGTGTCGGCCAGGGGATCTCTCCCAGGCGTCGGTTCCAAGGTCAGACCACCCTCCTGAAGGACGACTTGTTCCTCTGCCGTCAGCCCTGTTGATGCATCGCCGTACGCCATCGGCTCCATGTGTTCGAGGACAAGGCGTAACGCCTCATTCAACGCTTCAGGGGCGGTGTCATGGAAACCTCGAGAGGTCAGGTATTTTGACGAGTGTACTGCCATAGCACCCTCCAGTCACTTGCGATTATGAGCAGCGTTAGTTGATGTTAGTATAGCATAGTGTGCTGAACATCAAAATTGGCCGCTTCTAGCGGTAAAATGCAGTTTATTGGCGTGGAAAAATGTGCGCCCTACTGTCACCTGATCACTGAATTAATACAATCTCCTGCCCTGCCCGCGTGGTCAAAAAACCCATACGGCTATCCCCACCTTCAGGCCAGCATCACGCCGGATTGAGCCGTTGCTTCTCAGATCCTTGTTCCTCCACTGTTGGAGCGGTTGTCCTCTCCAAGACGACCATATGACGTGATGCCGCTGTACGGTAAAATAGTAATAGACTCACGCTGACAACTGATGAAAACAGAGGCAGTAGACGACCACCATGGGAAACAACGGCAAGAAGCTCACGAAGCCTTCAACCCGGGCTGAAATTGATGCCTTCCTGCGCAAGGTTGCAGCCACGCCGGTGGTGAAGCCGACCGGGCGACGCGGCCGACTGATCTTTGCCATGGATGCGACCGCCAGCCGTGAGCCTACTTGGGACCGGGCCTGCCATATCCAGGGGCAGATGTTCGAGACCACAGCTTCATTGGGCGGCCTGAAGATCCAGCTTTGCTACTACCGGGGCTATGGGGAGTTCAAGGCCAGCCCCTGGCTGACCCGTTCCAAGGAGCTGCTGCAGCGCATGACCGGGGTCTTCTGCCTGGGCGGTCTGACGCAGATTGAGAAGATCCTGCGGCATGCCCTGAAGGAGACCAAGGACAAGAAGGTGGATGCCGTGGTCTTTGTGGGCGATGTCATGGAAGAGGATGTGGACCGGTTGGCCCATCTCGCCGGGGAACTGGGGCTGCACGGCGTACCAGTCTTCTTGTTCCAGGAAGGGGTCGATCCTGTTGCCGAGCGCGCCTTTCGGCAGATCGCGCGTCTCACCGACGGCGCCTTCTGTCCTTTCGATTCCAGCAGCGCCGAACAGCTCCGAGATCTTCTGAGCGCTGTGGCGGTGTACGCCGCCGGCGGGCGGCGTGCCTTGGAGGACTTCGGAAAAAGCCGTGGTGGAGTAGTACCACAGCTCATTCACCAGGTAAAAAAGGACTGACGCCTTGCGCACCCTTTTATTCCTGGGCGCGATCGCGCTCGTAGTTGTAATCCTTCTATTGCGCTGGTTTGTTCGCGCGGACCCGGCCAAAGTCTCCCGTGTGCTGCGCTGGCTGGGAATTACCGCCATGGTTGGCGTGCTGCTGTTTCTTGCGGCCAGGGGCTATTTCCACTGGCTGTACGTGCTTGTCATATCTCTTCTGCCGCTTCTGCCGCGTATCATCAGGCTGCTTGCGCTGATCCCGGTGATCCGGCAGTTGAAAGCCCAGCTCGATGCCATGCGTTCCGGTAGAAGAACGGCGCCCGGACAGACGTCACAGGTTAAGGCCCGCTTCCTGCGCATGACCCTGGACCACGATACAGGAGATATGGAGGGTGAAGTCTTAGAAGGCCGCTTTGCGGGTCGACGGCTGAGCGCATTGGGCCTGGAGGAACTGTTGGTTCTGCTCGATGAGTGTCGTTCCGAAGACGAGGAATCGGCGACGTTACTGACAGCCTATCTTGATCGAGTATACGACGATACCTGGCGGGAACAAGCGGAGGCAGGTGATGCGGGCGGCTCCGATAAACCGGGCAAGGCGACGGGCGGCCCGATGACACGGCAGGAGGCCTACGAGATTCTCGGGCTGGAGCCGGGGGCGAGCGAGCAGAAGATTATCGAGGCCCATCGCCGTCTGATGCAGAAACTCCACCCGGACCGAGGCGGCTCTACATATCTGGCCGCTAAACTAAACCAGGCCAAGGAGGTTCTGGTCGGCCGGTAGCGGCGGGATCACAACGACCACCACCATCGGCTGAACGTCTCGGCAAAAGAGATCGACCTCTATCAACTGCTCCAATGTCCCGGTAATCTAGGCCAGAGCGCCTTTACTTTCTTACCCAAGCGTCTGTCTTCAAGGCTGCGGGCGCTCTCAGGCCTTTTCAGCCAGTCATAGTAGGCACTCTGGGAGACATCCATCAGGTTGCACATCCGGGTCACGGTAAACGTCTCATGGTGGCGTTCGATAAATGCGTACTTCACGAGTTTTCCTTCGCAAAGTACGCTGCCGCCTTTTTTAATATATCGCGCTCTTCTGTTAAGCGTTTGTTTTCCTTGCGCAATCTCTTCAGTTCATCGTAGAGATGTTCATTCTCGACCTGGCCTGCCTTCTGGAGCTGAGGTCCACGGTATTTGCTGATCCAGGTGTGCAGGGTATTCTTATTGACACCCAGTTCCTCTGCTGTCACAGATACAGGCTGATCACTCTTTATTGCCAGCTTGACCGCTGACTCTTTAAACTCTGACGTATAGTGGTTTTGTTTCTTCTGATGACTCATCGGTACACACTCTCCGGTTAGGCCTCAAGATTACTTGAGGTTGTGTGTCCGGGATAGTCTAGCCACATCAGACGTTATTGGCCTCAGTTTCTTGCGTCCAAAATACCCTTTTCCTGAATACACAAATAGTCGAATATTTTACTTAGTATGTTCGATATTTTCGATCATTAAAACAGTAAATCTGGAATACCAAAACAGCGATATGCTATAGAGTTTGCCCCCCCATAGCGCCCGTAGTACCACTTCATGACAAAAGGTGGCAGTAACGTGGTCAAGGCGATGACGATGACCATACCGGCATAGACCTCATTGCTGAAAATCGCGCCCTCCCTGCCAAGCTCGGCGAATATCCGCGCCGTCAGCAGGATAATGAGCAAGGTAAGAAAAAAGTCGTGGATTTCTAGCTTCGATTTGGAGTCTACACTTCAGCCTCTAGCGGCTTGCTCACCAGGTAGAGCCAGATGAAACCTGCCACTCCCGCGAGCAGCGAGGCGGCAAGAATGCCGGTCTTGGCCAGCAGCAGTAAATCTTCACGCCCCTCAAAACCGAGTTGGGCGACAAAGATGGACATGGTGAAGCCGATCCCCGCCAGTAGTGATACACCGGCGATCTGGGTGAATCGGGTATCCTTGGGTAACTCCGCCACGCCCAGTTTCAGCATCAGCCAGCTGAATCCGGTGATACCAATGAACTTGCCCAGCACCAGACCCAGCGACACACCGAGCAAAACGGGATGGCTCAGGGTCTCGCCCAGAGAGGCAAATTCCAACGGGATGCCGGCATTAGCCAGGGCAAAAATCGGAATCACCAGGTAGGCCACCGGTATGTGCCAGACATGCTCCAGCCGCTGCAATGGGGCCTCGACACTATGCACGCCGTTTTCCAGGGTCTGCACTACAGCGCGCAATTCGTCATTCGTCATGATGCTCCTGCCGGGTTGGTGGCTGGCTTCAAACCGGTGCATCAACTCTCTAACGTGTTCACTGAAACGCTCCGGGTCGTACTTGGGAACAGCCGGCACGGACAAAGCCCCCAGAATGCCCGCCAGCGTGGCGTGTACACCGGATTGCATCAGGGCGTACCACAGCAACACCGCGACGATAAAATAGGGTAAGGTTTTGCGGATACCACTCAGATTGAACAGCAGCAGCAGAGCGAAAAGACCGCCGGCTGCGACCAAGGGGCCGAGCGCAATGGTGTCGGTGTAGAACACCGCAATCACCATCACCGCCCCTAGATCATCCACAATCGCCAGCGCTACCAGAAAGGTAATCAAGGCCTTGGGCACCCGGCTTGCCAACAATGCCAAGGCGCCGATGGCAAAGGCGATATCGGTGGCCATGGGGATACCCCAGCCGAGCGCGGCATCACCATCCGGGTTGATGGTAAAATAGATCAATGCAGGCACCAGCATGCCACCAATCGCCGCCGCGATTGGTAGCGCTGCATTGCGTAGTTTAGCCAGTTCACCGACCAGCATTTCCCGTTTCAGTTCCAGACCGACAACAAAGAAGAACAGCGCCATCAGGCCATCATTGATCCAGTGGTGCAGGCTCATTTCCAGCGTCCAGCCACCTATACCGAGACTGATAAGGGTATGCACAAAATGCTCGTAGGCGGAAGCCAGCGGCCCGTTAGCCAGCACCAACGCGAGGACCGCCGTACCCATCAGCAACAAGCCGCTGGTGGTCTGGCGGTGAATAAACTCTTCGAAAGGAGTCAGGATCTTATCGAAACTCTTTTCCCATGGGGCGTGATATACGCCTGTTTTTACTTTGGGGGTAGGATTCACTTCTTCATTCATTTCTTTCATCCCATGACTATTCATCGGCAAACAGCGACTCGCGGGCAGTCTTCAACACGGCAGCGACGACAGGGTGCAAGACCCGGCGCTCGATGGAAATGGCGTAGAAATGCTCTTTCACCTCATCGACCCGGCCAATTGCAGTCACCTGATACTGCCACTCCACCTCCGCCTCGATAGCAGCGGGTGCGATAAAGATCCCCGCTCCTTCCTGCCCGAAGGCCTTCATCAGCGCGCTGTCATCAAACTCGGCAACCATGCGCGGATGGATACGATATTTGTCCAGCCACTGGTCAATGCCGGAGCGCAGCTGATGTTCGCTGCTGGGGAACAGTAGCGGTGCGCCATCCAGACAGCGGGGGAAACCGCCTTTCAGCTGCTTTTCCAGTTTCTCTGTAGCAAAGAAACTGACCGCACACTCACCGAGTTTGTGACTGAATCCCCGCGTACTGATCGTGGGGGGGATTGGACGGTCTGCCAGTACCAGATCAAGGCGGTGTACGGCCAGTTCCGCCAACAGCGTATCGATACTCGCCTCGCGGCAGATCATGCGCACCGGCTCCGGCAGCTGCAGCGCGGGTTCAAGAATACGATGGGCGATGGACTTGGGAACCACGTCGACCACGCCAACCTTGAACAACTGGGGACGGCCAGCTGGCAGCTGATATATCATCTCTTCCAGCTCACCGCCCAGAGAGAAGATCTCATCGGCATAGCTCAATACCAGCCGTCCGTTCTCGGTGAGTTCCAGGTTGCGTCCGACCCGGGTAAACAGGTCCACCCCAAGATACTCCTCCAGCAAACTCAGTTGCCCGCTGATGGTCTGTGGCGTCAGGTTCAGACGTTCACTGGCCCGGGCGACACCGCCTTCCCTGGCCACCACCCAGAAGTAGTGCAGATGCTTGTAGTTAACCATAGGCTTTCTATTACTTCGTATATACTGAATAGTATATCAAAAATAATCGACTATTATTGTTTGTCTTTCCTACTTAGCATGCCAGCTCATGAAGCAGTATCAGCTCAGCATTGCAGCAGATGATCCTATGAAAATTGACATTCAGACACGCAATTTTTCTCTGACCGACGCCCTGCGCAGCCATGCCGAACGGCGGCTGCGTTTCGCCCTGACCTTCTGTGATGATCAGATTAAGCGGGTTGTCATGCGGCTATCCGACGCCAACGGCCCGCGCGGCGGTGGAGACTAACACTGCCATCTTCAGGTCGTGCTGGACGACCTGCCCGATGTGGTGGTTGAAGATACAGAGGCCGACCTGTACATCACCATCGACCGTGTGACTGATCGGTCCCGGCGGATTCGACGAGGCGGTATTGATGCATGATTTTCCGCTGATGATCGGCCTGGCCATTGCCATCTACCTCATGGCCAGGGGAATTCGCAATTCGGGGCATGGCAGCATTCGGCGTTGGGCAGGGGGGGTGCTGGTGGCCGTGTTCGCCGTTTATCAGGTATGGATTTTTCTTGATGCCGCGCCAGCGGGCGCGTCATGATAACCCTGCTGGCGAAGACCACTAATGAGCCCTCGAGGCGACAGGATTGATGATCTTAAACATTTATTGAGGTTCAACATGAAACGTATTGCACTCTTTTTGCTCACCAATATCGGTATATTGATCGTGTTGAGCATCTCCATGCGTCTGCTGGGGCTGGAAAGCTTCTTTACCGCTAGCTACGGTCTGGATCTGGGCAACCTGCTGGTGTTCGCCGCTATCATCGGCTTTGCCGGTTCCTTCATCTCCCTGGCCATCTCTAAATGGAGCGCCAAGTTCATGACCGGGGCGCGGGTCATCGAACAGCCCGCCGACGCCACCGAGTCCTGGCTGCTGGAGACGGTGCGGCGGCAGGCGCAGCTTGCAGGAATCGGCATGCCCGAGGTCGCCATTTACGACGCCCCGGAGATCAATGCCTTTGCCACCGGTATGTCACGCAACAATGCATTGGTAGCGGTGAGCAGCGGCCTGCTGGCCGGCATGAAGCGGGACGAGGCCGAAGCGGTGCTGGCCCATGAGGTGAGTCATGTGGCCAACGGCGACATGGTCACCATGGCCCTTATCCAGGGGGTGGTGAATACCTTTGTGGTGTTTCTGGCGCGGATCGTCGGCTGGGTGGTGGACCGGGTGATATTCAAGAACGAGCACGGCCCCGGCATCGGCTACTGGATCGCCACCATCCTGGCCGAGCTGGTACTGGCGTTCCTGGCCAGCGCGGTGGTGATGTGGTTCAGCCGTAAGCGCGAATACCGGGCCGACGCAGGCGCGGCGGCCCTGGCCGGGCGGGAGAAAATGATCGCCGCCTTGCGGCGCTTGCAGGCCGCCCATGGGCCGGCTCAACTGCCGGATCAGCTGGCCGCTTTCGGCATCGCGGGTGACGGCGCCAAAGATTGGAAACGGCTGTTTCTCTCCCACCCGCCGCTGGAGGAGCGTATCGCTGCCCTATGTACCGGACAGCCGGAATAAGAAGGCGGATGCTATTTAATGAAAAAGCAATCATGAGGTAACACACGATGCCAATCGTTGATATGAAAGAGATGCTCCAGCACGCCTATGACAACGGCTACGCGGTGGGGGCGTTTGATCTGGTGAGCCTGGATTTTCTGGAAGGGATCATGGCGGCAGCGGAACGGGCCCTTGCGCCGGTGATCCTGAGCCTGGCCGAGTCCCATTTCGAATACTTCGATATTGAACTGATGATGCCCGCGGTGGAGGCTGCCGCTAAAAGGGCTTCGGTACCGGTGGCGATTCATCTCGATCACGGTGCCAGTCTGGATTCAGCGGTGCGCGCCATCAATCTCGGCTGCAATGGGGTGATGGTGGATGCCTCTCACAAGCCTCTGCATGAAAATTTCGCCATCTCTCGTGAAGTCGTGAAGATGGCTCTCGGTTGCGGTGCAGCGGTGGAGGGGGAACTGGGTTATGTCCCCGGTGTGGAGGGCGAGGATGCCGAACGCCATCCGGGGGAAGTTGCCTATACCACGCTGGCAGAGACCAAGGGCTACGTAGACAAAACCGGGGTGGATTTTCTCGCCGTTTCTATCGGCACCGTACATGGGCGTATGCAGGGCGAACCAAAACTGGATTTTCAGCGCCTGAAACAGATCAACGAAGCGATGGGTATCCCGCTGGTTATCCACGGTGGTACGGGGCTTTCCGATGATCAGTTCCGGCAGCTGATCGCCCATGGCGTCGCCAAGATCAACTACTACACGGCCCTGTCAGATGTGGCGGCAGAGCAGATCAAGGAAAATACCAAGGCGGATACCTCCAGTGGTTATACCGGGTTGGTGAAGAATATCAGCGCTGCTGTTGCCGCCGAGGCCGAGCGCTGCATGCACCTGTGGGGCTCGGCAGACCGTAGCGCCGAGGTGTTGGCCCAAAGCCGGCCATGGACCCCGGTGGAGCACCTGATCATCTACAATGTCGAGGGGCTGGACAAGGCCGGCGCAGAGGCGATGATCGCCGAGGGCCGCCGGGTGCTTGCCGCTATTCCGGGGGTACGCGAGGTGTTTACCGGCGAAGCCGTGAAGGATGACACCAAGTATCGTTACACCTGGCTAGTGCGCTTCTGTCACCCGGCGGTGATCGACAGTTATCGGGTCCATCCCGCCCATGTTGCCTTCGCCGACGGGTGGTTTCGGCCAGTCGCGGGGGAACGGATCAGTATCGATTACCAGGCATTGGGGGCTGACGATGTATACGCTGGTGGAGACAGCCAAAGAAAATAACTCTGAATCCATTGCTGTTCAGGTCAATTTTAAACATCTGCCGCCAAGCCCCCGGATTGATGCGGATTAAGTTATTTGTTCTATTACCAATTCACTCAATACTATGTCGGAAAGATCATGGGAAAAGCGTTAAAGGCGGCCGTGGCCAGCCAGAGAATTTTGTTGCGCGGCCTGTTATCCGGCTCCATGGAGCGTCTTGTAAAAAAATGTAGTGAAACCTGGCCCGATCAGGCAAAACTGCAGCAGCAGCTGATTGATGGACGCGCAGCACTACCCTCCTGTAAATACCTCTATCTGCTCGATGAGAGGGCCAAGCAGATCACCGAGAATGTATCCGCGAGCGGGTTGTTACTCGGACATCTAGGCAGAGACCGAAGCGAGCGCCCCTATCTTCAGGAGGCGCTGGCTGGTGAGGTCTTCTCTCTTTCGGATGCCTATCTCAGCCGAAATGCACGTCGACCCTCCCTGACCGCTGTACACCATGTTGTAAATCAGGACGGGAAATTACTCGGTTATCTCGGAGCTGACTTTGACCTGCGTGAATTACCCATGACCCGGGAACTTTATCAGCAACCTGAGCAGTGGGTTCAGATGATGGGCGATCCTGCCATTCGTGGAGGGTTGTTCAATCAACAGCGTATCGAGAGCCCGATGGACAAGCGCATTGACGAGGTGCTGGACCTACTGATCGATATGATCGCCTCGCACGGGGTCTTTCACGGTAAGCTGCATTTTTCGAGTTCACGGGCTACCCTCTGGTTTATTGACGATCCATTGCGTTATCGAATTCTTGATTTTGAGGATCTGACGGACCCCGGTATCGTGCTGACCTATCCAAACCAGCCCTATCCTGAGGATGCCGTTATCCCTCTGGAGGGTATCAAGGAAGTATTCGAGATTTTTAGAGCCTTGCGCTTTATGGATGAGACCATCTATCTGAGGGCGGGTTCGTTGAACATCTACAATGGAATGGTCGGCCTCAATTTTTCATGTGATGGCTCTCATTACATGCCCTGGAAGCAGTTACTGGAAAAAAGCCTGACATTCTGGCTGGGTTCAGGGGCACCTGAGGTTGATCTGACATCCTGATCTGTATCAACAGCATGTGTTGAATGAATATGAATTCGCCACCCACAGGACAGCAGTGATCACAAATAATGGCGTTCAAATGCTGCTTGTAGCCAGTCTACTTCTTTTTCAGTGTGGCAGTTGCCATTGGCGCAACTACTCGGGACACCATATTTCTCGGTATCCGAAGGCGATATGATACCTGGCTGATGGGAGTGAAGGTTGAGTCCACTACCTGTTTTTGCTGTCAATGGCATATGGCACTCAACACAAGTGACTTTCGCATCGTCACCGCATGCCACATGATCAGCATTACGCTCTGGCTGGTGGAAGAAAGCACCTTGTTCATGGCAATAGTCACATCTGTATCGGGGAGAATCCAGATTGCCATGAACATTATGGCAGATCGCGCATGTTATGCCGTGCTGGACTTCGTCTATGGTTAGATTCCGACGCGGATCGGCAGCGGCTTCCGCAGCATGGCATCTTAGACAGGTAGAGGTAACCTCACCATAGCGGCCATCGTAACCGTCGGTTAGTGACTTGAGGCTGTCGGCATGACCACCTCGTTTCCAAGCACCATATTCCTGGTGGCGTTTGTGCTCACAGCCGTTAGCCCACCATTCAGCTGAGTTTTGTCCGATTGTGGGTTGGCTCTCGCGGTAGTATTCATCTAGTGGCTCGCCAATCTTGTAATCTACCGGGAAGAAATGCTTTCCGTCGGTGGAGAGACCGCGTGTGTGACATTGCCCACAGACCTGTGCATCAAGGGTTGATGCAATGGCACCTACTCCGAGGGTATTACGATGCCAGCTACCTGGGCCATGGCAGGATTCGCAACCGATACCGGGCTCGACAAACTCGCCTGTCTCAACATCGAGGCCCACCGTGTGGCACCCGTGACAGCGCTGCAGGGGCACCGGGACCTGCCAACCGTCCCACCCCTTGGTTTTCCATTCACCCTTATCCACCAGCCAAGAGCCCGGCAGAAGGGAGTTTGTACTTGTTCGTTCCCGACCGGTGCGGCATAGACAGGCGTTGTCACAACCAGAAACAGCGTGATGAACAACATCGCAAGGGAGTAGCTTCTGAATAGGGAAAAGGGCTTTATTATCATGGTTTACTCCACACTTATTGCAATCTTTCGGAGTGGTGCGCAGGAGAAACCCGCCCGACTCGATAGCATATAAGGACCACCGGTGATCTCTTTTCTTGCATTACCATTCTTTGCCCTACTCCCCAACTGACACCTAGACAATTTCTCTAAAAATCCACTCAGCATCGATATCCACACGCTCTGCCTCAGACCCATCCCGGAGATCAGCGAGCTTTGCTTATGTTGGCAGACGTTGTACCAGCAGGCAGAATAAGCACACACAAAATAATA
>JBDLIT010000133.1:0-11300 GCA_039714735.1 Pseudomonadota bacterium
CCCGCGATAAGTAGAGTCAGGGTGTTTCGACGGCCGAATTTGTCACTGAACAGGCCACCACCAGGACGGGCCACCAGATTCATGAAGGCAAAGCCGGACGCCAGCAAGCCGGCCTGCACAATGGAAAGGTCAAAGGTGTCCTTGAAGAACAGCGGCAGCATGGAGACCACCGCCAGTTCTGAGCCGAAGGTGACGAAATAGGCTAGGTCGAGGATCGCCACCTGCTTGAACTTGTAACGGTGAATCTGCGGTACCTCTTCAGTGAAGACATGCTTGTTGATGCGCCAGACCTGAGAGGTCTGATAGGCGTAAAGTGTTACCAGTCCAATATAGATACTGATGGTGATGACGCTGCTGAGTATCTTCAGATTGTCCGGTCCCAGCTTCCAGGTCAGCACCGCCAGGGCGGCGTACATGGGGATGTTCATCAGCAGATAGAAGAAGAAATCCCCTTTGCTGGTGACCTCCATGGCGCCGGTCTTCTTCGGTTTGAAGTAGGTAGACCCTTTCGGGGTGTTGCGGGCCATCTTGTAGTAGACGAAGGAGTAGACCAGGGTGATGGTGCCGGTCAGAAAGACGGCATAACGCCAGCCCTCGTCACCGCCAAACATCAGGGCGATGGTGGGCAGGGAGAGGGCGGCGGCGGCGGAGCCGAAGTTACCCCAGCCACCATAGATGCCTTCCGCCACGCCGACCTGTCTGGCCGGGAACCACTCGCCGATCATGCGGATGCCGATGACAAAGCCCGCACCGACAAAACCCAGGGCGAAGCGGGTTGCCAGCAGCATGGTATAGGAGTCCGCCAGGGCGAAGAAAAAACAGATGATGCTGGAGGAAAACAGCAGGCTGGAAAAGGTCAGCCTTGGTCCGTATTTATCCACCAGCATGCCGATGACGATACGCGCCGGGATGGTCAGCGCCACATTGATGATCAGCAGGGCCTTCACCTCCTGCTTGGTCAGGTTGAAGGTCTCCTGGATCGACGCCATCAAAGGCGCGTGGTTGAACCAGACAAAGAAACTGAGAAAAAACGCAAACCAGGTGAGGTGCAGCGTTCTGGATTTACCTGTAAAGGACAACAGGTTGAGTTTGGATTCCGACATTCTGATCTCCTGCAAATGTGTACTGCAGAAGCTATTAGCGAAATTCATGCCATATTTATAACACCCTGAAGATAAAACGAATTATATCTTTCCTTATAGTGTCATCAAGTAGTTGATGCACAAAAATAGTGCTAATGGAGAAAAAGCGATAATCACCACAAATTCCGTAGCCTGGATGGAGCTTGCAGAATCCAGGAACAGACTTAAATTCAACGAGTTACCTCCCCGGATTCCGCTGCGCTTCATCCAGGCTACAAAGCGACAGGATAACGGATAAAAGGTGTGTGTTTTAAAGTGGCACGCGATTGATGTCGTGCACCAAAATGGGGCATGGATAGGCCTCTGGTTGTTCAAGAGTGATCCCGTATAAATACTCGATTCTGCTTGGTATGAACCACAAACAAAAAATCCCTCCCTGGGGATCTGGGGTGGGGCGATATAAAAGGTATTGAAATTCATACTCTTTCTTCCTTACTCCCTTCAGCTATCTTCCCTGTGGGAGAGCTGATATTGCTTTGAGAGGCCTACAAACGGACCACCTATCAAACTCGATTTTCTATTTTGGCACAGGCATTGCAGTAACGCTCGGAGTGAAGAAGTTTTCACACTTTGGGAATCGATACAGAGGCGAGTAATGAAAGAGAAGCTGGTACTCATCGGCAATGGCATGGCCGGTATGCGTACGCTGGAAGAGCTGCTGAAGCTTGATGAGGCGGATAAGTACGAAATTAGCGTTTTCGGTGCGGAACCACACCCTAACTACAATCGGATTCTGCTCTCTCCCGTACTGGCGGGGGAGAAGACCATCGACGACATCATCCTCAACAGCCGGGAGTGGTATGCCGAAAATGGCATTACCTTATATACCGGTGACAAGGTGATCGAGATCAACCGGGTCGGCCGCAAGATCAAAACGGAAAGCGGCAAGGAGGTCGGCTACGATCGCCTGTTGATCGCCACCGGTTCTAATCCTTTCATCATTCCTGTGCCAGGCGCCGATCTCGACGGTGTCATCGGTTTCCGCGACATCGCCGATGTGGATACCATGCTAAGCGCCTCCAAGTCATATAAGAAGGCGGTGGTCATCGGTGGTGGTTTGCTGGGCCTGGAAGCGGCCAATGGCCTGATGAAACAGGGCATGGAAGTCAAGGTGGTGCATCTGATGGATCGGCTGATGGAGCGCCAGTTGGATGATCCTGCGGCCGCGATGCTCAAGCGTTCTCTGGAAGAGGACGGTATGGAGTTTCTGATGCAGGCCCAGACCGCTGAGATCCTGGGCGATGAGCGGGTTAGCGGCATAAAGTTTGCCGATGGCACGGAAGTCGAGGCCGATCTGGTGGTGATGGCGGTGGGCATACGCCCCAATATGGAGCTGGCGCAACGGGCCGGGCTCTATTGTGAGCGGGGTATAGTGGTGAATGACACCATGCAGACCTACGACCCTCGAATCTACTCTGTGGGCGAGTGCGTGCAGCATCGAGGCACCTGCTACGGTCTGGTGGCGCCGCTGTTCGAACAGGCCAAGGTCTGCGCCAACCACCTGGCCCATCTGGGCTATGGACGCTATGAAGGCTCCGTTACCTCCACCAAGCTGAAGGTGACCGGCGTCGATCTCTTCTCCGCCGGCGAGTTCAATGAGGAGGAGGGCGACGAAACCCTGGTGCTGCAGGATCAGGCCCAGGGGGTCTACAAAAAGTTGGTGATTCGCGACAACAGCATCAAAGGTGCGGTGATGGTTGGCGACACCATGGACGGCACCTGGTACTTCCAGCTGCTGCGCGAGGGCTCCGATATATCCAGCCTGCGCAGCAGCATCCTGTTCGGTCAGCATGACTTGGGTGACGCCGGTCACGGTGATGAGACCCGGGTTGCCATGCTCTCCGACGATGCGGAGATCTGTGGCTGTAACGGCGTCTGCAAGGGTGACATCACCAACGCCATCACCACCAAGGGTCTGTTTACCGTCGATGAGGTGCGCGCCCACACCAAGGCCTCCGCCTCCTGCGGTTCCTGCACCGGTCTGGTGGAGGCCCTGCTGGCCAGCACCGTGGGCGAAGGCTATGCCGCCACACCGAGCAAACAGGCCATGTGCAGCTGCACGGAGCTCAGCCACGATGAGGTCATCAAGGCGATCAAGAAAGAAGAGATCAAGTCGATGCGCAAGGTGTTCGACTACCTCAACTGGAAGACCCCGGACGGCTGCGCCAGCTGCCGCCCCGCCCTCAACTACTACCTGCTGGCCAACTGGCCCGGCGAGTATCAGGACGACCTCCAGTCGCGCTTCATCAACGAGCGCGCCCACGGCAACATCCAGAAAGACGGCACCTACTCGGTGGTGCCGCGCATGTTCGGCGGTCTCTGCACCCCCAAGGATCTGCGCGCCATCGCCGATGTCTGCGACAAGTTCGAGGTGCCGGAGATGAAGGTCACCGGCGGCCAGCGCATCGACCTGTTCGGCATCAAAAAGGAGGACCTGCCGGCCATGTGGAAGGATCTGTCCGAAGCGGGTTTCGTATCCGGTCACGCCTACGGCAAGGCAATGCGCACGGTGAAGACCTGCGCCGGCAACACCTGGTGCCGCTTCGGCACGCAGAACTCCACCGGACTGGGCGTGAAGCTGGAGGAACTCACCTGGGGCTCCTGGATGCCGCACAAATACAAGCTGGCGGTCTCCGGCTGTCCACGCAACTGCGCCGAGGCCACGATCAAGGATTTCGGCGTGGTCTGCGTCGATTCCGGCTACGAGCTGCACATTGGCGGCAACGGCGGCATCAAGGTGAGGGTTACCGATCTGCTCTGCAAGGTGGACACCGAAGAGCAGGTGCTGGAGTATTGCGGCGCCTTCAGCCAGCTCTATCGAGAAGAGGCCCACTACCTGGAACGCACCGCCCCCTGGGTAGAGCGAGTGGGGCTGGACTACATCAAGCAGCGCATCCTGGAGGATGAGGCGGAACGCAAGGCCCTGCACGAGCGCTTCAAGGTGGGCCAGCAGTATTCCCAGATCGACCCCTGGAAGGCGCGGGCGGATGGCGCCCAAGCGAATGAATTCACCCCAATCGAACTGGCAGTGTGAGGAGTATGACAATGAGTGAATGGATTGAAGTGGTAGAACTGGCACAGATCCCGGTCCTCGGTTCCCGGGTCATCAAGACCCGCGACATGGCTATCGCCGTATTTCGCGGCTCTGACGATCAGGTCTATGCCATCCGGGACGCCTGCCCGCACAAGAACGGCCCCCTGTCACAGGGCATCATGCACGGTCACTCCGTTACCTGTCCGTTGCATAACTGGAAGATTGATCTGACCAGTGGCGAGGCGTTGAGGCCTGATGAGGGATGCGCCAATGTGTTCCCGGCCCGGGTGGAAGAGGGCAGGGTACAGCTGCAACTGGAGCCGGTTGAAGCGGTGGCGTGAGAGGGCCTGGAGGTATCTGGGGTCTGCTAGATGCTTATCAGAGTAAACCTTCTTTGCTAGGATAGCATCAAGACCAAACAAGGACGTTAGCAGCGAAAAAATAGAAACCTTTTCTACATCATTGCGGATGGTGATTAGGTACATTCCTTAGCTAACAACAGTGCCGTACCCCTTCCCCCTCGAGGGGGAAGGTTGGGATGGGGGGGAAGTGTAGTTACTGAGCTTAGTAACTAATAACCTTGCGCATTATTCTGAAATCAGGGTATCCAGACGATTGAGGCAACCTGTCCAGCCTTCTTCATGCGCATCATGTGTGGCAATATCAGGAATCTGTTCGTGTGTGAGTAATAGCGTGGTCTTACCATCTGTTTCCGATAATTCAATGGTCACCAGCATCTGAGAGCCTTGTTTCGAGATCCAGCGCCAGGTGAAGGCCAGCCTGTGCGGCGGTTCGATAAGCACATACTCACCGCTGACTGTGTGTGTTTCGCCATTGGGTTCAAGCATCTCGATGGTATAACGGCCGCCGACACGCACATCCAGTTCCAATACAGTTGTTGAAAAATCGTCTGTGGGTGCAAACCAGTTACTCAGCGCCTCTGCATCCGTCCAGGCGTGAAAAACCTGCTCGCAGGGTGCATTGAAGACACGCTTCATTTCCAGGGTTTCATGGTGGGTCATCACTCTTGCGTCCATGGGTCTCCTCCTATGCTCTGTTGTTGTGGTCAGGGTTTTTGGATTGTCTCCAGATAACCGGCAAGTGAATCCAAACGTGACTCCCAGAACTGCCGGTAATACTCTATCCAATCCGCTGCTTCCTGCAGTGGGGCAGCCTGAAGATGGCAATGACGCACCCGGCCATCCTTGTCTCGGCGAATGAGCCCAGCCTTTTCCAGGACGCGAAGGTGTTTGGAGATCGCCGGTAGTGATATCGAAAAGGGCGCGGCGAGTTCGGTCACCAGCGCATCGCCACTGGCCAGACGTGCAAGAATCGACCGCCGCGTGTTGTCTGACAGTGCGTTGAAAATAGAATCGAGCCGACCAGGACTATATTTAACCATGTGGTTAAATATAGTCCCGGTCACAAAGACGGTCAAGGGTTTGCTGCTGATTACTCTGCCCCGATGGGGTATGTACTATGGTGATTAGCTCAATCAAAAGGTTCCTCCCCCTGGCAGGGGGAGGTTAGGAGGGGGTTGCTGCCTTTTACGATTCTGTTAGAAGGCGCCTACCTGTTCAGATACTGTCTTGTCGAACACATTGTTTGACCCCGGTTCCCACTGGATCACTCTACCGCCCTCCGGCTCCTGTCGTTTGATGCATTTCCATTCGATATTGGCATCCGTCGGCAGGCCTTCGATGGAGCCGGTCCATGTGGGGTAGGGTCCATTCGGTTGCAGGATCCTGGCCGCTGACGGATTCCATGCGCCCAACTCGGGCACATTGCCCACAACATAGACGCTGGCGCCCCAGCTGGTCTCTCCATTTTCGCAGACGAAGCGAGAGGCCGTGCTGCATGAATCGGTATCGCCAATGCGCTCGAACAGTGGATTCGCCGGATTCTCCTCATCGAAACTGACCCGATACAGGCCATCGGCCAGAGGCGGGCAGTTGGGTCCGTTCTGCTGACCGTCACAACCCCAGTTGACGCTCCAGGAACCGTCTGCAGCGAACTTGTACGCTTCGGTGCAGAGGCTCAACTCGCCGCTCCAGACCTTGCCGTTGCAGCTGCTCAGGCGACGCAGGGGATCGTTCGGCTCCCAGCCGTTACCCGCGCCCGGAATTGAAATGTACTGGTGGTTGCTGGTGCAACTGGGCTCCTGCAGCTCAACCAGGAAGCGTTTGGCCTCGGCTACGGGCTTGACCCCGGACTTGGCAAGCACCCGGCCGTTGTCCATGGTCCAGCCGACTGCGGCGGTGTGGAAATCGCTCATGCTGACTTGTTTCACGAGGGCCTGGCCGTCCAGGCTGACGCCCAAGGCGATTCTATTGGTGACCAGCTCCAGTAGATTGTTACGTGCGGTCGGCGCTCCCTGATAGTTGCCTTCCGCTGGTTCGATTTCCAGTTGCACCGAGCGTGTGGCGCCATCGCCCGCAACGGGCAACGTGCTGAAACTCAGCCCGGTTTTTCTGACTTCGCCCTGTTGATAAGCGATCGTCTTGCCATCGTCTTCGTAGAGGGTAAAACGATTGCTGCCATCAGCGTCGGGAGCGAAATCGAATAAACGCACAACCAGCTCATCCCGCACACTGCCGTCTTTGCGACGGCCTTCGCTGCACAGTGTTTCACTGTCCACGTGGGCCATGGGGATGATGGCGCCCGCACGGGCGAACAGCGGTAGCTTAAACAGGTTGTCCCGGTACAGTGGGGTGCTGTGCAGCAGTCCTGTGCTGTGG
This sequence comes from Pseudomonadota bacterium, assembly GCA_039714735.1. Classification (GTDB taxonomy): domain Bacteria; phylum Pseudomonadota; class Gammaproteobacteria; order Chromatiales; family Chromatiaceae; genus JASJBU01. The sequence continues at coordinate 6,915 of JBDLIT010000133.1, forward strand.
ATGCGCTGGTTGCTGTGCCAGTCGATCCAGCTCCCGGCGGGCAGATAGACCTGCCCCTGGCTGGCATCCTGCTCTGCGATCACGGCGGTCAGCAGATCTCGTCCGATGAGCTTTTCCTGACCTCGGTTGCGGACATTCACATCCGCCTGATAGTGCATCACCAGGGGCGGCATCACCGGCTCTCCCTCCAGGTAGGCCTGATGCGCCAGGGAGTAGAGATAGGGGATCAGGCGATAGCGCAGCCTGGCGTTGTCCAGGTTGGATGCCAGGTCGCCGAGCCGGTCTGGGGCGGTCTCTTTGCAGTTGCAGAGGTTCTCGGTGTGGGGCCTGCCCGGCACGTCGAGCATCATGCCGGCGGCGAACCATTGGGTGTAGAGTTCGTTCTTGCGCGCCGGATCGTTTTGGATATCGCCGCGATGGAAACCGGCGATGTCCGAGCCGTAGTAGTCGATTCCGGAGAAGGCCATGTGCTTCTGATTGGCGGCATGGGAGTCCAGGTTGTCCAGCTTGGAACCGATGTCGCCGGACCACATGGCGGCGCCGAAACGCTGAATACCGGCGCTGCCGGAGCGGGACATCATGAAGGGCCGTAGGCTGTTATTGTTGCGTAGATAACCTTCGTTGATGCTGCGAATCCAGCGGAAGTTGAAGAAATTGTGCGCGTCCGCATGATCGCCCACCGCATAACCGCTGTTCGGGTCGAACATCTCCGGTTCGCCCAGGTCGGTCCAGTGGCCGATCACCCCCTGGTCGATCAAGGCCTGGCGTTTGTTGTCATGAATATAGGCGCCGCAGGCGTCGTTGGTGTAATCGATCATACCGCCTTTACCCCACCAGGAATTGCCGGTGAGGTAGGCTGGCGATGTGCCCCCCGGTCGATCCTTGGCCAGGCAGTCCCGGCTGTGCAGGTCGGAATGTTCTGGGAGATTCAGACCTACATAGGCCTCCTCGATCAGCATGATGCCGGCGCACTCGCTATTCTGGTAACCAGTGATCTTCGCCTGAGGATTGGGGAACTTGACCTCGTCGAAGGTGAGTGAGCCCATCCGGGTATCATCCGAACCGGCGCTGATGCCGCCGAACCACTGCAGGTCGAGAACGAAGCCATCCAGGGGAAAACCGGCCTGGCGCAGGGTGCTCAGCTTATCTTCCAGTTCACCCCAGTCGTCATAGCCGTACTCCGAGAGCCACAGGCCGAACATCTTTTTCGGCGGCACCAGGGGATGGCCGACCAGATCCATGAAGTCCTTGCGCAGGTCCAGCAGGTCGGGACCGGTCATCAGGAACAGGCGCAGCGCACCATCGGCGATATCGACCTTCCACTGAGTCGGACTGGTGAAATCCCAGCGCTGGCGGTATTTGTTGTCGAGAAACAGGGCATAGTTCTCGAAGCCCGTGCCGTTGACCGCATACATGATGGGGATCTGGGTATTGCCGTTGGCCCCGCCATTGAATCCTGCCATCACATTACCGAAATCGCTGCCGACCCGAACCCTGCCTTCCCAGTCGATGTCGGTAACCCCAGGATCGACAAACTGCTGCCCCAGACCATAGATATCCAACTCCGCGCCCCGGGTGCCTATCAGGGTCTTTTGCGGCTGACCGAGGTTCTCCGCCCGTAAGGTGGTGAGCAGCAAGTTGTTCTTGGTCTTGTCGAACACGCTCAGCGCCAGGTTGGTGGGGTTGACCGTCAGCCGTAGATCCTGAGTCTCCAGCGTACCGCTCCCATCATCGCTGAAGGACTGAGAGCCGGGATGGTCCGGTGTGCAGACCGGCTCCGGCAGATTGTCACTCGCGCTGCAGACCATGTCGGTGGTCAGCAAGGGGGTTGCCAGACCCGGGGCGGGCCCTTGACCATATTCCAGGTGAATCAGGTCTTCGTCGGATATCTCCAGGATCAGGTAGTTGCCCTGGGCTTCATATAAGGCGCGTTGGGGTTGTGCCACGACGGTTGCGGAGATGGAATACAGCAACAACGCGAGACCGGCAATAAGAAAATCTTGGCTGGCATTATTATTGGGCATCATCCTTCCTCCATGAATAAGGTTATTTAAAAGAATAGACCGGACAAGTGAAGGCCGCATGGTTTTTTTGAGTGTCTGGAGAGCGCCTTGAGCTGTCATTCAGAGAACCATGTTACAGATATATCCGAACCCCTTTGATCCCATCTTACGACCGTGGGTCAGATCATTCGAAGCAGGATGCTACAATGCGAGAACCCCCCTGAGGCGGTAAGGAGGCATGTTGAGTTTCAAGATGCAGGCCTATGAATTAATTCGATTTGGTAACCATCGGGATCAATTACAAAGGCGATAATTTCGTCACTTCCTGGTAGTGGCTTAGGTTCAAGTATAACTTTGCCACCTTTTGACTTTATATCAGCGCAAGCTTTAGAGCAGTCGTCAACACTTATCGCGATGTGTCCATAGGCATTGCCCATGTCATATTCGGAAATGCCATGGTTGTATGTCAATTCCAGAACACATGTGTCGGTCTCTTCGCTAAAACCAAGAAATGTGAGTGTGTAGTTCTCAGTTGGCTGGTCAAGGGTACGCAACACTCGCATGCCGATGACCTGGGTATAAAAATTTATCGAGCGTTGCATATCACCAACGCGTAGCATCGTGTGTAACATTTTTTGCATGACTATTCGGCTCCCACTAGAAGGTTTATTTGGCATCATTATTCCTCGGTGTGGTTGTACGTACTTTTACTTGACTAAGTTAAGATGTATCCGCAGCATTGCAGATAAGCCTGATATCCCAGATTTATGCGCAGAATGGCGAATGTAATTTCTTGCTTTCTAATAGATTCATTGCTATCTCTCCAGGGTCCATCTTCAAATATCAGTTTCTACTGAGTGAAAATTTAGGAAGTCTGGCATTAGCCAGACTTCCTAAAACAATCAAAGCTTATTTATAGAACGGGGAGTTCATCTCTCCACTGGCTTATTCAACACGATCTGCACTAAAGATGTGCGTGGTAAGACCGATATTGAGCTTCTTTGCATTCTCAATGCTGTTGAAAGCATAATGGTTATTTCTTCTAAGTTAATTTGGATTTTTACTGATCATATCCGTACTTCGCGGTTTCAGCCCTTGGAAATGGCTTCGCCTAGCTGGTCATTTGTCATGGCGCGGCCATCCATGTTCCAGGTGCCGTCCACCGTATGCACGGCGTTGGCGTAGATGTTTTCGCGAGGCAGCTTTCCGCCTGAGAGCTCATCGATGATGTCTGTCGCCTCTTTGAAGAAACCCTCCTGGATGTCCCGTGAGCTAAGAGCGAAAGACGGTGTCTTTGTTTCAATCCAGGCCCCAGCGAATGGCTCACCGCCGGACAACGTGCTGTCCTTAGGCAGGATGTGGATATGGTTGGTTACGTTGGGGGTCATTACCTTGTTGCCGGACAATCCGTGCCATTTCAGGAATGCATCGGTGATACGTTTTCCGGCTTCTTTTTCGGTGCCTTTGGGTAGAACGCCTTCGGTAAGGGTTATTGCTATTGGCATCGTAGTCTCCTTATAGATATGGATAATTGGCTTTGTTGTAGCATTCGTTATATAATGATCGCTACATAACAAGTATTAAATAGTGATTGCTATATGTCAACTATTAAATAACGATCACTATCTGATAAGGGTAATGTCCCATGAGACATAAAGGTATTAATAAAGAAGAAACACGACGCAAAATGCTCGAAGCTGCGGGCCGCGGCTTTCGAGAGCATGGCTATGCAGGCATTGGTGTCGATGGACTCGTCAGGGCTGCCGGCGTCACATCGGGTGCATTTTATTCACACTTCGGTTCAAAAGACGGAGCGTTCGAAGCAGTGTTGGCGGCTGGTCTCGATGAGGTTATAGAGGGGGTGCCGAAGTTTCAAAGTGAACACGGTACAGACTGGGTCAAAGCATTCGCGGAATACTACCTCGGAAAACCACACCGAAGTGATCTGGCGTGCGGCTGTGCGATGGCGACGTTGACGCCGGAAGTCGTCCGCTCTGATGCCGAGGTGCATGCGGCATTTGAGAAAAAAATGACTATGATTGCTGACCTTGTAGCACGCGGCCTTGCAGGCAGCTCAGATGAGGATCGTCGCGCCAGAGCCTGGTCCTTGCTGGGTGTGCTTATCGGAGGGCTAAACGTTACACGAGCAATGAAGAGCACGAAAGCTTCCGAAGAAGTCGCGGAAGCCATTAAGACTGCAGCAATCAAGGCTGTTGGCCGAACACGTGCTACAGCCAGATAAGCCGTAGAGGTATTGAAATTGGGGTAACGTTAAGTCCGCTCTGAGCCAAATGGCACTTACTTAAGTTTCTTCGGGTGACCATTTTTCAAGATTTCCTCCCTGGCGATTTGTCGTGGCAGCATCAGTAACGGAAAGGGTTTG
>JBDLIT010000134.1:0-11068 GCA_039714735.1 Pseudomonadota bacterium
CTTACTTGCCAGAATCTCTGGCGAGATGAACAATCTCTTTCATAAGGAATTTAAATGGAAGAGAACCCTGAATAGAAATATTCCATCTGACCCTGGCGCTTTACCAGAAAAATATATCTTCATACCTTTCCAAGTGGTAAAAGACAGCCAGCTTCTGCTCTACTCTCCGCTCGTTGGCAACGACATGGAGCTATTTCTTTCGGAGTGCCATGCTGCGGTAAAAACAGCCGCGGGAGATTATACAATTGTTGTCAAGCTTCACCCGGCTGATGTAAACAACATCGACTATTCTGGGTTGATGGAGCAATACCCTGATGTCATCTTTCTCAAGGACTATTCATCCAACAGGCTGATTCAGTCAGCTAGTCTAATTATCACGATCAACTCGACAGTCGGTGTGGAAGCGTTGATTCATGAGAAGCCGGTAATTACCCTGGGCGACAATTTTTATAACGTCCATGAGGTGGTACATCACGTCACCTCACTATCTGACCTACCTCAGGCTATCAGAGCAGCCTTGTCTAATCCGCCAGATAAAGAAAAAATTCGACGACTTCTCTATTATCTTTACTATTGTTATTTTACTCACGGTTCGTGGAAAAATTATTCTGAGAAAAGCATTCAGGCTGTTGCGGGGAAAATCTCACAGTTGCTGAAGTCAGCTTAAACATCACTATAGGAAATCAAACCCTACACAGAGACTTGAGATAGCAATGATGAATGATACAATATATTCAGTAGTACCTCATCGCATCCTGCGAAGACCAAAGAAAAACGAAGCTGGGTTCCTAAAATCTCATCTAGATAAAGATGGTTCAAGAGATGATGGAGAACTATCTTACCCTAGCCAAGCGGGGTGTGCTGGTTAAGGCGTATAGGGTGCCGGGCGTTCGATTATCATGAGTGAATCTTTTTACAGTGAGAAATATGGAAAGAATGTTTGGCTGACCAATCACGCCATTGAATCGATGGCTAAGCGAAAAATCACCTTGCCTGAAGTAAAAATACTAATTGAATCGGGTGATTATAGAGAAAAGAATGGCGCTCATGGCTGGATCTATTACGAATTTCATGGGCGTGATGACAATCTGGTGTGTGCGTCAGTGGTCAATGAAAAAGCAATAATCATCAAAACCATAATGATTCGATGGCAGCTGAGGCGAATTACATGAAAATTGTTTATTATGAAGAGGACGATACTCTATTTATTGAATTTCAGAAGGGAGAGATTGTTCGCGATGAATCTCTGAACTGGAATATCAATATTGGATACACGCAAGATGGAATAGGTGAGATCACGATACTCGAAGCACAAAAAAATGGGCTTTATCCTCTGCAAATAGAAAAGGTCCTTGCTGATGTTGCTTAGCATAACTGTCATTGCCCTTCGCCGGACTGCCTCTCCTGATCTGAGGCATCTGGAGCCTCCATCTCAAAAACCTCCCACAGTGTAATATCTATCCCCTTAAGACTGTTAAGTGGCAATACTTCCTGAGGACCGAATATCTCGGTTTCGCTGTATCGTTTGCCCTTGAGTACAAACCTCTCCACATACAGTTCAATGGGATCAATGATAACGTACTCCCTAACAGCGGATCTCTCATATAGCGCCTTCTTTTCTCTCTTATCCTTGAGCGCTGTGGCGGGTGAGAGCACCTCCACGACAAGGTCAGGTGCTCCCTGTATGTTGGCCTCTGTGATCTTCTTCTCGTCACAAACAACAATGATGTCAGGTTGTACAATGTCGTGATCGGAAAGTACAACATCAGTAGGCGCCACAAATGGCCTGCACGGCTTACCTTTAAGCTCATTTCCGATGATACGAGCAAAATTAACGACAATATTCTGGTGTTTGATGTTGGGGGCGGGAGTCATATTATATGCTTCTCCATCAATCATCTCCCACTGCTCATCATCGGCCCATGTCAGGTAATCAGAATAAGTATATTTTTCTGCTCTTTTTTTTACTACAGTCATTTATAGCCCTCCTCTTTAGAGGTTATAAACAAATTGCTTACAATTTATCAATTTGTCTTCCTTATCGCAATTCAGGGAAATCGTTACTGATCTTGCAGCCCTGATGATCTGAAATGCATCGCTTAGGCAATCAATATAAACTTGTTGGAGTACTAGTACCCAGCCTTTTCTGCCCTCTTAGCAGAATCCACCTCCACCACCTTAGCCCCTTGGAGGATTCAGGCAGCTAGGTTTAAATGCGCATCGATTTCATCCCATGGCACCTCGATTTTACCGTCCACCCTTTCCTGGATGATGTTGAATCCCAGTAATGCTTTCACGTCTGTGTGGACGTTCTTATAGTTCCTGTCTAATAATTTGGCCAGGCCATAAATGGTTTGAGGCCCCACTTTTCGGAGCCTCTCGATCAGTTCCCACCGCTTCGGGGTAAGTGTGGCCAGTAGCTGACTCATGCTCTCAAAACCCACGCCGTGATATGTGGCGACAGTTTTGCCACGTTCGGCCTGTTCCCAGACCTTGGTAAACTGTTCCAGCGATGTTTCGACCGAAGATATCTCAATATGCAATACTCGTTTTTCATTCATCACTACACCTCCTGATATCTGCCCAGAAATCATGCACTAAATCGCGAACGCTATTAAAGTGATAAGGTAATTCCTGGCCGGCAATATGTTTGTGGTCACCTTTACCACGTTCGTTGTCATAGCCAACGATTCGTTTGCCGTCTCGCACATAAACCAGCCGGTATTTCAGTCCATGAGGGCGCTCGTTATCAGCTTGTGGAAGCTGCCAGATCACCGTTTCTACAATACTGTCTCGATAGCGCTGTTTTTTGTGGAAAAGCAAACGTGCATCCATATGGTTTAGGATATCTTAGATATGTGGTTTGTCAAACCATACCCTATCATGATGGTCTGATTAGGCTGTGTGGAAAATATTGGTTAAGGGGGAGCGAATCTATTGTCGCTTTTGATGATGTCCCTGCTATCCGCTCTACGAGAATAGGTAATGTCCAATCATCACCTCATCATGCAAACTCGGCCAGCACGGAATCTTTAATCCCTCGATAATTCGAAGTTGCATGCAAAACATCTCGGTAGCTGTACAGCCACCGTGATTTTCCCCGATATAAATGATGGGCTGCTCTGACCCCCACGCCTCGGCCAGCAATTCGATCACTGTGTCGGCATACGGCGGCCATGAGACCAATAAGATTTCGGCCTCGGGGTGGCGAGCAATCGCGGTGAGCGCATCGAGAGGTTTAATAGGGTGAACTGTGGCGCGTTTGCCCCACTTGGCTCTGACATCAAGATCTGTGGCAATTACATTCGCACCGTGTGCGCTTAGGGCTTTGGCCAGCCAGCCCGCACCGGCCATCACTTCGAGACATGTGCGTCCACCAATCAAATCGGCCAGGTCGTTTGTCCAGACGGTATCAACCATCGCCCACATACCATGCCTTCGCTGGGTTCGCGAGCGAGCTAACATAATGGCATGTTCAATCTCATCATCAGCAATGATATCAATATCACTAAAATCGGGGGCTCTTTTAGGAATCATTTGTCCGGCCAAGGCTTCCATAAATTCATGAAGGTCTTGCAAATACGGGGGTGCCAAATATCGGTTGCGGGCAAGCGTGACCTGTTTCAGGACTTTTTCATGACTGGGTGGCGGTAAAAACATAGCAACAGAGGGACTGATGGTTAAGTGAAAAACCGAAGTGCTTAGATGTCAATAAATGCAATGATAGTCATGTATTAGTTCAGTGTGGATGGTGAAGTTGAGTATTTTCTGGATAGATAAAGTACCGTAACGAGCGCTAGAAAGAAAAAAGTATGGTTTGTAATACATCCCTTACGAGTTTGACAATGTCTTTCGAAAGCGCTGTGGACTTATTTTCAGTCATGGAAAACAATGAATGCTTGGTTGATTTGCCATTTTCTAGTGCCTCCATTGTTCCATTAGTTTGATGCAGGCACGATTGAGCTGTTGGGCTCTTTCTTCTGTTTCGGCCTCATTGTAACAGCGAAGTTCAGGTGCGTTTCCAGAGGGACGAAGATGGATGATATCGTTATTGTCAAAGGTGATTCTCACGCCATCTGTTGCATCCACCGATGCTGGCTGTCCTGCTATTTGACTAAATAACGAGGCTATCGCATCCTGATCTTTGCGAGAATCGCCCGTTATAAGTTTGTTTAAGATGGAATGGCTCAATTCACTAGGAAAATCTTTCAAGCGGTCGCTGGCGGTAAATCGCTTGGGCAGTTGTTTCAGTAGACCGGAGATTGTGGTCTGTTCCTGTTGAGCCAGCATGAGTATGCACAAGGGCACGATGGTGGCATCCCGTGTAGGAAGTGACGATAGGGTGTTTCCTGAGACTAAAATTTCATTGGCCTGCAGAAATCCGCCGTTCGCTTCGTAGCCGACCACTGTCCCGGTACCGGCGGCTTGATTCATGGCGTCTATAACGTAGGGCGATCCGATTCGAGTTCTGATCACTTCCATGAAGAACTCGCTCTTTTCAACCGCAGTATTGCTACTGACCGGTGTGACCACAATTTCAGCGCCGAGATATTTAGCGCAAAGTATGCCTGCCACATCTCCCCGCAACCAGTTGCCCTTTTCATCGCTCACCAAAGGACGATCACCGTCGCCATCGGTTGAGATGATGCAATCGAATGAATTCTGTTTAGCCCATTGTGCCGCGAGTTCGACATCCTCTGGGCGGATTGCCTCTGTGTCGACTGAGACAAAGGTGTCGGAGCGGCCCAGGGATGTCACCTTGGCGCCAAGCTCTGTGAGGATGGTTTTGAGGCAATCGCGAGCGACAGAGGAGTGTTCATAAAGACCGATATGTCTGCCTGCAAGACAGCCATTCGGGAAGAAGTCGATAAAGCGATTGATATAGTGCTGTCTGGCTTCATCATTCAATTCGGGTAGATCGAAATCGACAATCAATCTTCCGTCCTGGTTAAATCGTGCATCAGGAATTTCAACCAGCGCATCCCTGATCTGCTGTTCATCGGCTTTGAGAATCTCGCCTTCAGCCTTGTTGAATTTTATTCCATTGCGATCATCCGGGATGTGGCTGCCAGTCACCATGATGGTTGGAATGGTTTTGTGTAATCCGTATAAGGCAATAGCCGGAGAGGGGATTTTCCCGTAATTGACAGGTGTAAAGCCCAAATCACTGATAGCGGCGGCAACAGCACGCATGATGCGATCAGTGCTGTTTCTGAGATCACCTGCGATACCAACTATATCTCCTCTATTCAGGTGGTGCTGTTTTTCAAGGTACTTGAGAAATCCCGTCGTATAAGTCCAACAGATCTCATCCGTCATTGCGGTTACCGGGCCTCTGACGCCACTTGTACCGAATTGAACACCGCTCTTCTGCATCAGGTCGGAGATCTTGATCTTCATATTGTCGGTTGAGATAGTTATCCTAAAGTTTCGGTGGAGGTCGTCGCTGCGTGTCTAAGCGCCGCAGTGTTTGCCAGTCTGCTGGTGAGGTATGATACTGGTTTTTACCCGGTAAGTTGAAGATCTACTTTGGCTTGCAGGTTTTTAATTGGCAAGATTACATTTCATAAGTCGATAAGTATTAAAATTCAGCTGGAAGAAAGAGGCGCGGCACTTATTCAAACACCTACTTTCCCCTCCTGGCCTCCCCCTTAGAAGGGGGGAGGGAATATTCAGCTGAGTTTTGTGCATAATCGTCTTTCACAATGAACTGAAGGATAGATAAGTGATCCCAGTTATTCTCTCAGGCGGTACCGGTACACGATTATGGCCTCTCTCTCGAGCCCATCGTCCCAAGCAATTCATCCGCTTGGTCAATGATCAAAGCATGTTCCAAAACACCATTGATCGGGTGAGTGGTTTAAATAATATTGAACCACCCTTGGTGATCTGTAATTTGGACCACCGTTTTCTGGTGGCCGAACAGCTCCATGAAATAGGTCAGGAAAACGGCCAGATTCTTCTGGAGCCAATGGGACGCAACACAGCGCCAGCCATTGTTGCCGCGGCGCTTTGGGCGCTACAGGAAAATACGGCTGAGCATTCCGAAGAGAGTGATCCCGTGCTGTTTATCCTGCCGGCGGATCATGACATCGCCGATGCAGAGCGTTTCGAACAGGCCATTGAACTTGCTGTGAAGCATGCACAGAATGGCGCTCTGGTGACATTTGGCGTGGTTCCCAATCGGGTGGAAACGGGTTACGGCTATATCCAGGCGGCCGAAGCGGCGCATCAGGCCGATGAGTTGGCGCGGCCTGTCGCCCGGTTTGTCGAAAAGCCTGATTATGAAACCGCGCAGACCTATGTGGCTTCTGGTGACTACTACTGGAACAGCGGCATGTTTATGTTCCGGGCGTCCGTGCTTTTACAGGAAATGGAGAAGTTTGCCCCGGAGATCGTGAAAAGTGTGACTGAGGCAATTAAACAGGCAGACAAAGAGACCGATTTCACCCGATTGAATGCGGACGCCTTCGGCGCATCACCCGCGGATTCCATTGACTACGCGGTGATGGAGAAGACGGACAAGGCGATGGTGGTGCCCCTCGATGCCGATTGGAACGATGTGGGATCCTGGACAGCCCTTTGGGAGATCGGTGAGCAGAACGAGGAAAATAACGTCATTTCAGGGGATGTCTACACCCATGATGTCAAGAACTGTTATATCCGGGCTGAAACCAATCTGGTTGCCGGTGTGGGGCTGGATGGACTGATCATCGTGGAAACCCCGGACGGTATCATGATTGCCGACAAAGACCGGGCGCAGGATATCAAGCATATCGTCGATCAGTTGAAGGACCACAAGCGTTGCGAAGTGGTGCATCACCGCAAGGTCTACCGTCCCTGGGGCCACTACGATTCCATCGCTATTGAGGGCACATTTCAGGTCAAGCGGATACTCATCAATCCCGGATCGAGTATCTCGCTGCAGAAACATTTTCATCGTTCAGAGCATTGGGTCGTGGTTTCCGGCACCGCGGAGATCACCCGGGGTGACGAGACCTTTATTCTCACCATCAATCAATCGACCTACATCCCCTTGGGCACGGTTCACCGTCTGAAAAACCCGGGCAGGATTCCCCTGGAGATTGTCGAAGTCCAGTCAGGTAGCTACCTGGGCGAGGACGATATCGTGCGGATAGAGGACGAATATGGCAGGGAGCGGGAAGAGGGCTGATTTTTTACTCCCAGCTTTTTTCCCGCGCTGTTTCCACGGTCGATTCTGTAGGTGAAAACTTACAAGCATTTCAGCTAGAACCTACAGTATGGAAACTGAATAGCATCTAATATTCTTTTCATCAAGGATGAATAGATATTCCGCAGTGGACGCGAACAGGGATGTTCTTTGGATACATGGATGAAGCAGGGATGAAATGAGTAAGAGTGTGATGGATCACGCCAACCAGCAAAGACCCGTCCAAGGATTGGGCGGGTCTTTCATTTTGTGGGTCTTTTTACTGGTTCGATGTAGCGATCCAACTACGCAGCAGCACCAGTCCTCCCGTAGCGCCCAGGCCGCCGCCCAGCAGGGTTGCGGCTGTTGCCGGGATCAGCGCGCCAGGGCCGAATACCAGCAACAGAGTTCCACTCAGCATCATGGCGCTGCCGGTGATGACTGCCAGGGTGTTGCGGTGATTCCGGCTGAGGTCTTTACGCAGCTGAATCAGTTCGCCAGATTTCCAGTTTAGTTCGAGCTTTCCGCTCTCTGCGTCATTGATCACTTTGTGGATCTTGCCCGGCAGGTCGGGTAGGTGTTCTCCAAATTTTGGCAGGTTCGTTCTGATCTTGCGCAGGAAGGCCTCGCGTCCGATCTGTGCATCCACCCAGCTTTCCAGAAAGGGCTTGGCGGTGGTCCAGAGGTCGAGTTGAGGATAGAGCTGGCGGCCCAGACCCTCGATATTCAGCATGGTCTTTTGTAGCAGCACGAGCTGCGGCTGTACCTCCATGTCGAAGCGCCGGGCGGTCTGGAACAGGCGCAGCAGAAAATGGCCGAACGATATTTCACTCAATGGTTTTTCGAAGATCGGCTCACTGACGGTGCGGATCGCGGATTCGAACTCCTCAACCCGGGTGCCCCTTGGCACCCATTCCGATTCGATATGCAGCTGGGCAACTCGCTTGTAGTCACGGTTGAAGAAGGCCAGCATATTTTCCGCCAGATAGCGTTTGTCGTCCTCGGTGAGCATGCCCATGATGCCGAAGTCGACCGCGATATAGCGTCCACAGGGTTCCACAAAGATATTTCCCGGATGCATGTCGGCATGGAAGAAGTTGAATTTGAAGACCTGGGTGAAGAAGATCTCTACGCCACGCTCACCCAGTAACTTCATATCTATGCCCTGGTCGCGCAGGGCCTGGGTGTCACTGATTGTAGTGCCGTGGATGCGCTCCATGACAAACACATTTTTACGTGTCAGATCCCAGTGGACCTCGGGAACATAGAGCGATTCGCTGTTGAGAAAATTGCGTCGCAGTTGTGAGGCATTGGCCGCCTCGCGCATCAGATCCAGTTCGTCAAAGATGGTCTTTTCATACTCCTCGACGACTTCGATCGGACGCAGCCATCGGCCTTCTTTCCAGTACCTGTGGGCCAGCCGGGCAATCGTGTAGAGCAGATCGACATCGCGCCTGATGATTTTCTCGATGCCGGGTCTCAGGACCTTGACCACAACAGGCTTGCCATTCTTGAGCGTGGCGCTATGCACCTGCGCGATGGAGGCGGAGGCCAGGGGGGTTTCATCGAAATCAATCAGCTCTGCGTCCAATGCCTCGCCATAGGCCTTTTCGATAATGCTGCGGGCCTTGGCGCCGGGAAAGGGGGGGACGCGATCCTGCAGTTTTGCCAGTTCATTGGCCAACTCATCCGGTAGCAGATCCCGGCGGGTGGAGAGAATCTGGCCAAACTTGATGAAGATCGGGCCCAGGTCTACCAAGGCGCGGCGGATGCGTACCGGGTAGTCCGCCCGGTCCTTGCGAAACCAGTACCAGGGAGAAAGAAAGACCAGAAAACGAATGGGCCGAAACAGATGGGTGGCCAGGATCACCTCGTCGAGTCCATGGCGCAACAGCACAAGATTGATGTGGATCAGCCTGAATGCCTGGGAGGGACGGATCACTGGGTCATCTCTCTATCGGCCAGCTGTCGGCGCAGTCTGTCCATGCGGGCGGACAGGCGTTCCACATCGTCGCGTAGCCGATCGATATCGCTCAGAAAGGGTTCGATTTCGTAGCGGCTCGGTAAAACACGTAACTCTTCCTGCAGCATCTCCCGCAGATTCATACCAAATGTGTGGCGTAGCTTGCCGCCCCACTGGGTGAAGTCGCGGGCCAGGTTGCCGGCTTCATGGGCAATCACATCCCCCGTGAGACGTGATAGCTGCTCCTCCCAGTCGATGTCCAGGCTGGAGAGAAATTCGCCAAACTGGTGAGCGGTGGCTGAGTCGCCCTCAATCTCCACCGCGCCACTGAATAGCTGATCCGCGCTATCGCGGCTGGAGCGCATGCGGGCCAGGTCCAGTGGTGTGCCTCGCAGGACGCAGTCGGGTTCGCATTCCAGGGTGCGCAAGACTTGAATGCCGCCGGGATCGGGTATCAATAAAAGTGACAGGCCCAGGCCAATCAGCTCCAGTTTAATTATCTGGCCATGCAGAGGAGTCAAGCGGGCCTTGGTTTCCGGATCCAGCCTGATGGCCTGATTGAGCAGTACTTCCAAGGTGGCGAAAGCTGTGGCACTGATAGTCATGGCTCAATTTTTCCTAAGCAGCCCCAGCATCACTATTCAACAGCGGAGGGCTCAAAGCTTATATCCCCGATGTATGGCGACTACGCCAGCGGTCAGATTGAAATATTCACAACGTTCGAAGCCGGCCTGCTCCATCATCTGTTTGAGGGTTTCCTGGTCAGGGTGCATGCGGATCGATTCCGCCAGATAGCGATAGCTGTCTTCATCCCGGGTGATCAGCTTGCCGATCTTGGGCATCAGATTGAAGGAGTAGAGGTCATAGATTGTCTCCATGGGTTTATTGGTTGGTTTGGAGAACTCGAGCACCATCAGCCGGCCGCCGGGTTTTATCACCCGAAAAATCGCCTCCAGAGCGAGTTGTTTGTCGGTGACATTGCGCAAGCCGAAGCCGATGGTGACACAGTTAAAGTAGTTATCCGGAAACGGCAGGTGCTGGGCGTCTGCCTGGGCATAACGGACATTGCCGACATGGCCTTCATCCAGCATGCGGGAACGTCCCTGTTCCAACATCGAGGCATTGATATCCGAGAAGACCACCAGACCATCCGGTCCCACCAATCCGCTGAAACGCGCAGAGAGGTCCCCGGTGCCTGCAGCCAGGTCCAACACCTTGCAGCCTTTACGTACGCCGCAGATCTCAATGACTTGCCGCTTCCAGAGCCGATGGACGCCGAATGACATCAGATCGTTCATCAGATCGTATTTGTTGGCAACTGAATCGAATACAGCCCTGACCCGGCTTGACTTGTCTTCTTTCTGTACGGTTTCGAAGCCAAAGTGGGTGGTTTCGTCGATAGTCATAATTGTATCGCTCCGGTGTACTGCTTAGTGTGGTAACGATTTTCCATGAAAAATCTCAATCCTTGTCAGGCGGACGGCTCTTTTCGCTCATAGCCGGCGGCTTTTAAGCGTTCAAGGTAAGTCTGCCAGTTGTGTTCGTAGTTGGCGCCGAGTCTGTAGAGGGTATCCCAGGAGTAGATCCCGGTATTGTGTTCATCATCGAAATGCAGGCAGATGGCATAGTTTCCCACCGGATCGATATGTGCGATGTTCACCCCTTCCTTGCCGACCTGTAAGACCTCTTCGCCGGGTCCGTGACCCTGAACTTCAGCGGAGGGGGAGTAGACCCTCAAGTATTCAGCGGGATAACTGAATTTTTTCCCATCGGCAAAGGCGATGTCGAGCACACGGGACTGTTTATGCAGATGGATCTCAGTTGGAGTTGGATGGGACATGGTTTGCTTCTCGTATTGGCTTGATATAAAACGCCTATTTTACCTGTTGTCCGCTGCCGATAACCCGGCAGCGAAAAGGGGTGATCTAAAGGAT
>JBDLIT010000135.1:0-10996 GCA_039714735.1 Pseudomonadota bacterium
AATCTTCCCACAGGTGTATATATGGATATCAACGATCACTATGAGATTGAGAATCCAAATGAGCCAATAAATTGTCATGAAATAATTCAACTAGTGACTAACAATTTTGAGGCTTCTATAAAGAGATCTGAGTGGATTATTGATCAAGTAATGGCAATTGTTAAATGATGGTGGATGGATGTCATGAGCGATACGGCTAGTCAGTTATATTCTCCAGAAGACACAAGTTCTCGGCCTTTGGATCGAAGTCAGCTTATCAAGCAATATCTCGAGGAAAGAGATATTCGTAGAGAGGTAGAAAAAAGATTTAGAGAAAGCCAGGATATGAATCCTTCCTTTGAAGTCGTAACGTCTAAGCAAGTATCTAATAGGGATATACTTACACCAAACTTT
This sequence comes from Pseudomonadota bacterium, assembly GCA_039714735.1. Lineage (GTDB taxonomy): Bacteria > Pseudomonadota > Gammaproteobacteria > Chromatiales > Chromatiaceae > JASJBU01. The sequence goes on from JBDLIT010000135.1 coordinate 394, forward strand.
AATATTGCTCCCGAAAAGAAACGAGCGGTATTTCAGGTCTTACAAGAGTGGGAAGGCCATGTAATAGAAGTTTGTGATGATCATTTTTCTGCAGAATTAGTCGATATTACGGCTGATGAAAGTGTGGCTATGGAAGAAGCAGATTTCTCTATTGATGAGGTTTCTGGTTCAGATACTCCCTTAGTTAAACCGGGTGGTGTTTTTCGCTGGTCGATCGGGTATCTTAGAAGCCCAGGAGGCACAAAGAAACGTGTCTCACAGATAGTATTTCGGCGGCTGCCTCTGTGGACTAAAAAAGATTTACAACAAGCTGAATCGCTTGCCGTTAAAATTTCAGGCTCGATTAACTGGGAATGACTGACATAGAAGCTCCATCTTCTACTGAACTTGAAGTTTCGTTATTCGGTCCAGGATTTGGTGAGTCTATCTTAATACATTTGGGCGCGAATTCATGGATCATAGTGGATTCTTGCATAACTGGCACATCTGATTTGCCTGCTCCAATTGCTTACCTACGTTCAATTGGGGTTGATCCATCCTCTTCTGTAAAGGTTATTGTTGCCACACATTGGCATGATGACCACATTCGCGGGCTCTCTACGATAGTTGATCATTGCCATGAGGCTGAATTTTGTTGTTCCATGGCGTTATCTCGCCAAGAATTCATAAGTAATGCAACTAAATTTGAGGTGAATAACACTATAGTTGGCGGGAGTGGTGCAAGAGAAATTGTCAAGGTATTGAATTCATTGAATGGAAAATCACCAAAAAGAGCTATTGCTGGGATGTTATTGAAGAGTTTTCCAGGGTCTGATTTGGGGCATAATTGTAATGCAGAATTATGGGCGTTATCTCCATCTGACAAACAGATTGATCAATTTCTCTCTGATATTGGTTCTTTATCCCCAAGTGTTAAGCAGACGAGATTTCGTCTTTCGTCAGAGAAGCAAAACAATGGTTCACTGGTTTTGTGGTTGAATGTAGGTGATATTAAAATTCTTTTGGGTGGTGATTTGGAGGAAACTACTGATCAAGATACGGGTTGGACGGTCGTGCTATCATCTGAAGGTAGAGAGGGAAATAGAGCAAATATCTTTAAAATACCACATCATGGATCGATAACCGGATATTCTTCAGATGTTTGGGAGCATATGGTATGTGAATCACCTATCGCGATCTTAACTCCATTCAATAGAGGCAGTAAGAAACTTCCTGATAAGGATGATGCTAAACGAATTCTTTGTCATACTGATGATGCATTTTCAACTTCCAATCATTCAAATAAAAGGAATAAACCTCGGGATAAGATAGTTGATAAAATGATCAAAGAAACAGTTGGAAAAATAAGACCAGTACAGGTTTCTTCTGGAAGAATAACAATTAGAAGAAATTTAGATGGTGATGGAAAGTATAACGTGTATTTGAATAACGGCGCATGTCACTTATCTGAACTTGCTTCGTGATATATTTTCTGTTGCCATAACCATAACCAAGGCACAAACCAAGGGGCCAGACTCGATTGATATACAAACCATATTGCTGCATAGGTCCGCTATATTGGATCTACAGTAGCCTACTACTACCCAAATCAGAATGACCCTTATCAGTTTTCAGATGCGCCGTGAAGCCATTTGAGGGAGTGCTGCCTAACCAGCGCTGAGTTTGCGATGATGTGGTGAAATGGTACGGATGTGGAGCGGCCGGAGCATACTCGATTGTAGTGACAAGCGAGGTCGAAAGGGGCCGCTTGGTTGTCCCGTTTTGCATCTTGATGCGTCACGGCACTTTGGATGATCGACTTGTCGAAAGCAAAATCAGACCAATTATTGACCCAGTACGGATAGCCGAGTTTGCCTCTAATAATTGGGACCCATGACCACACCATGTTGACTCAACCAGTCTTTATCGAGTTCCCATCTTATGCTGTTAACTGAATCGGATTGCATGAGGATCTCCTTTGCCCGCTTCTGTATTCTTGCGAGTTCCTGTTGCGCCTGCATCAAATCTGGGTTGTCCTGGGCGCGGTTAGCCAGGTGTGGATAGAGAATTCCCAATGCCCGGTAAACTGGGAAATCAGTAGAACGGGGAGTGCTCATAACCGGAATGCCGTTCTGCAGGCGTACGACTCGAAATTGATAGGGATAGTTGACAAGGTCAGATTCCTGCTCAAGAAGATCATTCAAGTCCTGAACCAGAGGATCCTCATAAAGCGCCCAGGCAAGTACTGCCAGGATAATTACAGCCAGCGTGATCGTGTAGTTGCGGGTAAAACGATCCATGGTTTGATTCCTCGGTGGCCCATTGGATATGGAATTTATGCCTAAAAACTGAGGAAAATTGTAAGGAATTGAGCTGAAAGCTCATTGAAGAATGTCAATCGAGGTCGCCGACTGTAGAAGACAGGAGGGTTTGGGTAACTATTGCAAGCCTGGTGTAACTCACTTTGATGATGGCTATAGAGTTCGTATGGAAAGTATTTAGCACGATGCGCTAAGGGAAGTAAGGATCGTGGAGGAAATTCCCATCCTGCTGGTATTTCTACCCGGCTTCAAATGATATGCGCTTTGAATCCGGCAGTTACTTATCATGAAATTGCTCGGAATGCTCTCTAAGGTTGACCTGGTGTTTGCTTCTGAGTAGAATCCCGCCTCTTTACTCTGCTGCCTTTTCGGTGGCGCGTAATAACAGTTTTTCTTGGGGATCTAGGTTATGTATGCGGTAGTTCAAACCGGCGGCAAACAGTATCGCGTCTCAGAAGGCGACACCATCAAGGTTGAGAAGCTGGTTGCTGATGAGGGCGCTTCTATCGAACTGGATAAGGTTCTGATGGTAGCGGATGGCGAAGACGTCAAGGTCGGCGCTCCGTACGTCGATGGAGGCAAGATTACCGCCACCGTGAAATCACACGGCCGCGGTAAGAAGGTCAAGATCATCAAGTTCCGTCGGCGCAAGCATCATATGAAACGGCAGGGTCATCGCCAGTGGTTTACTGAACTGCAGGTGACTGGCATCAGCGCCGGTTGAGGAGACAATTAGATGGCACATAAAAAAGCAGGCGGTAGTACACGAAACGGCCGCGATTCAGAATCGAAACGCCTTGGCGTCAAGATTTACGGTGGACAGGCGATTACAGCAGGCAGCATCATCGTGCGTCAGCGTGGCACCCGCTTCCATCAGGGTGTGAATGTTGGAATTGGCAAGGACCATACCCTGTTCGCCAAGGCTGACGGTACAGTTGTCTTCGAGGTGAAAGGGCCACGTAACCGCAAGTTTGTGAGTGTGGTTAGCGACTAGGCTGACACAGTGTAATAACTTCAAAGGCCTCGTCATCAGACGGGGCTTTTTACGTTTGGGACTTATGAAATTTATCGATGAAGCCACAATCAGGGTAGAGGCCGGTGACGGCGGCAATGGCTGCGCCAGCTTTCGCAGGGAGAAGTATATTCCCCGCGGCGGTCCGGATGGCGGTGACGGCGGTCATGGCGGCAGTGTCTATCTAATCGCGGATAGTGGTCTGAATACCCTGGTGGATTTTCGCACGCAACGAACGCACCGGGCGGAGCGGGGCCAGAATGGCATGGGTCGCGAGCGCACCGGGCGGAAAGGACAGGATATCCATGTCCGAGTGCCTGTCGGCACCCGGATAAAAAATGAGGAGACCGACGAACTGATCGGTGAGTTGCTGGAGCACGGGCAGGAGCTGCTGGTTGCCCGGGGAGGCGAGCGCGGGATTGGCAATGTGCACTTCAAAAGCAGTACCAACCGGGCCCCCAGACAGTTTACTCAAGGTACAGAGGGAGAGCGCCGTCATCTCCAGTTGGAGCTGATTCTGCTGGCCGATGTCGGGTTGCTGGGGATGCCGAATGCGGGCAAGTCCAGTCTGATTCGCAAGGTTTCCAGTGCGCGCCCGAAAGTGGCTGATTATCCCTTTACCACTCTCTACCCCAATTTGGGGGTGGTCAGTCTGGGCAGAGATCAGAGTTTTGTGGTGGCCGATATTCCCGGGGTTATCGAGGGAGCGGCAGAGGGCGCCGGTCTGGGACTGCAGTTTCTCAAGCATCTTTCCCGTACCCGCTTACTGCTCCATCTGGTCGATGTGGCGCCGCTGGATGAACGGGCATCCCTGGTGGACGAGGTCAGGCGCATCGAAAACGAGCTTTCTAACTACTCAGCTGAGCTGGCTGAGCGTGAGCGCTGGTTGGTCTTGAACAAAATGGACCTGCTGATGGAAGATGAACTTCAGGAGCGTCGTGATGAATTGGTCAAACAGATGGGTTGGAGCGGCCCGGTGTTCTCTGTGTCGGCGGTGACGGGTGAGGGTATTGATCAACTGACATCTGCCTTGATGAAGCGGCTTGAGGCGTTGTGGCGATCTGAACGGGCAGCCCCCGACGGCACCGAAGAGCCGGTGGATGAGCCATGGGATCCCCTGAAGTCATGAACCTAGAGTCAACATGATTTCCAGGCAAACGATACGCAATGCCCGGCGCTGGGTCATTAAGATTGGTAGCGCCCTGTTGACCTCGAATGGGAAGGGGCTCTCCCGGGAAGCCCTGTCACCCTGGGTGGAGCAGATGGCGGCTCTGCGTAAAGCGGGTCACGAGGTGGTGCTGGTTTCCTCAGGTGCGGTGGCAGAGGGCATGAGCCGTATGGGCTGGGATCGCCGCCCGCACAATCTGAATGATCTGCAAGCCGCTGCTGCAATCGGGCAGATGGGGTTGATACATGCTTACGAGGCCTGTTTTCAGAAACACGGCCTGCATACGGCACAGATCCTTCTGACTCGTGACGATCTGGCCGACCGTTCCCGCTACCTTAATGCCCGTAGTACGTTGCGCACGCTACTCTCACTGGGGGTGGTGCCGGTGGTAAACGAGAACGATACGGTGGCTACCGAAGAGCTGCGTTTCGGGGACAATGACACCCTGGCAGCGTTGGTTTCGAATCTCATCGAGGCTGACCTGCTGGTGCTGCTGACCGACCAGGACGGGCTGTTCGACGCAGATCCCCGCTTCAATGCCAAGGCTGAACTCATTCAGGAAACCCGGGTGGATAATCCGCAGCTCGATGCGGTGGCGGGGGGCAGCGCCAGTGGCCTGGGATTGGGGGGCATGGTGACCAAGGTGCGGGCTGCGCGGCTGGCGGCCCGTTCAGGTACAGGTACGGTGATTGCCTCAGGCAAGCGCGGTAACGTATTGGACAGTATCAGTCTGGGCGAAGGGATCGGTACCCTGCTGGTGCCGGTGCAGGAGACTCAGGCGGCCAGGAAGCGCTGGCTGGCCGGGCAGTTGCAGGTCAGAGGCAGTCTGACCCTGGACGATGGAGCGGTGCGTGTGCTGCGCGAGAAAGGCAGTAGCCTGCTGGCGGTCGGCGTGGTGGACATAAGCGGTGAATTCACCCGTGGTGAAGCTGTGGTCTGTCTGGATACCTCAGGTTGTGAAGTGGCCAGGGGGCTGGCTAACTATGGTGCGCAGGAAACCCGGCGGATTCTGGGTCAGCCCAGCAGCCGGATCGAACCCATTTTGGGATATGTGGACGAGCAGGAGCTGATTCATCGAGATAACCTGGTGCTACTCTGAACACAAAAAAACCGGCAACTGCCGGTTTTTTTCAGAGATTGTGTCAAACGCTCACATCGCTTTGATCTGGGCATTCAGACGGCTTTTATGGCGTGCGGCCTTGTTCTTGTGGAGCATGCCCTGATTGACGGACCGGTCGATCACTGGCACAGCCTCTTTATAAGCCTCAGTCGCTGCCTCTTTGTTGCCTTCGGCAATCGCGTTGACAACTTTTTTGACATGGGTGCGCGTGTGGCTACGCTGCCCCTGATTATGCAGATGTCGGACGTCTGCTTGGCGGGCGCGCTTGCGAGCTTGTGCTGAGTTTGCCAACGTATTCTCCTAGCAATGATCGAGCTTGAATAAAGGGGGCGAATTTTGCCTAAGAATGCCCGGCCTGTCAACTCTTAGACTGGTCCTATCGTTGTTGGTGGCAGTGGCGGAGGGTAAGGAATCATTCCCATACATCGGGCGGTTCAACCTATAATGGACAGAAAATAGCATCAGACAAGGACAAAGCGCTGGCCTCTTTCTTTAAATCATTCGCCACTGTGGGTAGCAACACCATGCTGTCCAGAGTCCTGGGCTTCGTACGTGACCTGGTGCTGGCGCGGATGTTTGGGGCAGATGCAGCGACAGACGCCTTTTTCGTGGCTTTTAAAATCCCGAATTTTCTGCGTCGCTTATTCGCTGAGGGCGCCTTCTCCATGGCCTTCGTGCCGGTGCTCACCGAATTTCGTAGCCAGCGGTCATTCGATGAAATGCGGGTTTTTGTCGATCGGATAGCGGGCACTTTCGGTCTCATTCTGCTGTTGACCACGCTGGTCGGTGTAGTGGCCGCACCCTTGTTGATCATGCTGTTTGCTCCCGGTTTTATCGGTGAGGATGAGGGCAGGTACCAGCTTGCCGTGGAGATGCTCCGTCTCACCTTTCCCTATCTGTTCTTTATCTCTCTGACCGCGTTTGCCGGCAGCATTCTAAATGCCCACAATCGGTTCGGGATCCCCGCCTTTACCCCGGTGCTGCTCAATCTCTCCCTCATCGGCTGCGCCCTCTGGCTCTCCCCGCATATGCAGCAACCGGTAGTCGCTCTGGCCTGGGGGGTTTTGCTTGCCGGTTCCGTGCAGTTCATGTTTCAGTTCCCATTCCTACGCCAGATCAGGTTGCTTCCCAGGCCCAGGGTTGCCTTCAAGGACAAGGGCGTGATGAAGGTCATGCGCCTGATGGTGCCGGCCCTGTTCGGGGTTTCGGTGAGTCAGCTGAACCTGCTGCTGGATACCCTGATCGCCTCCTTTCTGGTCAGCGGCAGTATCTCCTGGCTCTATTATTCTGACCGCCTGATGGAATTTCCGGTGGGTATTCTAGGGGTGGCTTTGGGTACGGTGATACTGCCCAACCTTTCCCGCAAGCATGCGGAAAAATCTCCTGAGGAGTTTTCAGATACCCTGGATTGGGCGCTGCGGCTGATGGTCCTGCTGGGTATCCCGGCGGCGGTGGGTCTGATGCTGCTGGCCGGCCCGTTGCTGACCACGCTGTTCTATTCCGAGGCATTCACCGCTCAGGATGTCGCCATGGCGACCCGCAGCCTGATGGCTTATGCCCCCGGCCTGATGGCCATCATTCTGATCAAGGTGTTGGCGCCGGGCTTCTATGCCCAACAGGATACCCGCACTCCGGTAAAGATCGGCATCATCGCCATGGTGGTGAATATGCTGTTGAATATTCTGTTGGTCTTCCCGCTGGCTCACGCCGGCCTCGCCCTGGCTACCACCCTCTCATCGGCGCTGAACGCCTATCTGCTCTATCGTGGGTTGGTGAAGTCAGGTGTCTACCGGCCGACGGCTGAGTGGATCTGGTTGAGCTGGCGGGTCGCTGCCGCCGCCGCAGTCATGGGTGGTCTGCTGATCCTTGCTGCGGGGGAAATTTCCACCTGGTTCGATATGGGTGTTTGGGGACGCGTCTGGTCTCTGAGCCTATTGATCCTGTCGGCCATAGTTGTCTACTTTGCGTTGCTGTTCATTTCGGGCATGCGGCCCCGCCATTTCAGATCCCGTCGGCTGGGCTGACTGAATCCAATCCCCAAAACTCTGCGTATAGCTGGATATCAACGGACATTCGGTCTGCTGTAACCATCTAACTGGGAGTTTGTCATGCGTAGCCTGCTGAGTGTTCTTCTGCTGATTTGCCTGTCGTTGGGACTCTATGCGGCAGAAGCGGCAGGGCTTCCCATAATTGTTCCCACGCAGGGTGTGACTGCCTTCGATAGCGAGACCCTAAAACCACGCTGGAAGGTGCTTCTCGGTGAGACCATCCACTCTCCCGTCTCTGCTGCGGGGGTTGTCATTGTCAGTAATAGCTCAGGGGTCACAGCCATTGAGTCTGAATCCGGAGCTATACGTTGGCGGCTTAATGACAGAGCCGATGTGTTCTCCGCAGTCGTTAATAACGACTTGATCTACCTGGCGAGTAAGGGTGGATGGTTACAGGCCGTGGATCTACATGAAGGACATAGAGCTTGGCAAACCCATTTTACAGGATGGGTCTACCCGCCAGCCGTTTCGAAGCGTCAGCTTTATACCGGGGGCAGTGCAGGCAAGCTCTGGGCATTGGATCAGACCAATGGAAGCCTGCTGTGGGAGCGGAACCTGGAGCAGGAGATGGTGTACAGCCCGGTAGTCGTTCAAGGAGGAAGCGTCATCGTGACCACCTTTGCGAGAGAGGTGCTGGCCTTCTCACCAACAGGCTCCAGGTTGTGGAAAACGGAATTGCCTGCAGTGGTTTCGTCACCGGCAGTGCTGAATGGCCTACTGGTTTTCAGCGGCTTGGATCAAAATCTCTACGGGGTAGACAGCCAAACCGGTGAATTGCTCTGGAGTCGTCCGCTGGGTGAACGGTTGCAGACTTCAATGGTGGTCAATCATGAAGAGGTCATCAGCATCCTGGATGATGGCAGGCTTGTCAGCGTTGACGGTCAGACCGGTGACATCCAAGAACTCTTCAGAGTCAGTAGCGAGCCCATAATCCCCCCCTATGTGCGGGGTGATCGAATCATTCTATTCCTCAGATCACTACAAGAACCTGAGGTAATCAACATCAATCGCCAAACCGGCGAAACATCCATCAAGGAGATATAACCATGAAACTGAAAAAAAGCGTTGCGCTGTCCTTTGCCGCCATACTGGTCTCTGCGTCGGCATCTGCCGCACCCTTCGGTGGCGCCGAAGATGTGGCCTATGCCGGCAAGCTCTGGCAGAGCCTGACCGATTCCGGGCTGGTCGGTAGTGACGCCGTGATGTCTACGCCGTATACCGGGATGCACCCACATGGCGCCATACTCGATACCATCGATGCCAAAACAACCGTAGGCAAGGATACTGGCGTGGTGCTGGTGAAACGGAATTACGGTGGTGAAGGGGTGACCAAGGCCTCAGTCGCGAATGATCCTGCGAAATACCTGAAGGCAGTGACCGTGATGTTCAAGCGCCACGGCTACGATCCGGATAACAAGGACTGGTTCTGGGTCAAATATGCACCAAACGGTTCAGTGCTTAAGAATCCCAAGGGCATGAGCCTGGCGGGACGGGTTGCCAAGGGCATGCCGAAAGGCTGTATCGCCTGTCATACCGCCGCGCCTGGCGGAGACATGGTCTACAATCACGACCGCTTTGCGAAATAGTCAAGAGAACCCTGCTTTCTACCTCTCTGCCTGAGAATGCCGTACAAACGGTAGTCGCTGTGCGAGAGGTTTCATTTTATCGTTGCCATAATCCTTCAACGTAGAAGGGTGGGCACTGCCCACCCTTCCTAGTGTCCGCCCAGAAACAAGGGCATTCCCTCCCCCCAACACCCTCCGGTGGGAGGGGGGGGTTCTGGACGGGTGCTACCTGATGTTCTGCATTTATACCTTGAATAATTGTAATTGCCGGGTTCAATTATCCACCCGGCTGTAGAGCGTGTTGGGTAATAGCTTTCGATAATTTTGATAGATCGGGCTGCCGGCGGGGAAGTACTCCAAAATGGCTGATGTATATCGGTCGAAAGGGTTTTCTATCGAACTGAGCTTGTGTCTGGTAGCCCAGGATAGGTCATAACTATTGAGTGTGGTGGTGAAGGGCACCGGATAGTCGGTGCCGAACAGAATCTTTTCATGCACATCCTTCTGTTCTGAAAGATGACGTAACGCCCGGGCACGCATGGGGACCAGGATCGCTGAGATGTCCGCATACAGGTTGGCTTGTGTCTTCAGTTTTTCCAGCAGGATGAAATAATCATCATCGAAATCGTGTGGATTTCCGGTGATGTTTTTCCATACGAGAAGCTTATGCTTGATGCGTCCCAATCCCATGTGAGCGGCAATCACCTTGACACCGCAAGCCAGCGGAAGGTCCAGCATATCGACACCTTCATAGCGTGTATCTGAATCAATGGTGTATTCACTGCCGATATGGATGATGAGTGGCAGGTTGTAGAATTTGAGTTTTTCGTAGTAGGGAATCAGGTGCTCATCGTTCAGATCGAGTCCCCAGTAATTTTGCAGGATCTTTGCCCCACAACAACCCTGTTCGACAAACTGATCGATCAACTCAAGGGCATTGGGTCTCAGTGGATTGACTGAGAGGAAGGGGATAAAACAATCGGGAAAATCGGCCGCCACCTTCAAAACATCCTGCGTCATTGCGCAGACCGTTTTGTCTCTCCCAGTTTGTCTGCCTTGCCTATTGAATCGTGCATCGACACCGAACAGGCACACCCTTTCCACAGAGTGCGATTGTTGAATGGCGTTCGCCATTGCTTTCACGTATGTCCGGTAAGGGGCGGCGCGCAGCTCATTGCGATCCACCCCCAGTTTCTTGGCAAAAAAAGTGACTGAAAACCGGTCGAAGAAACGCTTGAAGCTGACCTCCGGACTGAGCAGGTGGGTATGGATGTCAATGGTCCGCATCGATCTGCGCGCTTCGCTTGGATGCCTTTCGGTTGCTTTCTGCTGTGGATAGAATCTGCTCCAGGTAGTTCAGTCGGTCCCGGGAGATCTTGATTTTCATCTC
>JBDLIT010000136.1:0-10972 GCA_039714735.1 Pseudomonadota bacterium
TTCCGCACACCGCACCCCTGACGCCACCCAAACTTATGTAAAGCATGCAGACGAACGTGGCTGTTCGGTTTTCATTGCTGCAGCCGGCCTCGCCGCGCACCTAGCTGGCGCTGTTTCAGCAGCCACCCTGAAACCCGTGATTGGTGTGCCATTGGATGCCGGACCCTTGCAGGGCATGGATTCTCTGCTCTCTACAGTGCAAATGCCTGGCGGCATCCCTGTGGCAACGGTTGCCATCGGCAAAGCCGGCGCCAAGAACGCCGCTTATCTCGCGTCCCAGATACTCGCCCTGGATGATGCCGATCTGGCCACGCGCATCCGTGCTGAACGCGAGGCGAATGCCCAGGCCGTTATCGAGAAAGACAGAAAACTCCAGGCGGATCTTGCAGGCTGATACCAGCATTCGCCCCTGGTTGCTGAGGCGTGCCGCGCAAGTGGTGCGCCAGGGTGGGATCATCGCCTACCCGACCGAAGCGGTATATGGACTGGGCTGCGACCCCTTCAATCCCGAGGTGGTCTATCGACTACTGGCGTTAAAAAAGCGTCATGTCGATAAAGGGCTGATCCTGATATCAGATTGTTTTGAACGTCTGTCACCACTCCTGGCGCCAATTCCGGAAGCGCGTCTTGCGCTAATAAAAGACACCTGGCCTGGACCGGTCACCTGGGTCATGCCCGCATCACCTGAAGTTCCCGCCTGGCTGCGTGGCCGGCACACCACGTTGGCGGTACGCGTCACAGCACACCCGATTGCAGCCGCCCTGTGCCGGGCATCCGGAATGCCGCTGGTCTCGACCAGCGCCAACCTGAGCCAACATCCACCTGCACGCACCGCACTGGAAGCACGTGTACGTTGCGATAACAGATTGGATTTCATTCTGCATGGCTCTACTGGCCCACAAAAACAGCCCACTCAGATTCGGGAAGCCCTGACCGGACAGATACTGCGCAAGTAACCCGGAAAATTCACCTCTGATCGACGACCTCAGCGCGATCATCACGTTCACGAGTGAAATTTCCGGGCTAAAAAATTCGAGGCAAAAAAAAACCCATCTTACTTAGTGATGGGTTTAAAAGCGCTTATTCAGCGCCGGAGGAGGATCGAAAGCATTGCCAGTGTTTGTTACCTACCTTTGCGGCGCTTATGCAGAAAACTTTAAGATTTTTTTAACTTTTTTCGAACATTGCCAAAAAAAATATATAACTTATTGTTAATATTATATATTTTAGTTATTTTACATGGAGACCTAGAAAAATATCCTGCTGTCAGGAATTTTTTCCCTCACTTTGCTGTCCTGTGCTCTTCTCTTCAAGGGTTTTTCATCTGATGTCCAGGCAGATGCTCTTCAATCCACTCTCTCAACCAGTGGCTGGACCTGGAACCGTGGAATCGCCCCAACTCCTCACCTTGATGAAACAGAATCACGGTCGGGAACCCGCGCAATCGATAGTGTCCGGCCAATCTCATGTTGTCGTCCACTTCCACCTTGGCAAGATGCATTGCCCCCTGTAGTTCATCAATAACCCGTTCCAAGTGCGGCGCCAGGGATAGGCAAGGCGAACACCACTCGGCCCAGAAGTCGACCATGATCGGCTGGGTATTGGAGGCCTTGAGAACCTTCTCATCATAGTCGGCTTCTTCCACGTCGAAGATATAGGGGGACTGATGCTGTTTTTTCATGATTGTTACTACCTAACCCGAAAAATTGATTTGTGCGCTGAATCTGCCCCGGTAAAGGACCCCAGGCCAAAATTGGTTAAAACTACGCATGATAGGTTATCTTACCGGGCTTACCCAACCAACCAGAGATCTGTCCATGTCGAATTACACTCGATCACCCTACCCATCCACCCGCATGCGGCGTATGCGCCGGGATGATTTCTCGCGTCGTCTGATGCGCGAGACAGAGATCACTCCGAACGACTTCATCTACCCGGTGTTTGTTCTGGAAGGGTCTGGTGAAAGGGAAGCGGTTGATTCCATGCCCGGAGTTGAACGTATGAGTATCGACCTACTGGTGGAAGAGGCCAAGGTGATTCATGACCTGGGGATCCCTGCCATGGCGCTGTTTCCAGTGACCCCTCTGTCGGCCAAATCGGAAGACGCCCGAGAGGCCTTCAACCCGGATGGCCTGGCGCAGCGTGCGGTACGCGCCCTGAAGGAGGCGTTACCGGAACTCGGCATCATGACTGACGTGGCGCTAGATCCCTTCACCACTCACGGTCAGGACGGACTGATCGATGAGAGCGGCTATGTGCTGAATGATGAGACCAAAGAGGTGTTGGTAAAACAGGCCCGGTCCCATGCTGAAGCCGGCGCGGATATCGTCGCGCCCTCCGACATGATGGATGGACGCATTGGCGCAATCCGGGATGTACTTGAATCCTCTGGACAGATCCACACTCGCATCCTCGCCTATTCCGCCAAGTATGCCTCCAGCTTTTATGGTCCTTTCAGGGATGCGGTGGGTTCCGCCGCCAACCTGGGTGGCGGCAACAAATACAGTTATCAGATGGACCCGGCCAACAGTGATGAAGCCCTGCATGAGGTTGGACTCGACCTGCAGGAGGGCGCGGATATGGTGATGGTCAAACCCGGCATGCCCTACCTGGATATAGTTCGCCGGGTCAAGGATAACTTCAAAGTACCCACTTTCGTCTATCAGGTGAGTGGTGAATACGCCATGCTCAAGGCCGCCGCTCAAAATGGCTGGCTGGATGAAAAAGCGGTGGTGCTGGAGTCCCTGGTCTGCATCAAACGGGCGGGAGCGGATGGCGTGCTCACCTATTTCGCCAAGCAGGCGGCGCAATGGCTGAATGAGTAAACCTGACACTTCGACATCACCCAATATCTCCGCCGCTTAGCCGGATACTCCGGAAACACAGGAAAGCACATGGACAAATACGCCGTCATCGGCAATCCCATCGAGCACAGTAAGTCACCACAGATCCATGCCGAATTTGCCCGGCAGACGGGTGAGAGTCTGGAATACTCTCGCCTGCTGGGAAATCCCGATGACTTTGAGGGGGACGTCCGGCGCTTTCTGACGGCAGGCGGCCAAGGGCTGAATGTCACCGTGCCCTTCAAAGAGCAGGCCTGGCGGCTGGCCGACGAACTGAGTGACCGGGCGCACACAGCCGGAGCGGTCAACACCCTGATCCGCATGGACAATAACCAATTACGCGGCGACAACACCGATGGCATTGGTCTGGTCAGGGATTTGATTATGAACAACGGTTTTCGAATGCGTGGTAAGCGCGTACTGATCCTGGGCGCCGGCGGGGCCGTCAGAGGCGTTCTACGCCCCCTGCTGGAAGAGCAGCCAAAACGCCTGATAATCGCAAACCGCACCGCTGCGAAGGCCTATGCGCTGGCCACAGGACTCAGCGAATTTGGCCCCGTGGCGGGCTGCGGACTGGATGAACTGGAGGGAATGACATTCGATCTGATCATTAACGGCACCGCCGCCGGTCTCGATGGCAGAATTCCTGATGTCCCCGATAGCATCCTGGCCACCGGAGGCTGGTGCTACGACATGTTCTACAGTAACGAGCCAACCGCTTTCCAACAGTGGGGGCAGGACCACTCGGCTGAACGCGCACTCGATGGATTGGGCATGCTGGTGGAACAGGCGGCTGAATCATTCAGGCTGTGGCGCGACATATTGCCGGAGACAGGCCCTGTCATTCGGATACTGCGGGGTTGATACGACGTTCGATACCATCCCAATCGGCTGCCGGAACCGTACTCTTCGCGCGTTGAACATACTGCCTCGCAGTAAGCCGATTACCCTCAAAGAGCATCCCATTGATGCGCGCGATCAACGCAAAACCATCAGCATCGGTCTCGGTACTGATTACAAAAAAGTGGTAGTTTCTTTCAAAACCATCAGAGCCAATCCGCCTTTCAAACCTGCTGCGTGCCGACAAACCTCCCAGCAACTCCTCCAGTTCGACCAATCTGCCATTTGCCGGCAGGTTACCGATGAAAATATCCATTCATTGCTCCTTGTCTCAATCGAACGATTCCAGATCCATAGACTGGGACTCAGCCTCATCTTCCCACATTAAGACTCTATATAGACGGTACAGCTTTGACACATGCAGAATTCTAGACCAATTACCCTGAGCTGCCCGCTACATCTATATCATTGTTTTGTGCGATGTCTTTGTGCAAGATGCAGATAGTGCTCTGCAGAGTAACTGATATATTCCAACTCTGTATCGGTCAAGGCTCTGACGCGTCGGGCAGGCGCGCCCAACCAAAGATAACCACCTTCCAGGCGTTTACCTGAAGTCACCAGAGAACCCGCTCCCAGCATTGTGTTCGGTTCCAGAACGACGCCATCAAGAATTGTGCACCCCATGCCGATAAAGCAATTATCGGCAATTTCGCAGCCATGCAGGATTGCCCTATGACCGACGGTCACGCTGTCACCCAACAACAAAGGGCGCCCGCCAGGAAGAAAATGACTGTCGTGTGAGACATGGAGGATGCAACCGTCCTGGATATTCGACTTGTTGCCGATGCGTATTTGGTGCACATCAGCGCGTATCACGCTCATCGGCCAAACCGAGGAATGGAATCCAATTCGAACATCGCCGATTACGACAGCGGTATCATCTATCCAGGCATCGTCTGCTATCTTGGGGGTATTTGACTCAAATGTGCGGATATTATTCATAATCTTGGGAGTTAATGATGGAGATAGTTACCTTTGTGATTATCGGCATGATTGTCGCTGTTATGCTCTACGGCGTCATGATCTACAACAATCTGGTCAGTCTCAAGCATGCCGTCACTAAGGCTTGGTCCAATATCGATGTACTGCTCAAGCAGCGGCATGACGAACTGCCCAAACTGGTGGAGACTTGTAAACAGTATATGAAGTATGAGCAGGAGACGCTGGAGCGGGTTATGAACGCACGCTCAGCAGTTTCCAGCGCCATGCAGAAGGGCGATGTGGGGGGCGTGGGCAGCGCCGAAAGTGAGCTAAGAATCGGCCTTGGCAATCTCTTCGCTGTGGCGGAGAATTATCCTGAATTAAAGGCCAATGAGTCTTTCCTGCACCTGCAATCCCGCATCACGGGCTTGGAAAACAGTATCGCGGACCGGCGTGAATTCTACAATGAGAGCGCCAATAACAATAACGTGCGCATCGAACAGTTTCCGGATGTGATTCTGGCCAACTGGTTCAAGTTCAAGCCGGCTGAATTGCTTGAGTTTGAAGACAACGAGATCAGTGATGTCGATGTAGGCGCCCTGTTCAACTGATATCTATGTTGCCTGACATAGTTGCACTGCCCGAAGGGAAGTTCTGGTTCTGGTCGATCACGTTTTACCTGCTGACGCTGGCAACGTTCTATTTTGCCTTTCGCAACCTGGCTCGGGCCCGGATCATCGAAGACACACCCACATCACGCATCCGCTCCGCCCATCAGGGATATGTGGAACTGAGCGGTGAAGCCGCCGCGATGCAGGGCGAACCCATCTTGAGCCCACTCACCAAGACAGCCTGTTGCTGGTTTCGCTACAAGATTGAACGCAAGAACGACAAGGGCTGGCGCCAAGTCAAATCCGGCAAGAGCGATGGCCTCTTTCTGCTCAAAGACGAAACCGGTGAGTGCATCATCGACCCGGATGACGCCGAAGTCTCACCAAACGAAAAAAATGTCTGGTATGGCGGTAGTTCATTTCCCACCGCCGGCCCTGCCGATACTTATACTTCAGATACAGGAATGCACGGCATTCTCGGCCTTAAAGTCAGTTTCAGTGGAACGGGCGGCAACTATCGCTACACCGAGGAGACCATCTACCCTGGCGACTCTCTGTATGCCATTGGCCTGTTCAATTCCTTTGGCGAAGCTGACCGACTGGCCATGCGGGAGGATCTGATCAAGGCGCGACTCAGCCAATGGAAGGCCGATCATGCGATCCTGTTGCAACGCTTCGACCGCGACGGTAACGGCGAAATCGACATGCTGGAGTGGGAAGTGGCGCGGCGCACCGCGAAACGCGAGGTCACCAAGGAACAACTGCAGGAAGATCAGCAGCCCATGCATACCCTCAGCCAGACCAATTCCAGACGCCGGCCGTTCCTGATATCGGCCCATGCCGAGTTCAATCTGGTCAAACGATTCCGCTATTTCGCCATGGGTTCGATCAGCGGTTTTTTTATTTTTGGCAGCATTGCTGTCTGGATGCTGGCCAGCCGCTTTACGTTTTGACAATTATCCACTCGTTCACACCAACCCGAACAGACACATGGAAACTCCCGGTTCCTCATTGCTGTCTGCAATGAGAAGATAGACCCAGTACTTTTCTAAAGTGAACGCTTAGTTTCCAAGGGATAACCATCGAACCATGTCCACCAGAAAACAATTATATGCCCTGCTCGGCCTGCTGCTGATCAGCCCTCTGAGCCCGGCAAAAGACCGTCCTTTCATCGACGAACACGACAACACCATTCGCAACGACCTGGTGGAAAAGAAGTGGAAGGAAGGGGAGATCAGTCTCCCTGATCAGTACGAGGACAAGAATCTGCAAGAGTTCCAGATGGACAATCCCAGCGGGGATTTCCGCTATTTCATCGATGGCGGCAGCTTGCAGACCTCTGAAGACGGGGTCTCCCGCTTCACCCTGGTCATCCGTTCAAAAAATGGGGTGGACAACAGCTCATACGAAGGCATACGTTGTGGTGAACGGGAGTACAGGGTCTATGCCTATGGCAGTAAACAGGGTTTTAAAATGATGCCGGGAAGCGACTGGAAACATATCAGTAAATCCGGTTATGAGAATTATCGCCACGTCCTATACAACGACCTCATCTGTAATACGAACACGGGAGAGGCCAACCCTCCTGTTGCTGTGTTACGCGCCATGAAGCATAACGCAAAAGCGCAAAACTCACCGTTCATACAAGACTAGTAGGAGCAGCTCAGATGACAAACCCACTACTGGAGATGGAAGGACTTCCCCAGTTTTCTAAAATAACCCCTGACCAGGTGGAACCCGCCGTGGATCATCTGCTGCAGCATAATCGCCAGCAGATCCAGCGACTGCTCGACTCACAGACCGCATACACCTGGGAAAACCTGGTGGAGCCGCTGGAACTGCTGGAGGACAAGCTGAATCGGGCATGGTCACCCGTCAGCCACATGAATTCAGTAGTCAACAATGATGGACTGAGGGCCGCCTATAACGCCTGCATCCCTAAACTCAGCGAGTATGGAACAGAGATGGGGCAGAACGTCCAGCTCTGCGAAGCCTATAAAAAGATTGCTGAGCAGAAAGACAAGCACAACCCGGCCCAACAAAAGACTCTGGATAACGCCCTGCGTGATTTTCACCTCTCAGGGGTCGATTTATCAGAAGAGAAAAAACAACGCTTCAAGCAGATCAGCCAGGAACTCTCCCAGCTTACCACCAAGTTTGAGGAGAACCTGCTGGATGCCACCAATGCCTGGAGCAAACTGATCACGGACGAATCTGAACTGGCCGGGCTGCCTGAGTCCGCTCTGGGACTGGCCATGCAAAACGCCGAGCAGCGGGAGCAAAAAGGTTGGTTGCTGACCCTGGAGTTTCCCTCCTATCTGCCGGTCATGACCTATGCCGACAGCCGGGAACTACGCCGAGAGATCTATGAGGCGTACGCAACCCGCGCCTCGGATCAGGGGCCCCATGCAGGTCAGTGGGACAATAGCGAGAGCATGCAACAGATCCTGGCCCTACGCCATGAGCAGGCCCAACTGCTGGGATTCAGCAGCTACGCCGAACAATCACTGGCGCGCAAGATGGCCCGTTCAACCGACGAGGTGATGGACTTTCTCACCGATCTGGCGCAACGCTCCCATGCTCAGGCCCAATCTGAACTGGATGATCTCAAGGCCTTTGCTGATGAGCACCACGGCGTACAGGAACTGGCGGCCTGGGATATCGGCTACTACTCCGAGAAGCTGCGCCAACATCGCCACAACATCACCCAGGAGGAGTTGAAGCCCTACTTCCCTGAGACCCGGATCATCCCGGGCATGTTTGCGGTGGTGGAGCAACTCTACGGCATCCGGATCACCGAGGTCGAGGGAGTCGATTGCTGGCATCCCGATGTGCGTTTTTTTGAAATTCGCGATGCCGAGGGACATGAACGGGGCCAGTTCTATCTCGATCTCTACGCCCGACCCAAAAAACGCGGTGGCGCCTGGATGGACGAGTGTGCAACCCGCTTCTTCTCCACCAGCCTCGACCAGCTGCCGGTTGCCTATCTGACCTGCAACTTCTCACCACCGGTAGGGGACAAACCCGCCCTGTTCACTCATGACGAGGTTGAAACCCTGTTTCACGAATTCGGCCACGGGCTGCATCATCTGCTGACCCAGGTCGACTATCCAGCCGTCGCAGGCATCAATGGCGTAGCCTGGGATGCGGTGGAGCTGCCCAGTCAGTTCATGGAAAACTGGTGCTGGGAAAAAGCGGCCTTGAAGCTGATTTCAGGCCATTTCGAGACCGGTGAACCAATCCCGGATGAGCTTTACCAGCGCATGAAGGATGCCAAGAACTTCCAATCCGCCATGCAGATGCTGCGTCAGCTCGAATTCTCACTGTTCGACTTTCGCATCCACCAGGAATACGAGCCAGAGAAAGGCGCACGCATCTATGAAATCCTAAATCAGGTCAGGGATCAGGTCGCAGTACTCCGTCCACCGCAATGGAATCGCTTCGCCCACGCCTTTTCCCACATCTTCGCCGGCGGTTATGCAGCGGGATACTACAGCTACAAGTGGGCTGAGGTGCTCTCTGCGGATGCCTTCTCGCTGTTCGAAGAGCAGGGTATCTTCAATCAGGATGCCGGCCAGGCCTTCCTGCAGAACATCCTTGAACAGGGCGGCTCGAAAGATGCCATGGAGCTGTTCATCGCATTCCGCGGCCGCGAACCGGAGATCGATCCGCTACTCCGGCATAGTGGGATAAACGGCTGATCTCAATCAGGGTGACGGGATATCCCGTCACCCTGCAATCCTCTTAGATGCCCAAGGCATCCAGGACCCAGCTGACGCCACCCACCTCCACTTCAGAATGCCGCTTGCGGATGGCCTTCTCTACAGTCGCCATATGCCAGCGCGGCACATCCACCATCAATAAAATCTCTCCATGGCGCAGAGCAGTTTGACACTCACTCATCTGCGCATGGGGAACATGCTTCGCAAAGTGATTACCCAGAAAAAATGTCAACCCCATCAACAGCAGCCAGCCCAGGGCCCACACCCAACTCGCTGACCAGAGGGAGATAACAAACAACGCCAGGGCAAAAAAGAACACCAGTAGATTGATATCCCAGAACCAATAATCGAGACGGGCCACTAGATCGTTTTGCTGTCTAACCGTTGCCTTTGGCAGATCTGTGATATCCACATCCTGTTTTGCCACCGTGTGGATATGCTCCCGGTCTATACCCAGAGCCAACAGATCCTCCACTGCCCGCGCCGCGAACTTGTGTCCAGGAAAAAGTAGATAGAGTCTTCGCAGAATCATGACGATAACCCCCGGCTCATCCTTCAGCCACATAGTCATCCGTGTCGTTGCCTATCAGAACCTTGCGGTCCTCAAGTTCCATCTCGAGATAGGCTTGTTTGGTGGATTCACTTTCGAAATAGATCTCCACCCCGTTCTCACCATCGCCTTCATACACACAGGGGTGCATTTCCGGATCAGGGACATCTCTCAGGGTGATAGGATCTGTGGTGGTACGAATGTTCATAGCGCTCTCCTCATAGGGTCTATCTAGTTCTATAGAATTCCTTACAATTTTAGTCAAGAATAGAGGAGCGCAGAATTCAAATTTAGAAAAAGCGGTATTTGGAAAGACGATTGCTATACGGCTCAGCTTCAACAATTCAGAGAAAGTCGATTCGGACTATCTTGATCCTCCACAACAGGCCCTTTTCTTGCGTCCGATCAAAGCATCAGGACGTTCATTCACATTTGAATTAATTAATTCCCGGAAACTCAATCAATACTTTGCCGAATGTGGTCCTTTTGACCAAGCAAAAACCTGCTAGATGACCTCTGCTTTGCGCCTATGGCAGCAATTCATGCGGCAATATTGAACCATTTAACACTTCACAAATTGAGAATTTATTATTCTTTGTCGTATGCCGATATAAAGCATGATCCGCTTGTCGCAGCCCATTTCACACACAGAGAATTAATTATGAAGATATATCGAGTGGCTTTTCTTGTCATTTCATTGACTCCATTTGCATCCTCCTTAGCGGGTACTGCAGACGCTGTAATTGGGGGAGCGGTTGGCGGTGGATTGGGTGCTGCAATCGGCAGTGAGATCGGCGGTCGTGATGGTGCGATTATCGGGAGCGCCCTAGGGGCAGCTGTAGGGACAGCAGTTAATACAGATAAAGGAAGTCGTCACTCTCCACCACCGGCAGAAGTACATTATGAATACGCTCCATCTAAAGGAGGGCATCCGCACAACTACAAATGCCCGCCTGGACAAAGGAAAAAAGGTCGCTGCTGAATAATTAGCATCTTAGATCTATGAGTTATTCAATCTAATCACACGACTTACGTTCACAATTCTCACTTGTGAGATATATACAATTAATCAGAATTATCCAATCTTCATAAGGCGCGGACAATGAATTGCAATTACTCAATTTTTACCCATTATTTAACCTCCACCAGTTTAGTGTTATTGCTGTCTGCTTGCGGCGAGGGAGATACAGATACCGGTTCGCTATCGGTTGGCGTGACGGATATGCCTGTCACTGAGGATGTTGTTGTCTGCATCCATTTCACTGGCATCACATTGCACCATTCTGAGGGTGACATAATCCAGATTCCTTACGATCCCAGTACCTATACTGATGATACTGCCTGCATAAATAATCTACCTTCTGAGAATGCACTTTCCGCAAACAATACGGTTGCTCTGAGCTCCCTGCAGGGTGAGTTGAGTGT
>JBDLIT010000137.1:0-10827 GCA_039714735.1 Pseudomonadota bacterium
TGAGCTTTTCCACGTCGGTCTCCATGCGGCAGTAGGCGACGATGGTGGCGGTGACCTTCTGCGGGGCCAGCAGGCTGGCCTGCATCGACTCCTTGCCACCGAAGGAGCAGCCATAGGTGGCGATGCGACGCCCCGGTAGTTCCAAATAGGCCAGGGCGGCCTTGAGCTTTTCATCCGCCGCCGCCTGGTCGATTTCGCGCATCCAGCTGCCGGCCTTCTCCGGATCATCGGTGGTACGCCCGTCATACAGGTCCACTACGATTGCTTGGTAGCCTAGCGCAGCTAGGCGATCCACCCAATCCCGGTTGTGGGGCATCACCCCCCACCACTCGTGCAGGATTATCACCGCCCCTTTGGCATCTTCGGGTCCGGCAGCATAGACCCCGAATGGCTGGGCGGTGGCGGTGTTGAGCTGGATCGTCTCGCCCATAGATTTACTCTCCCTTGTGCAGCAGCTCACCCGCTTCGTTGACCAGCTCGACCCCCACTGGAATGCCTTCGCGGATGCTGGCGGTGACCACACAGAAATCCTCGAACAGGGTCATGCAGCGGCCGAGCTTTTTCGACTGCAGCAACTCGTCGCCAGCGGTGATTCTGACATCCAGGCGGCCCACCCGCAGGCGCTTCTTTTCATTGCGCACCAGGGTGCAGGTGGCCTCGGTCTTGATGCTGTTGGCGGGCACGTCTTCCTTGGCCAGGCAGAACATCAGACTGGCGCTGAGGCAGTTGGCGGCTGCCGCGGCCAGCAGGCGGGAGGCATTGGGGCCGTTGCGTTCGCCCAGGGGGGGAGGTTCATCCATCAGGATGTCATCTGCCTTCTTGATGTCGAATTTGACGCGGAAGGCGTAATCTTCCTCCTGTTCCAGGTGGATGGTGAATTTGCCGACTTCTGACATGGAGCCTCCTTCGAGTGTTGTTGGAATCTGCCCTATTCTGCGGTATTCGGTGGCTTGAGAAAACCATGAAAAGCCTGAGCGAGACAGAGAGCTCTTGAACCTAGATTCTGCAGTTGACCCGCTCCCCCTGGCAGATCAGGGTTTCAATCGACATCCAGTAAACCTCTCCAGGCGGGATGCTGCTGGATCAGATCCAGGGCCTCCTGCAGCAGGGACTTGCCCGGTTCGGTGCGGTGCCAGGTCGAGGCGCCGGATGGATGGGGCAGAGGGATCAGGTCGGATTTTCGATCATGAATCATGATCTGGTGTGTCTTGCCGATGATGTCCACCAGCTTGTTCACCTGGAGAAACTGATTGATCGCCAGTTTACCCACCGGGATGAGCAGTTTCGGCTGCAGCAGGGAAAGCTCCGCCTCCATCCACTGTCGGCAGGCGGCGATCTCCTGCCTGCTCGGCACCCGGTCGCCTCCCTTTGGATTCTTGCCCGGGAAGCAGCGACAGACTGCGGCCATGTAGACGCGGCTGCGAAAACTCTCTTCATTCAGGCCGATGCTTTCGAACCATTTGAACAGGGTCTTGCCGGCAGTCCAGGCAAAGGGCCTGCCGGCTGGGCCCTCTTTGTCTCCCGGCGCCTGGCCGATGAGCATGACTGCGGAGTTCACCGCTTGACCGGTCACCACCGGGCCGATCATCTCTGAGCAGGCATGGCACTGACGCAATTGCTGCTGATGTTGCTGTATGGCTTGAAAGGTATTCATGGGCAGGACAAACTAACAATCTCTAAAAAATTTGGAAAATAGCATGATGGAAACACTACTCGGTTTGGGAGTGGGCGCAATGCTGCTCACCCTGTTTATCTGGTTTCTGCCCATTTTACTGATCATCCGATCCAAGAAAACCAATGGGGCCGAGAAACTTTTCTGGTTTCTGGCTGTGGTGTTCGTCTCCTGGTTTGCCTGGATCTTATATGCCTTGTTTGCCCCCCTGGGAGGTGAGAAGCGATGAGAGCGGTCCTGATGCCGGAAGCCGGCGGTCCCGATGTTCTGTCCCTGCAACAGATCGATGAGCCGGAGATACAAATCCCAAATCAGCTCAAGATAGCGTTGAAAGCTGCTGGGGTGAATCCCATCGACACAAAGCTGCGGTCCCGGGGGGTGCTCCTGCCTGACGGTCTACCGGCGGTGCTGGGCTGCGACGGGGCGGGAGTCGTGGTGGAAACCGGTAGCGATGTCAGCCGGTTTGAGGCAGGCGACGAGGTCTGGTTTTGCAGCGGGGGTTTGGGCGGGCCATTGGGCAACTATGCCGAGACTACCTTGGTGGAAGAGGTGGCCTGCTGTCTGAAGCCCGCCGCAATGAGTTTTGTGGAAGCTGCCGCAGCACCGCTGGTGTTGATCACCGCCTGGGAGGCCCTGTTCGACCATGCACGGCTCAGTGAAGGGCAGACGGTGTTGATCCATGCCGGAGCCGGTGGTGTGGGACATGTGGCGATTCAGCTGGCCAAGTCGGTAGGCGCCAGGGTGTTGACGACGGTCAGTTCAGACGTGAAGGCGCGGTTCGTGAAAGGTCTGGGCGCAGATGAAGCGATACTCTATCCAGAAGTCGATTTCGTGGATGCGGTCAACCAGTTGACTGCTGGGCGTGGGGCCGATGTAGTGTTCGATACCGTGAGCCCGGAGGTCTTCAAGCATTCGATTGCTGCGGTTGCCCACTATGGTGATTTGGTGACGCTGCTTGATCCCGGTGTCGATGTGAATTGGCAGGAGGCTCGCAACCGTAACCTCAGAATCAGCTTTACATTGATGCTGACCCCGATGTTGCGGGACCTGCCGGAGGCGCGGGCGCATCATGGGGAGATCCTGAGTCGTTGCGCTGAACTGGTGGATGCCGGCAAGCTGAGAATCGAGGTGGCGCATACCCTGTCACTGGAGCAGGCTGCGGAGGCGCATCGGATGATCGAGGCAGGACATACTCAGGGTAAGATTGTATTGGCGCCTTGAGGTTTAAAAGAAGTCTATCCTTTTTCTGGCCTTTCCCTCCAGGGGAGGCTGTAAATGCCTGAAATTGTAGGTTAATGGGTTAGCGACAGCGCGCCCCGAAGGAAGTACTCTTGGGGTATAACCCAACAAATTCAATAGATTGTCGGATTGCGCTGCGCTTATCCAACCTACATTTTTACTTTTGCGACCCCCTCCTTCAGGGGGGGGGATTTATCACTAAGCCATGGCCCACTGGTCATGGCAGCATCGCTGCCCCGCCGGTTGCAGACCTGCTCAGGATTCAACGCTGATCTGCAGCACCACACCATCCACACCGGTCACTCTGACCTGAGCGCCGACAGGGCAATCGGCCCCGTGGATCTTCCAGGTGCTGTCATCCACCCGGATTTTGCCCTCACCGTTAATGATGGGTTCTTCCAGGGTGAACACCCGCCCGCTGTACTGCTCGCCCCGGCGATTGAGATGGGGTTGATCGGTCTTGATCGGGCGGCGCTGCAGGATGAGGCGCGCCGCAAGAATATCGGTTACGCTGAACAGGGCGAAGATCAACAGTTGGTACTGCCAGTCCAGATCCGGGACTGCAAGTAGAACGAGACCGACTATGCCTGCCGCCAGGCCCATCCAGATAAAGAAGACCCCGGGTGAGAAGACCTCGAGGATGACCAGCACCACCGCCAGGACGAACCAGTGCCAGAAGTCGAGGTTGTTCAGCAGATCCATTACTCATTGTCTCCATTGCGTTTGCCAAAGGCGGATTTGACCAGTTCGCCGATCCCCCCGATGGTACCGATCAAGCTGGAGGCCTCCAGGGGCATCAGGATGACCTTCTGATTTTCGGCAGAGGCGATACTTTGTAACGCCTCGGTATACTTTTGAGCAACGAAGTAGTTGATGGCGTTCACGTCACCCTTGGCGATGGCCTGGGAGACCATCTGGGTCGCCTTGGCTTCTGCCTCAGCTAGTCGTTCCCTGGCTTCCGCCTCGCGGAAGGCAGCCTCCTTCTCACCCTCTGCCTCAAGGATTGCGCCTCGTTTTTGACCTTCAGCCTTGAGGATCTCTGACTGCCGCTGACCTTCCGCCTCAAGGATCACAGCGCGTTTTTCCCGTTCCGCCTTCATTTGTCTTGCCATGGAGTCCACCAGATCACGGGGTGGGGTAATGTCCTTGATCTCGATCCGGGTCACTTTTACACCCCAAGGGGTAGTGGCGTCGTCCACCACGGTTAGCAGCCGGGCGTTTATCTGGTCACGCTGAGAGAGCAGTTCATCCAGATCCATGGAGCCCATCACAGTACGGATATTGGTCATGGTGAGGTTGAGAGTGGCGTATTCCAGGCGACTGACCTCATAGGAGGCCTTGGCGGCATCCAGCACCTGATAGAAGACCACGCCGTCCACGGTGACCATGGCATTATCCTTGGTGATGATCTCCTGGGAGGGGACGTCAAGCACCTGTTCCATCATGTTTTGCTTGTTACCCACATGGTCGATCATCGGCACGATCAGGTTCAGTCCTGGTCGCAGGGTCTGGGTATAGCGGCCGAAACGCTCCACGGTGTACTCCATCCCCTGCGGCACTCGCTTTGCCCCGAGTGAGACAATGATGATTGCCAGAATCAGTACTGCAAGAACAAATACGTCCATGGTGTTTCCTCGTTATTTGAAAGGCTAGGCCTAAAAGATGGTGTACGTGGGCAAGTATTTCAATAGTGAGATTGGTCGGCTGCCGGCTTCATGTCACAATTGGCTCATGAATCAAACCATCAAGCCACCAAAATCCCTGTTGCGCAAGGTCGGCCGTGCGATTGCCGATTACGACATGATCCGTGAGGGTGACCGGATTCTGCTGGGGGTTTCGGGGGGTAAGGATTCTCTCTCCCTGCTGCAGATTCTCCGCCATCTGCAGACCTATGCGCCGGTGCGGTTCGAACTGGGAGTGATCACCGTCGACCCGGAGGTGGAAGGCTTCGACCCGGAACCTCTGAAAGCCTACTACGACGAGCTGGGTGTGCCCTGGTTCTACCAGGAGCAGCCGATCATGGAAGAGGCCAAGACCCGCCTGGACGGCGACTCTTTCTGTGCCTACTGCGCACGCATGAAGCGCGGCATCATGTATACCACCTGTCGGCGGCAGGGCTACAATGTACTGGCCCTGGCCCAGCACCTGGATGATCTGGCGGAGAGTCTGATGATGTCGATCTTTCATGGTGGTCAGTTGCGCACCATGAAGGCGCAGTATTTAAATAACGAGGGCGACCTGCGCATCATCCGCCCGTTGGTCTACTGCAGAGAGACCCAGACCGGCGCTTTCGCTCTGGAAGCGGGTCTGCCGGTGATACCCGACAGCTGTCCGGCGTGTTTTACCGCACCGACGCAACGCGCCCATATGAAACAGCTGCTGTTAATGGAGGAGCGGCAGAACAAGCATCTTTATGCCAACATACTGCATGCTATGCGCCCTTTGATGGGTGATTCTCAAATAGAGGGCAGAACGTTATGAATCTTTCCGATGTCGCGATTCCAACCGAGGTCGTACAAGCCGGCGCCACATTTGAGGCAGCGCTGAAAGAGTGTGTCGACAAGGGTGTGCCAGGTATTCCCTATGTAGACGAAACAGGCAGGATCGTCGGCCGTTTTTCGTTGCGTCATGCCTTCCGCATGGCCTGTGTATCGAACAGCGCCTTTCAGGGTGGACAACTACTGGGCGACGATTTCGACTATTTCACTAATATTCCAATGGAAGTGGAGGGCATCAAGCTCGAACCGGTCGAGGGCTTTATCCTGGAAGACAGCATCCAACTGGATACAAGTGCCGGTGTCGAACAGATCCTGCAAAAGATGGAAGACTATAATACCGGTTACCTCTTTTTGGAGGAAAATGACCGTTATCTGGGGGTAATCACCCGGATTGGAGTGGCCAAACTAATCCTCGAGGTTGGCTGTTGACTTCAGGCCTGGTTGCGGACTGGTAGGTTTAAATGGCTGAGTGGAGTAGAGTGTTCTGATGGAGCATCTTAGGCACGGGAAGCAAGACAACACAAGACATGAGAGGTCTCGTATGAATAAGTCAATAGCATTCACGATAACTTTACTCTTGGTAGTGCTGTACGGATGCGCACCAATGGATATACATGGCCAAAGTAAACATATGAATGAACTGTCAACTGCGACTACCGTCGAACCACAAGACGATAAGGCGCTAGTTATATTTATGAGGCCTTTTGGTCAAGCTCATAGACAAATGTCTACGGTATTTGATGTAACCAATGAGGAAATAAAAATTATCGGTATCTTGCCAAACATGAAAAAAATTGCCCGCTATGTTGATCCAGGTCAATATATATTTATGGTGTTAGGAGAATCCACAGACTATATGTCCGCCGACTTGGAAGCAGGTAAAACCTACTACGCTCGTGTCGCTGAACGAATGGGTGCCTGGAAAGCACGATTCTCGTTGTTACCCATTACTAGAAGCGAACTGGAAAGCGAGGAAGGAAAGAAATGGGTAAACGAAACTCAGTTTGTAGAAATTACTGATAGTGCTCATGCTTGGTTTGAGAAGCATAAAGATAGCATTGCCAACAAACATAAAGTGAATTATCAGAAATGGATGAGCAAATCTGCTGACAGACGCCCTAAGCTTATTGACGAAGGCTCTTAAGGGGTAATAGAGGGCAGACTGAACCCTATTATTTCTCTTGCCCACAAGGCACGTGACCAGACCTGTCCTTTGACGGCTCCTGATATATAGGCACGGTTGCCTATCGGGAGATTATGATGCTCCCTGCGCTGGCTATGGAAGTGTAATACACCCGTCCAATGATAATGATTAAAAACGGGCCAATAATAACCAGCCCCGCCAGGAGTATATTGCCGAGTGCTTTCCATGCAGAAAATCCTTGAACTTGCCCTAAGCACTTTATGAATACGACAATTACCCATATTTCTATTGCTATTTTAATTGCAGCAATAAAACCTAACAAGATAAAAGCTAATGAAGGATTCGTATCAATTCTTGGCGTCTCGATTGTGAATGCCTCTTGACCGAATAGTGCAAGCGCGGGAATCCAGATTACCAATGCCCATATTAACGGTACGCTGGACCAAGCTATTGCAGCACGAATATTCTGCGATGAGGCTTTTCCACCAAGCCAGTTTCCTGTCCAGCGAATTAGTGCACCAACTATATATAAGCTAATTATCCCGCCAATCCACCTCGATGACTACTCATCTTTGGTTCACCGGCATCCATTCCAAACTCTTCATGTGTTACCCAAAACCTTCAGGATACAAATCCTATTCGATATATCGATGAAATGTCGAATAGGTCCAACCCCACACTTTCCCCACAAGTCCATGTTTTTTTTTGATACATATGGACATAGTCCATATGTACCGAATTAACAGATCGCTTTTACGTTCGAGAAGATTGACTGTGAAGAGGTACGTGCCGTCAGGCATGGTTGCGGCGATAATCGGCTATGTTGGAATTATGCTTGCCATCCACATGCGGCGGAAGGCGCTGCGCTTTTCCGCCCTACAAGGACGTAGGAAGTGCCGATTATGCAGGAGCAATTATCGGCTGCCCTACGCGCTCGGGGAGCTCATCGTCAAGGCATCCACGGTGCAGGGGAACAATTAGGAACAATAGTGGCATTGGAGACAGACCACGTTTTCTGCTTTAGAAGTTTATGACATATTGTTGGGAGACACTTTTAACGCGACCTACTTTCTAATATGTGATTTACAGAAACGTGGCGTAAATGGAATCTTCGAACAGCATGGCTCATGTTGGCTCTGCCTCATTAACCGGACATCTTTTTTCTGCGGGATTTTCTTGCCACATGGCCCCGTGAATGGGAATATTTCACCTAATCTTAGCCATCCAAACCTGGGGTCGGGATGTCCAACAAACAATCATCAATGCAACGGGTCCTGGCGGCTTGGCATGACCTGCTGGGAGCGGAGCGCATCCTGGCCGGCAAAGAGGCGACCTTGCGCTACGGCAGCAACACCGTCGCCATCGAACAGGCGCTACCGGCCGCCCTGCGCCCGGAGCGGCGGGAGCAGCTGCCGGAGCTGGTACGCATCGCCAACCAATTCCGCATTCCCATCTATCCGGTCAGCACCGGCAACAATTGGGGCTATGGAAACCGTATCACCCCGGTACCGGGGGCGGTGTTGGTGGACCTCGGGGATCTGAACCGGATCCTGCAGCTGGACCCGGAAAGCGGCCTGGTTACCCTGGAGCCTGGTGTCACCCAGGGCCAACTGGATACCTATCTGCACCAGCAGGGGCTGGATTTCATGGTGCCGGTGACCGGCGCCGGCCCCAGCTGCAGCCTGATCGGCAATGCCCTGGACCGAGGCTATGGGCTCACCCCCTACTCAGATCACTTCGGCGCGGTGATGGCGCTGGAAGCGGTACTGCCCAGTGGCGAGATCTACCGTTCTGCCCTGACCGAGATGGGGGGTGCGGCCGTGGACCAGGCCTACAAGTGGGGCATCGGTCCCTACATCGACGGTCTCTTCCCCCAGGGCGGCTACGGTATCGTCACGCAAATGACCATTGCCCTGGCGCCGCGGCCGGAGTGCGTGGAGTCCTTCTTCTTCAGCGTGGCGCAGGACGACCAGCTGGAGCAGACCCTGGAGGTGTTGCGCCGCATCCTGCACGGTGCCGGTTCGGTCACCGGCTACATCAGCGTGATGAATCCCATACGCGCCCTCTCCATGCTGGCCCCTTCGCCCTACAAAGAGCTTCCGGCGGGCAGCACGGTGCCGCCGGAACTGGAAGCACGGCTGGCGAAACAGTACCGGGCGCGGGCCTGGACCGGTGTCGGCGCCATCTACGGCAAACCGGAGATGGTCAAGGCAGCGCGCCGCCTGATTCGCCGCGAGCTGCGCGGATGTGCCGTGACCACCACTTTTCTGACCGAGAGTCGTATCCGGTTGCTGAAAGGGCTGCTGACACCGTTAAAATTCCAGCCGTTCCGCCGGCTGCTTTCCCTCATCGAAGTGCTGGAGGAGTCCATCCACTTCACCAATGGCCATCCCAGCGAAGTCGCCCTGCCGCTGGCCTACTGGAAAACCGGCCGGGACCCGCGGGCCGGCGACGGCCTGGACCCTGCCCGGGATGGTTGCGGCATCATTTGGTACACCCCCCTGGTGCCCCTGGACGGAAGCCGGGCGCGGGATTACGTGGAGATGGTCAAGCGCGTCTGCCTCCAGCACGGCTTCGATCCCATGATCAATCTGACCAGCTTCTCGCCCTACTGCCTCAACAGTACCATCCCAATCCTCTTCGACCCAGCAGACCCGCAGGAGTCGCAACGCGCCCACGCCTGTTACCGCGCACTGTTCCAGGCCGGCCGCGAGCTGGGCTTCATTCCCTACCGCATCGGCAGCCAGTCCATGGACCTCTTCACCGGAGAGGAGACACCCTTCTGGCGCCTTGCCACCAGCATCAAGCAGGCCCTGGACCCCAATGGCATCCTGGCGCCGGGACGCTATTCGCTGGCCGATTCGGTGAAGGAAGAGTCCACCATAGACACGGTTGTGAACAAATAAGGGCGTGCTCATAGGGCTATAACCCTGGTTTCTCAACTCGCCGGAAACCGCCGATGTACCAGGCCGCTCACCATCAGCACCGTCACCCTCGCCCGCAACGCCAAGCTGCTCTATCTGCGGGAGGGGTGGCATGAAAGTATTTAGAATAATAGGTGATACGTTTTCCGCTATCTAATTAATCGTGGTCGGCCCCCCTATTCTAATCTGCAAAAAAGGGAAGATTACAATACCGGTTTCCTGTTTCTAGAGCAGGATGGCCGTTATCTTGGCGTAATCACCCGGATTGGGGTGGCGAAATTGATCCTCGAGACCGGCTGTTGATTCCATGCCTGGTTGCAGGTTGGTAGGTTCAATTGGCTGTTGGCTCTTAACTGCCTTAGCCACGTACAACCAAACAGCCCAGAACGGCAATGAGCTGCTATTCAGATATACAGAATCAAAAAACCCCGCACGAAGCGGGGCCAGTGATTTCAATTCTTAGTTAAATGGTAGGAGGAGGGAAATGAACGTTCGTGGTTTGATTTGTCTCCACATCAGCATTCTGACCAACTCCGCTGGTCTCCCCGTCAGTGAATATCACATCATCACCTACCAGGTTTAATGAATTATTATTCTGATCCACTTCCATGTCGTCAATATCACATGTTAGCGCCACAGTGTATGGGGCTGGACCTGCAGTGCTGTCAGTTGGTAGGAAGGCCGCTACATACTGATAAGAAGTGGAGTCTGCATCGTAAAGCACTTTGGCGGAGGTCAGAACATCATCTGTTTCATGATAGTCATCAGGCACTGCATCATGACCTTCATAGACATAGATTTTACAGCCGGTATCCGTGTCGGAAATTGTTCCTGGGATCAGTGATGCCGCAACAGTCCCGGTGATTTTCCCGGTTTCTGCCAGATCTATCAAGCGCAGGGTGGGGCGTAGTTTGTAATTCCCCGATGGTTGTTTATTGAGGGATTTTGCTAGATCCACATCAATCATGAAGTGTGCCTCACCACTCGCTGGAACCACTATGCCACGGTTTAGCTTTAGTCCACTTTGTTCATCATCACAACTGGGGCATTGCAGTTCTTTCAGCCCTTCAGAATCCCTGACATAAGAGAGCGACTCATCGATATCAAGTCTAATCCAGTTGTAGCGACCGGCCTTCACTTGCTCAGTGTCCAAGAGCGGCACACTCAACTCACCCTGCAGGGAGCTCAGAGCAACCGTATTGTTTGCGGAAAGTGCATTCTCAGAAGGTAGATTATTTATGCAGGCAGTATCATCAGTGTAGGTACTGGGATCGTAAGGAATCTGGATTATGTCACCCTCAGAATGGTGCAATGAGATGCCAGTGAAATGGATACAGACAACAACATCCT
>JBDLIT010000138.1:0-10756 GCA_039714735.1 Pseudomonadota bacterium
TGCGATGTTCGTGTGCAGCGATGAATAGCTTGTGTTTTATGCTGTTTTCAGCAGGGAGTCGTTTTGGCTATTGACCGGGGCGGGCTAATGGGTGACCCCATAGATCTCCGACCCCATAGATCTCCGACCCCATAGATCTCCACCATAGATCCCCAATGGGTGACCCCATAGATCATGGCTAACTCAGTCGTTCGTTTTGTGGAAGGCTAAGCATAATTCTTTACTATTGTGAATATGTAAAGCCTTTGTTATTCTTTACTTTATGGCAAACGTAAAGAGATTAAGTCAATGCCCAAAGTGAGTGCCAAACGACAGATTACACTTCCCATTGAGCAATGCCAGGCATTGGGTATTGAACCCGGCGATGAAGTGGAGAGCTTCGTGGCCGATGGTCAACTGACCATTGTCAAAAAGGTTGCTGGTGCTGCGAAAGGGATATTGCGCCATGTGCAGCCGGTTCGCTCCATGACGGATGAGGAATCCAGGCAGAGTGCCATCAAGTGATAGCGATAGATACCAACGTTCTTCTGAGGTATCTGCTGAGTGATAATCCTGTCCAAGCTGCTAAAGCCGATAGATTGATCAATGGCAAGGAGACTGTTTTGATCACGGATGTCGTGCTCGCTGAAACCATATGGACCTTGAAAGGAAAAAAATATCAACTGGGCAAGCCTGATCTGATTGCAGTTATCCAGGCTCTGTTCAAAGAACCCAAACTGCGTTTTGAAAATGGCCAGGCAGTGTGGCAGGCGCTGAATGATTTCCGCAAGGCGAAACCTGTTGGTGGAAAAATCGCCGATTTCCCGGATGCCTTGATCATCAATAAGGCAAAGGTTATCGCTAATGATCGAAACGAACGGCTGAAAGCTGTCTATACCTTTGACAAAGCAGCGCAAGAAATAGCTGGGGCTAGAGCGCCCTAAAATCAAACTGAAATTGTTTTCAGCCTATGATGGTATTACCCATACGAAATGGAAAAGAGTCAATTAAGTCTTGTGGCCCCGGAATTGCGCGGAATTGCGATCTAGGCAGCAAGTAGGGCGGAAAAGCGCAGCGCCTTCCGCCATCCAGGAAAACCGATACTTTCACCATGCCTGATTATCGCCGCAACCGCCTGCCTGGCGGCACCTATTTCCTCACGGTAAATCTACTTGAACGTAAAAGCGATCTGTTGATTCGTACATAGACGAGTTACGCGAAGCGATCAGGCATGTCCGCCTTTCCCGACCATTTAACATCGATGCCTGGGTGGTTTTACCGGAGCATATGCATTGCAACTGGACCCTGCCCGAAGGCGACGCCGACTATTCATCCCGTTGGAAGGACATCAAGATTCGGTTCGCAAAGCAGATACCGAAAACCGAACAGCGTTCAGAGGTACATATGGATTATGTGCATATCAACCCCGTCAAACATGATCTTGTTGAGAGGGTGCGGGATTGGTCCTATTCGACCTTTCATCGCTATATCGAGTTGGGTGTATATCCGGAAGATTGGGCTGGAGCTTCCGAATTGGAGTTGGATGCTGGAGAGCCGTTGAGGGATCGGTAGGGGGAAGGCGGATTGGCGGAAGGCGCTGCGCTTTTCCGCCCTACAGGGATGTGGGAAGTGCCGATCATGCAGGAGCAATTATCGGCCGCCCTACACGCTATTAAATTATTCGACGTGAGATCAATACTGCACTACTGGGCGACGATCACACGATTCCTGCCGGCATCTTTTGCCTGGTAGAGGGCTGCATCGGCGCGCTCGAACAGTTCTTTGCAGGTATCGTCCTTCTGCATGGTGGTGACTCCGAGGCTCAGGGTGACGTTCAGATTCTTGGGGCTGCTGAAGTGCAGGGATTCGACATTCTGCCGGATGCGTTCCGCCAGCAGCTGGGCGCCTTCCCGGTCTGTGCCGTTGAGGACCACGACAAATTCTTCTCCACCATACCGATAGAGGGCGTCACTACAGCGGATGGTCGCTTCGACGGCCTGGGCGACATTTTTCAGCACCAGATCGCCGACAGTGTGACCAAAGCGGTCGTTGACCCGCTTGAAGAAATCGATATCGAGTACGATCAGCGATAGCTCGCTCGATTTACGGCGGCTGAGCTCTATCTCTCGGCTGAAGTTGCTGTCGAAGGCTGCGCGATTTTTAACCCCGGTCAGGGCATCCATGAAGGCGGATTGCACCGCTTCCCGGTAGAGTAGGGCGTTACGCAATGGGTAGAGAAGCGTGGCCAGCAGGTTTTCCAGTTGCTCGATTTCAGGGTCTGAAAAGCGTCTACCTCTGAATAAATGGATTTCGCCCAGATCCTCTTCCAGTACTTTCAGATTGTAGTTGAGGCTGTGGTGAGCCTGGTTCCCTAGGGTGATGGGTGTTTCGGTAGTGTGTGTCTGATAAGTGATGCCATCGTGTGGGATGTCATGCCCAATACCTTCACTGAAGAGCTCGATCATGCTCTCCAGTTCCAGGGTGGTTTGAAGTTTGTGGGACAATTCCAGTGGCAAGGCGGCATGCGGCTTGGTGACTTCCTTTGCTTGCAATGCTGAAAATTGATGGGGCTGCTGGTTGGCCTGGATACTTTGGATTCGACCTGTCATGTTTCTGACCTGTATGCCTGTTGTATTGCCAGACTTTCTGCGAATTGTGTGCCAAAAATATAAAAAATAGATAAAACAACAGGATACAACTGTTAATGGTGACCGGTGACAAAAAAACGTCAGCTTCGGTCTGGCTTGGGGGAGATCAAGATTCCTCAATGTTGTTTTCCTGACGGGGTATCAGATAAAGAAAACAACACTGGCCACACGATGATAGATTTTGCTGCTGTGGCTAAACTTACTACCAACCATTCTCCGATAGCCAGAAATAAAGGCAGCTGGCTTGATCAAACAGCTTCAGGAGTTATCGATGAACAACTTTTGGAAATTCTGGTTATTGGTCTTCGGCCTTTTGTTTACTTCCTGTGTTACTGCGGCAGGCAAGCATGCGGCCTTGGAGCAAGGATTCATCAACCCCGGCTTTCATGAGAAGCCGGACTGGTTCAAAAACTCATTTCTGGATCTGCGGGAGGATGTGGCCGAGGCTGCGGAGGAGGGTAAAC
The DNA here is from genome assembly GCA_039714735.1 of Pseudomonadota bacterium. GTDB lineage: Bacteria > Pseudomonadota > Gammaproteobacteria > Chromatiales > Chromatiaceae > JASJBU01. The sequence goes on from JBDLIT010000138.1 coordinate 3,092, forward strand.
GCATCATCCTCTATTTTCATCAGGATGGCTGCCCCTATTGCGCAAAGCTGCTAAACGAGAATTTTACCCTCAAGCAACTGGTCGACAAGACCCGAAGCCATTTCGAGATAGTCGCGATCAACATCTGGGGCGACCGGGAGGTCTCCGGTCTGCAGGGTGAATTGACCTCCGAGAAGGCGCTTGCAGCCGGTCTCAAGGTGATGTACACACCCACCCTGCTGTTTCTGGACGAGCAGGGCCGGACGGCGTTGCGGGTCAACGGTTACTATCCGCCACACAAATTCGAGGCGGCTCTCGATTATGTGGCCGGAAGACTTGAGCGCAAGCAATCCTTCCGTGACTATCTGGCCGGGGTTGAGCCCGCTCCGGCTGCGGGGGTGCTGCACCAGGCTCCCGAGTACCTGCCCTGGCCGCTCGATCTTAAACGGTCCGTCGATAAGGCAGACAGACTCCTGCTGGTGCTGATGGAGCAGAAACAGTGTCCCGCCTGTGATGAGCTGCATAACGATATCTTGCAGAGACCGGCGGTCAAAGAGAGCCTCGATCAGTTCGATGTGGCGCTGGTGGATGTCTGGTCCGGCGCGATGCTGGCTACGCCGATGGGTGAGCGGATCAGGGCCACCGAATGGGCAGCCGGGCTAAAGATCCACTATGCGCCGAGTCTGCTGTTTTTCGATAGATCCGGAAAAGAGGTTTTTCGTACCGATGCGCTGCTGAAGACCTTTCATGTGCATGCGGCCATAGACTATGTGTTGACCGGCGCCTACCAGACCCAGCCCAATTTTCAGCGGTTCGTGCAGGCCAGGGCCGATGCAATGCGCGCCCAGGGTATCGAACCTGACCTGATGGATTGATTGAAATTCTCATATCTGCAGGTTTTATGTGGAGAGCTTTGCCTTATGGCTTCCCCGTTGACCGGTCCCCGCTCAAAGGTTGATGGATGCCTGCCATCTATCATTATGAAGGGGCCGTTGTTTCCTGCTCAGCTGACTAAAATCCTGCCTGACTGATTTCTAGACTATGGAGCTGTGCTCCGGATGTGTAGAATTGTCCGTTTTTAGAATTCCGATTGAACTGTCTGTTATCTGTCGAGGCAGATCAATCTGCATGGACAAACATTTTCAACATGCCAAATAACATCAGTTTTCACGTCAAACCAGGGGGCAGATTGTCCGGTATGCTGCGAGCGCCGGGTGATAAGTCGATCTCCCACCGTTCCATCATGTTGGGCTCCCTGGCGGAGGGTGTGACCTGGGTCAGTGGTTTTCTCGAGGGGGATGACAGTCTGGCAACCTTGCGGGCCTTCCGGCAGATGGGCGTCAATATTGAAGGGCCGGATTCAGGAGAGGTAGTGATTCATGGGGTCGGCATGCACGGTCTCAATGCGCCGGACGCACCCCTCGACCTGGGTAATTCCGGTACTTCCATGCGCTTGTTGTCAGGTCTGCTGGCGGGGCAGGGCTTTGAGGTAACTCTCACCGGGGATAGCTCGCTCTCCACCAGGCCGATGAAAAGGGTCACTGAGCCGCTGGCCAGCATGGGTGCTCAGGTCGATACGGCGGAAGGCGGTACGGCTCCGCTGGTGATCAGAGCGGTGAACAGACTCCAGGGCATGGACTACCGGTTGCCGATGGCCAGTGCTCAGGTCAAATCCTGTGTCCTGTTGGCAGGGCTCTATGCCAAGGGTGAGACCTGCGTTACCGAACCCGCCCCTACCCGGGACCACACTGAGCGGATGCTGGAAGGTTTTGGGTATGAGGTTAGACGTGAGGGTGCGAAGGCCTGTCTGAGCGGTGGTGGAAGCCTGCGGGCTTGCGAGATCGACGTCCCGGCTGATATTTCATCCGCCACCTTTTTCATGGTTGGCGCCACAATCGCGGCTGGCTCTGATATCACCCTCGAACATGTCGGTATCAATCCGACCCGGGATGGGGTGATCAATATCCTGCGTCTGATGGGAGCGGATATCGAACTCCTCAATCAAAGGACCGTGGGTGGCGAGCCGGTGGCCGACATCAGGGTTCGTTCAAGCCGGCTGAGAGGCATACGCATACCTGAGGATCAGGTGCCATTGGCAATCGATGAGTTCCCCGCGATCTTCATTGCGGCAGCCTGTGCCGAAGGGGAAACGGTCCTCACCGGCGCGCAGGAGCTGCGGGTCAAGGAGAGCGATCGTATCCAGGTCATGGTGGATGGCCTGCTGGAACTGGGGATCAAGGCGGACCCCACCCCGGACGGTGCGGTGATTCAGGGTGGCGTGCTGGGTGGTGGCAATGTGGAGAGTCATGGCGACCATCGGATCGCCATGGCATTCGCTATGGCTGCCCTGCGGGCCGGGGATGAAATTCGGATCCATGATTGTGCCAACGTGGATACCTCTTTTCCCGGTTTCGTACAGCTTGCCAGTCGCGCGGGGCTGAACATAAGCGGGGTATCTGAAAAATGAGTGATGTTCGGGTGATTACCATTGATGGGCCTTCGGGTTCCGGCAAAGGCACTGTTGCGGAACTGGTTGCGGATCGGCTTGGCTGGCGCATCCTGGACAGTGGCGCTATCTATCGAGTGCTGGGGTTGATGGTGGAGCGTGCGGGTATCGACAGTGACAATCTGGAAAAGATTGCTGAGCTTGCCGAAAACATGCCGTTATCCTTCTCGGCCAGTAAGGTCATGCTCGCCGAGGAGGATGTGTCGTCGGCGATCCGCACCGAGTCTGCCGGCAACGCTGCATCGAAGGTCGCCTCCCTCCCGGAGGTGCGCGCCGCGCTGCTACAGTGGCAGCGAAACTATGCCCAAGACCCAGGCCTGGTGGCGGATGGCCGGGACATGGGAACGGTCGTTTTCCCGGATGCCGCTGTGAAAATATTCCTCACCGCAAGCGCCGAGGAGAGGGCGGAAAGACGCTATAAACAGTTGAAAGGAAAGGGATTGGATGTTAATCTGGGAAATCTTGCTGCTGAGATTCGAGAGCGTGATGAGCGTGACCGGAACCGCAGTGTGGCGCCACTTCTTCCTGCTGACTCTGCATTGGAAGTGGAATCCACGAGCATGACTATCGATGAAGTTGTAGATCGGGTATTGGATGAGGTGTATAAGGCCTTCCCTGATCTCTGCTGATTCATTAGGTAATACCCGGGTGATCCCGGAAAAAGGTGGCTGGCAAATGCTGGCTTTGTGTTCAACTACTTGACAATTTGACGTTCTCTGTAATGTGTTTGCGGACGTCAGTGCAGCATCCTGCTGCAGGAAACCCTATCCCATGACCGAAAGTTTTGCAGAATTATTTGAGGCGAGCCTCTCCAATACACAGTTGAAAACCGGTGCGATCATTATCGGAACCGTTCTGGATATCACATCCGATGCGGTTATCGTTAATGCCGGACTGAAATCTGAGGGCGTGATTCCGCGTATTCAGTTCCTGAATCAGGATGGTGATATCGAAGTCGCTATCGGCGATCAGGTGGAAGTGGCCCTTGACGCCGTGGAAGATGGCTTTGGAGCAACCCGCCTCTCCCGCGAAAAGGCCAAGCGTAATCAAGCCTGGAAAACGCTTGAGAAGACCTTCGAAGCAGAAGAAACTATCGTCGGACGCATCAACGGCAAGGTCAAGGGTGGGTTTACGGTCGAACTGGGTGAAATCCGCGCATTCCTGCCGGGTTCCCTGGTGGATGTGCGCCCGGTAAGAGATACCGCGTATCTGGAAGGCAAGGATCTTGAATTCAAGGTCATCAAGCTGGATCAACGGCGCAATAACGTGGTGGTTTCCCGTCGCGCCGTGGTTGAACAGGAATACAGTGAAGAGCGCGATAAGCTGCTGGAAAGCCTGGAAGAGGGTCAGATGGTCAAGGGTATCGTCAAAAATCTCACCGATTATGGCGCATTCGTGGACCTGGGCGGTATCGACGGTCTGCTGCACATCACCGATATGGCCTGGAAGCGGGTCAAGCATCCTTCCGAAGTGGTGGAGATTGGTGATGAGATCGACGTCAAGGTGCTCAAGTTCGATCGTGAGCGCAGTCGTGTCTCCCTTGGCCTGAAGCAGATGGGTGATGATCCATGGGTCAATCTCGCGCGTCGTTATCCCGAGGGCGCACGGATGTTTGGTAAGGTTACCAATATTGCCGATTACGGTTGCTTCGTGGAGATCGAGGAGGGCGTTGAAGGCCTGGTGCATGTCTCAGAGATGGACTGGACCAACAAGAATGTACATCCTTCGAAGGTCGTCTCTCTGGGGGACGAGGTCGAAGTCATGGTGCTGGATATTGACGAAGAGCGTCGTCGGGTCTCGCTAGGCGTCAAACAGTGTAAGCCCAATCCTTGGGATGAGTTTGCAGCGACCCACAAAAAGAATGACCATGTCTCCGGTAAAATCAAGTCGATCACCGATTTCGGCGTGTTCATCGGGTTGGATGGTGGAATCGACGGTCTGATTCACTTGTCGGATATCTCCTGGGACGATGAGGGCGAAGACGCCATACGTCGATTCAAGAAGGGCGATGAACTGGAAACTGTGGTGCTTGCGGTGGATCCTGAGCGTGAGCGCATCTCTCTGGGTATCAAGCAGCTGGCCAAAGATCCTTTCTCCTCTTTCGTGGCGCTCAACGATAAAGGCAGTATTGTTCTTGGCAAGGTTGGTGCAGTTGATCCCAAGGGCGCGGTCATTATGCTGGCCAATGGTGTTGAGGGTTATCTGCGTGCTTCCGAGCTGTCCCGCGACCGGGTCGAGGATGCGCGTAGCGAATTGAAAGAAGGTGATGAGATTAAGGCCAAATTTATCGGCGTCGATCGTAAGAACCGTTCCATCTCGCTCTCTATCAAGGCCAAGGATGCCGATGAAGAGGCGGCCGCAATCAAGGGTTATGCCAAGGAGGCTGCTTCAAGCACGCCTACTCTGGGGGATCTCTTGAAGGAACAGATGGATAACAAGGGTGAGTGAGTCTCTAAGGTAAGCGCTCCTCAGCAATGATGCAAAGGGGGCCGTTACCGGTTTGACGGCCCCCCATGACCAATTGGATACACGACAAGAAATGACAAAATCCGAGCTGATTGAAATAATTGCCAAGGAACAGAGTCATCTCGCATATCGGGATGTGGAGCTTGCGGTAAAGTGCATGATCGAGCACATGAGCCAGTCACTTGCTTCCGGTGAACGGATAGAAATAAGAGGCTTCGGCAGTTTCTCACTCCACTTTCGTCCGCCTAGAATGGGACGCAATCCAAAGACCGGTAAAACCGTTGCGCTTTCCGGTAAATATGTGCCGCACTTCAAGCCGGGTAAAGAACTGCGTGACCGGGTGAATAAACTCGTTGGTGAGGATTGAGTCGGAGCGTCTTTTCAGTAATCACGCACAGAGCCATCAAACATGCAGGGGTCTGTGTGACTTGCTAAGTGGGCGGGATGGCGGTCTCACGAATGCATTTTCCTTCCAGGATCATCGACTCCGGGAACCGGCAGGTGAACTGACTGCCAAAAGCCTCTTTACTCGAAATCATCAATTCACCATCATGACGATTGATGATGTGCTTGACTATCGCCAGCCCCAGCCCAGTTCCCCCGGATTGCCGTGAGCGGCCTTTGTCGACCCTGTAGAAACGCTCGGTAAGCCTGGGTATATGCCGTTCCGGAATGCCGGGACCTGTATCTGAGATATTGAAAACTGCCTTGCCATCCACTTTTTTCCAGGTTATCAGAATTTCTGTCTTGGCAGGTGTGTGGATGATGGCGTTGAAAATCAGGTTGGAAAACGCGCTTTGCAGTTCTTCGGTATTCCCTACCAGCCAAAGGCCTGTATCCAGGCTGTGATCGATTGTATAACCACCTTTTTGATCCGCCAGGGCAACAGCCTGATCGATTATACTGGCAATCAATTCAGGGACGGGAACGGGTTGGTCGATGGATGGTTTTTGACCCATCTCCAGCTTTGATAAGGTCAACAGGTCACTGATGATGGTGTTCATCCTTTCGGCCTGCTGCAGCATCAGGGTAAACGGACGCTCCTGAAAGGGCTGTGGGTTGTTATCGCTCAGGTTTTCGAGGAATCCCGTAATCACTGTCAAGGGAGTTCGTAACTCATGGGAGACATTGGATACAAAATCACGCCGTGTCTGATTAAGGTTGTAGAGGTCGGTGATATTTCTGGTGACAACCAGGCGTTGGCTTTTCTTACTGCCAAAAGGTGTGATGCGCAGTGACAGGATAGTTGCCTTGTTGAGCGGAGATGGAAACTCCAGGGAGCGGCTGTAGTCGGGTGTCTCCAGATAGTCCGTGAGTTCGGGGTTGGCGACCAGTTTGGTTAACTCTACTCCTTCATCTCTGGGCCAGTTGACCTGTAACAGGTGTTTGGCGGCCAGATTGGCCCATTCCACGCTTGCTGATTTATCGATCAGAATATAGGCATCGGGAATCGCTGATGCGACCTTTCTGAAGCGGCTGGTATAGCGGTTTAGGGTGCGTTTTCGCTTGCGGCTGCGACTCCGCTGTTTATCAAGTTCCTGGTAGATCAATCCCCATATCCCCAGGGGGTAGGGATAGGTAATCTGCCGGCTATGGATTACACGATTGGCGAGAGTCGTGAGATGGAATGCGTGTTTAATCGAGTAAACCAGCAGGCCCAGCATCAGAAGTGTCGGAAGTTGATTGAATAGATAGCCAATCGAACTGCTGATCAGAAAAATTCCTATAACTTGGCTGATTTCAGCTTTTACAAAAGGATTCACTTCTGTGGCGCCGTGATTCCGGGTCAATCTTCAGCTGTAAAGCGATAACCTACACCACGTACTGTCTGGATCAAGTGGTCATGGTGTGAAGGTTCTAGAAACTTACGCAGGCGGCGGATATGTACATCCACTGTCCGCTCTTCCAGATAGACGTCATCTCCCCAGACCTGATCAAGAATCTGAGAGCGGGTGTATGCTCGTTCCTGATGGGTCATGAAAAAAAACAGCAGACGATACTCGGAAGGAGAGAGATCCAGTCGAGCGCCATTGACTAGCACCAGATGGCTTGCCGGCTCGATTCTCAATCCGCCTAGTTCCACCGGCGATTCGCCGGAATGGTAACCTGCGCGGCGGAGTACGGCGCGGATGCGTGCGACGAGTTCACGGGGAGAAAATGGCTTAGTGATGTAATCATCCGCTCCACTTTCCAGCCCATCGATCTTGCACGACTCATCCGTCCGGGCTGTTAGCATGATGATGGGAATCGTCTTGGTTTTTGCTTTCTGTTTCAGCTCTCGGATGAGTTCCAGGCCAGAACGGCCGGGGAGCAACCAGTCCATGAGAATCAGATCGAATCTTTCAGTCGTCAGTAGCTGCCTCGCATCCTGCGCATGGGCTGCTTCACTGATAGAAAAATCCTCTTGTGCCAATACATATCGGATCATTTCCCTGATTTCCGGTTCGTCTTCTACTATCAGTATGCGCGCCATGAGTTGTCAGAATTTGCCGCTGTTTGGTTGTGGTTTGCCACTAGTCCATGATGGTGTTGACTGAATGGGGAAAGCTCCACACAAAAATTGTTATAAGTGATTGGGCGGAGCGAGACTCTCTTGGTGCCCCAGGTTTATAGATACAACGCAACGATTTCTCTATTCTCTGCAACTTAAGCTGAGTGGATGTAGAGAATTTCGGCAAGTTTATGCCAAGTCGGATGAAAATAGCAAAATGAAG
>JBDLIT010000139.1:0-10637 GCA_039714735.1 Pseudomonadota bacterium
CGGCCCAGGTCTGCAGGCCATAGTCGCGCAGGATACGCACCTGGCTGCGGTAGCCGTCAAAGGCATGCAGATTATGACCCTTGCGCATCTCGGTGAGATTATCCGGGGTGATGGATTCGAAGCCGATGACATGTCCAAGGCAGCCGCTTTGCAACATCAGATCCATCAGTTCAGCATCCCGCAGCATGTCCAGGCTGGTTTGACTCACCCAACGGACCTTGAGGGGGATGAGGGCGCGAAACAGCTCCTTGGCGGCCTGGCGATTGGCACAGAGATTGTCGTCAACAAAGAACACCAGTTTGCGTTTCTGGGCAGCGATCTCACGCACCACCTCGTCCACCCGACGCACGAAGTGCCGGCTGTCGAAGTAGCTGGCGATGCTGCAGAAATTACAGTGGAAATGGCAGCCACGGGAGAACTGCATCAGGGTGATGGGCAGATACCCCTTACCCACAAAGAGATCCCGCCTGGGCAGAACACCGGGATGGGCGATCCCGGCTGGCGCCCGGTAGATGGGTTGCAGGCGACCCTCTGCGGCATCGCTGAGGATTTGTTGCCAGACAGTCTCCGCATCCCCCAGCAGGATCGCATCGGCGTGCTGCAGACACTCATCCGGGACGAGGCTGGGGTGCATACCGCCCATCACAACCGGTATGCCTCGTTGATGGTATTTAGCAGCAATCTCATAGCTGCGCTTGGCCGTGTAGGTCTCCACCGTGATGGCGACCAGATCGGTGGGGGCATCGAAGGGGATGGGCTCCATCCGATCGTCATAAAAGGCGACCTCATGCCGATCGGGAGTCAGACCGGCCAATACACCGATCTGCAAGGGCTCCATGCGTCCCTCGTCGATGTACGGCCCGCGCAACATGCGGCCGATATTAGGCTTGATCAGCGTAACTTTCATGTAACCGGGCGCTCTCGCCCAACCTTTTACCCTGTTTGTTCAAAATCTCGGTACGCGATATCCAATTGGCCAGCAGAGCAATATCCAGATGCTTCCAGGATACAGGGCCCAACGGCCAGGGACGCAAACGCTCAAGCATTGATGGTAGATTGTAGAAACCCTGACGGGCCTCGAAACATCCCTGCTCCAGCTCATCCGGAGACATGCCCCGCGGCCGGAAAGTGGCTTGACCATAACGGTAACCGGGGTCCAGCCACCAGCGATCATGCAACAATCGGCCCTCCTGTCGCAGGCGCGCATAGAGCGGACTGCCCGGTGTGGGGGTGAGCGGATTGAAGTTGGCGATACACAAATGCTGTGAGCGGGCAAAATCCAACGTCTCGGCGAAACCGGCGTAACTGTCCTCAGCATAGCCGAAGACGAAGGTGCCGTAGACCAAAATGCCTCGTTTGTGCAATCTGTCTATCGCCTGTTCATAGACCTGCTGTCCACGATTCCAGCCCTTCCCCATCTCTTGCAGATTGCCGCGCCGCAGGGATTCAAAACCGACCAAGACCAGGAAGCAGCCACTCTCCATCAGCAGATCGAGCAGAGTCTCGTCCCGGCACAGGTCCAGACTGATCTGACAACACCATTGCTTGCGATGCAGCAGAGGTAAACTGCGGTTGTGTTGAATCAGGGCCTCGAGCAGGGAGACGAGCTGTCTGCGGGAATTGAACAGATTGTCATCCACAAAGAAGATACGTCGATGCCGGGCGGATGAAAACTCGGACAAGGTCTGTTCGATGGGATATGCAGCCTGACGCTCTCCATAGAACGCACGGATGGAGCAGAAATCACAGCTAAAACGGCAACCACGACTATGTTGTACAAGTGAAATGGGGGCGTAGCGCTTGCCGGCACAGGCGCTTCGATCCGGTGGGATATGCAGAACAGGCCCTGTACCCGGATCGCGGTAAAGGCATTGCAGCCGACCCGCCAGGAAGTCATCGAGCAATCGCGGCCAGGTAATTTCCGCATCGCCGACAACCACGGCGTCGGCATGCTCCAGTGCTTCATCAGGACAAAAGCTGGGGTGATAGCCTCCCATCACCACAGGGATGCCGCGCCGGCGAAATCTGTCGGCAAGCTCATAGGCTCGGCGGGCGGTGAAGGTCTCCACCGTGAAGGCGACCAGGTCGGCTTGCGCCTCGAGATCTACTGATTCCAGCCGTTCGTCCACGAACTCGAACTGTACATGCGGGGGCGTCAGGGCCTTGAGCAGGCCCGCCACCAGAGGCTCCATGGCATCCCTGGAACGGAAGTCGCCAAAATTTGGACGGATGAGCAGGAGACGGTCAAGGCGCTTCATAAGCAGGCCACCCCAGTCTGGATCAACCTGAAATCCTCGGTTGAACACCGAGAAGGGCGCCATTCGCGGTGTAGCGCTGCTCACCCAATAGGTGAATACCTTTAATACCGATAAAACTCATGTGTTCAAAAAGGTTAGCACAGTGGATAGCGATCAACGGAGGATTCCAGGATCATGCCGGCAATCGTCCCTGCCTGCCTTTGCGCCGTTCTAGCCACTCCTGCAGCAGATCCCACAGCACCGGCACGATGAACAGGGTCAGCAAGGTGGCGGTAGCCAGCCCAGTGACGAAAGTAGAGGCCATGGTGCCCCAGACCAGTGAGTAGTTGGGAAAGCCCACTGCCATGGGCAGCAGGCCCAGGGTGGTAGTCAGCGTGGTCAGCAGGATCGGCCGCAGGCGGATGTGCACACCCTCTTTGATCGCCTCGGCTCGTGACAGACCGTCACGATAGCGCCGGTTGATGAAGTCGATCAGTACCAGGGCGTCGTTCACCACCACACCGGCCACACCAATCACCGCGATAAAGCTGTTCACGGTAAACAGAGACTGGGTCAGCAGCTTGCCGAACACCACGCCGATCAGGGCGAAGACGATAGCCGAGAGAATGATAAACGGCTGCAGGTAGGACTGGAACTGGGTGGCCAGGATCACATACATCACCAACACCGCGATGATGAAGGCATAGGCCAGCGACTCAAAGGAGCGCTGGGTATCCTCATGCTCGCCACCGAAGGTCACGGTGGCGCCGGGGTAACGGTCACGGATGGTGGCATAGTATTCCTTCACCGCATTCACCACCGCCGGGGTCGAAGTGGGCGCCCTCGACTTGATATTCGCCTTCAAACTGATCGCCCGCTGGCCCTGGTAGCGGTTGATCTCACCCGGTTCGTTGTAGGTGCGCACCCGCACCAGATCGGCAAGATGGATCGGCCGATCGGCGTGCTCGATCACCGGCACATAGAGCGCGTTCTCCGGCTCCTCCAGGCTCGCGGGATCGATATAGAGCTTCAGATCCACCTCCTCATCGATATGCCGGTATTTCCCTACATAGCGCCCATCCAGCACACTGGCGGCGAGCCGGGTCACCTGGGCGTTGTCCAGCCCATACTCCGCCACCCGCTCCTGCATTACCTGCAGGCGAAAGACCCGTTTCGGCTGTCCCCTGTCGTCCGCCAGATCCACTAGATTGGGACCGATCCGCGGGCTCTGTCGCATAAAATCGAGCAACTCCGTGGCCAACCCGGAGACCGCCTCCACATTGGCCCCCACCACCCGCACGTTGATGTCCTTGCCGCTGGGTGGACCATCATTCTGCGGATGGATATGCAGCTGGTAGCCATCCTTTTCAAACAGCGGTTTGAGTTTTTCCCGCATCCGCTCCAGATGGGCCAGCGGATCATCGAAGCTCTGTTCCTTCGCCGAGGGCATGGTCACCATCACCGAACCATAGTTATTGCCATACACCGGTTCGTAGTCCTCGTTGAAATACATACCGGCAAATCCGGAGGCCGCTTTGGCCATGCCCGGTCCATCCTGCATGATCTCTTCGGCGATCTGCATGACCCGTTCATTGACCTGCTGGATCGGCATGCTGCTTGGCCCCACTACGTCCACATAGTAGAGCTTGTAGTCGTCGGGAAAGAACTGGATGTGGATCAACGGCGCCTTGCCGCTGATGGAGAGCCCAAGAATCATGATCGCAACGCCAAACAGCAGGCTCACCAGCAGCACACAAGTGAGGCGGAAGCGCATGGTCAGTGTCAGCAGGCGACTGGTGAAGCGGCGTATCACCCGCAACAGCAGATTGTCCCTGTCCACTCCCGAGGCCGTCTTGACCAACCTCGGACCGAAATCGAGATAGTGGATCGGCAGGATCAGCAGGCACTCCACCAGGGAAGCGACGATGGCAAAGGTCACCGCCTTGGGCACCAGGGCGAAGAACTGACCGGTGGTGCCGGTCATGATCAGCATCGGCAGAAAGGCCGCCACCGTGGTCATGGTGGCGGAAATCACCGGCAGCGCCACCTCGGCGGTGCCCTTGATGATCGCCTCCCGCACCGGCCGACCCTCCTGCACATGGCGGTAGATGTTCTCGGTCACCACGATGGCATCATCCACGATGATGCCGGTCACCAGCACGAAGGAGAAGAGGGTGATCTCATTCAGGCTGTTGCCGGTCAGATACATGATCAGCATGGTGATCATGAAGGAGAAGGGGATGCCGATGGTGACCAGTCCGGCATTGCGGAAGCCCATGAAGTACCAGATGATCAGGGAGACCAGAAAGATACCCACCAGCATATTCATGCCCAGGGTGGAGAGGCCATCCTCGATGTAGACCGTGGAGTCCTGGGTCAGCACCAGTTCCACCCCATGGGTCTGCAGCGAGAGACGAAACTCCTCCACCACCGCCACCACCTGATCGCGGATCTCCATCGCGTTGCCCGCGTCCGACTTGATGATCTTCAACCCCAGGGAGGGCTTGCCGTTCACCGAGGAGATCACTACCGGGTCGCGGTAGCCCATGCCGCTGCGGCTGATCAGATCCTCCACCCGCACCAGACTGCCATCCGCATCGCTGCGCACCACGGTGGCGAGCACCTGCTCCAGACTCTGATAGCGCTCGTCCACCTTGACCAGGAACTCGCCGCTGCCGTTGTTGAACCGGCCGGCGGGAATCGAGACATTGGCGCCACTCAGCGCTTGCGAGACCGCATCGAAGCTGACCCCGAGGGATCGCAGCTTGCCGGGATCGAGATAGACATGGAACTCCTGGATGTCTTCACCGGTTAGCTGAACCTCGGTCACGCCAGGCAGGCGCAGCAGGCGGCTCTTCATCTCCTCCGCCATCAGGGCCAGGGCCCGGTTCTCCCGCTCGCCTACCAGATTGACCATGATCACCGGCAGCCAGTCCTGCACCTTGGCCATCAGCAGCTTGGGAGGATCGACCCCCTCCGGCAGCTCGTTGATGATGTTCAAAACCTCGAAGCGCACCTCGTTGTAGAGGGTCTCATAGTCGGTATCGTCGACAAATTTCAGGCGGATATTGGAGCGGCCGCTGAAGGAGGTGGAGTTGATCCACTCCACCTCCTCCACCGATTCCAACGCCGCTTCGATCTTGCGGGTAATCAGGCTCTCCACCTCGGCCGGTGAAGCACCCGGATAGATCGTGGAGATGATCACCTCACCGAAGCTGAAATTGGGATAGCGCTCCGCCGGTAATGAGAACAGAGAGATGAAACCCACCGCCATGAGCACGACGAACATCAGGTTGTAGAAGACCCGCTGTTTGAGCGAAAAGGCGACGACCGACTCCATGCAGTGCTACTCCTCTGTCAGCTGGAACCGATCACCGGGCTCAACTTCCGGAGAGGTCACCCTCACCCATTCACTGCCCATCACCTTGGAACTGCCCAGGTAGACCACACTGATCTGCCCACCGTCGGGACGTGTCAGCCAACGCTCCTCGTAGCGTTCAGCGAGCGCCGATGCCGGCAGCAGCACCGCACCTGAACGGAGCGGGATATCCAGCCCCAGCTCCGCGCGCAGACCACCGCGCGGCTGGATCTCTCCATCGGCGATCTCCAGCTCCACATAGATCTTGCGGGAGGCCTCATCGAAGGCGGGCGAGACCCGTTCAATCCTGGCGGCCACCTGCAGATTCTGCTCCGGCAGCCGTAGGGTCAGGGTATCCGTTCGGGCCTCCAGGGCCTGGAACTCATCACTGCTGAGGGCAAAGGGAACCAGCAGGCGGGAGAAATCCCCCACTTCCACCATCGGCTCGCCGGTATTGATCCACTGCCCCACCTCCACATGACGTCTCACCACCCGCCAGCCCTCAGGGGCAACCACACACGAGCGACGTTTACGCTCCTGCAGGATCTCATCCTGGATCTTCAGCGAGGACAGTTGACTGAGGGCCTTATCCAGGTTGTGCTGCGCGTCATCCAGCTGGCTCTCGGATGAGCTGTTCTGTTTCAGCAGTTGATTGAAACGCTTGACCTGTTTGCTAAAGTGACGGGCATCGACCCGTAAACTCGCCATCTCCGTCTGATTGGCGCGAATCTCCAGATCGATATAGGTGGGATCGAGACAGGCAAAAGGCCCATCAGCAGGGATCACATCTCCCACATCGGCATTGACCCGCAAAACCTTGCCGGAGGCCTCGGAGGACAATACCAGATGGGTGCGTGCGCGGGTGAAACCGGACAGCGTCTCCCGCTGCGTGGCGGCCTGCGCCACGACCAATTCCCGAGCATGGGAGTGCTGGGCGACAAGCATAATCCCCAGTACAAACGTTAGTAACTTAATCAACTGCAACACAGTTTCTCCCCTTTTGAGCTAAGCTGATTTCTGGTGTACGAGCTGAGGTGAGGGATAAAAGCAGTGTACCCTAAACTGTGGCAGTCGTAGGACGAGATTTGCCATGGCCTGGAAACCGATGACAACAGCACAGAAAAGTGGCTGCGACTGAGCGGCTAAAAGCGGCTGGCGGATATGGTCGAGGGAGTGAAATTCAAGCGTGGTAAACGTGTAGAACCGGATCAATTGCAGGGCATGCCTGAATCCGCTGCACACCAGATTTGACTATAGCTCTCGAAGTTATCCTGCGGGAGTGTTAGAAATTCCGTGTCATTTCAATAATATGTTTAAAAACAGGAATAACACATGTCTAAACAATTTGATTTTGTTAAAGCCGTGTTTGCCCTGCAGAATCGTCAAGATCGATCGGCAAGAATGGCATCCTAACTCCTCTCATCAGGCAACTAATGGAAGCCGCACTCAAAGCGGAGTTGGAGTCACACCTTATTCTTCGCTTGCCTGAAGTGCTACAAGCAACTCATCATCTTGTTTAGGTATTTCGGGCAACTCTTGCCCTTCCTCGATGAGTGGTTTGAGCTGCTCATGGAGAGATTTACAAACCGAGTGCAATTCACGATGCTGCGCTACCAACTTAACAGATTGCTCCTGGGACGATTTTGCTTCCTCCAACTCTTTCCCTAGACGCTGTTTCTCCTTTTTTAGCGAACCAACCTCACCTTCCGCCCGCCTTCTCTCAGCAGCTTCATCTATTTTCTGCCTCTTAAGCGTTTTGAGCTTCTTGATGACATTATCAGGCGTATCGGCCAGTGCCAAGTTTATCGCCTTTAGCGCCTTCTGTTTATCAGCCAGTTGCGTTTTGATTTTTTTTAACTCTTCCGCATTAGCCGCACGTTCTGCAACCATCTGTTCTTGCTCTCTTTCCAAAGTATTCTGCATTTCATCCTTAGCTGCCATGGCGACTTCTATCGCCTTTTGGATTTTCTCTGTCTTCTTTTCCATTACAGCAACGGCAGTATTGGCCTGACCCTGCGCGTTCTTTATATTGACATCGGCATTAATTGATCGCTTGATGGCCTTCTCAAGGGCCTCTTTAAGTTCACCTGGACTGCAGTCAGGATCCAGGCCTAATGCATCGGTAGCAGAACCCATCAGTACCTGCTTGCTTACCGCAAGATCTTTCCAAACTTGTAGTTGAACTTCTAAATCCACCTTACCCACATAGCTTTCCTCTGTTGAGATAAAAAATTTAACTTGGCTATTTTAGACTAAAATGCCGGAAAAGTTGCCTATTTTATTTGAGTTAGGACGAAATATCAGGCGATGATTCTCTCAATTCTTAGCCGCGATTAGGGATCAGAGCCCTTAATAATTCTGGTGACACAATACTCAATTGATCTAAAGCTTCCATAAATTAAGTATCGTGTCCAAAGAACCTATGTGTCCCAAGAACCTCTGGAACCTAAGCGCCTTGTTGTGTGTCATGGCCGGAATGCCTTGAGTTGCAACTCATTCACAACTTTGAAATTTTTTAGGTTGCTAGAAACAAGAATCATATTATTTTCAACAGCTGTGGCGGTAATAATGGCATCACCCGCTCTCATATTCGACGAAATACCATACTCTTCCACGTATATCAGCGCCCGATGCCCTATATTCTCAGTGAATGGTAAAACCGAAAACTCAAACTCACTAATAAAATCCTTCACGTATTTGTGGTGAATTTTATTCTTCGCCCCTTGAAGCGACGTAACCGTTCAAACTAAACCGTTCTTTCCGTCACCCGCGCTACCACCTAACCTGCTCCTATCCTTGCAATAACCAGGAGCATCCCATGAAAACCCAACGTCGCAGCCGCCGCAGCAGAGAAGAGTGGCAGCAACTCATCCAGGAACAAATAAACAGCAAGTAGCCTGGGTGGAGTTTACGAAACCCGGACATGTGAGACTAAAAGCGCCTGACCCAAACAATCCACTTGTCAGAGTCTGTAGGCAGGTTTTGACACCTCTCCCCTCAAAGCGTCTTCAAAATCTCCACCAGTTTGAGCCCATCCGCCGGTTGCAGTGCATGACTTACCGGCAAGGTATGGGTTAGCGATTTGCCTGCCAGGGCATGTACATTATTCATATCCTGGCTGAAGCTGGGCACCAGTTCATCACCCAGGCCGACCGGGCCGGGGCGCATCACCGACACATAGTTGATATCGGGATGAGGCTGCTGATTGAGCCAATAGAGCAGGGTCCCTGGTTGCGCAGGGGTCAGATCGAGCAGCACGCCCCAGGAGTTACGCACTACAGCGTACGTTTCACCCGCAAAGAAATCCTTTATCATGCTGATAGGAAAGGGATCATCCGTGGCCTCGAGGGCTTCGATAGCCCGTGCTGTACCCAAATGTGGAGTGGCAATGGTGATCAGCGCCTTGGTATTGGACACGCCGTTACGCACCAATGACATGCGTGCTACCACACCACCGGCTGAGTGACCGACAAGCACCAGGGATTCACCGGTATGCATGGACTGTATGCTGCTTATCTGTCGGCTGAGCAGGTCCGCTTGAACAGCGATCGGGGCTATGGAAGGTAGTTCCACCGTGTAGACCTTTTTTTCAGCTTTGACGCCGGATGCGGGAACCAGACCAGCCGGCGTGATCACCCCGGCCCTCTGCCAACCATGCTGTTGCAGAATAGTATTGACCCCACTGCTCTCCCAGGACACCGCACTGCCCAGATAGCCATGCACCAGGACCAGCACATCCGGGCTGGCCGGAAGACTCTGCAGTGCCAACAGAAACAGAATGAAAGTGCTGCTAAATCTTTTCATCATCAACTCCGTTGCTCAGGCAATACTCTGGTAGTAAAGATTCTGTGGATGTTTCGCCTCAGTGAAGAAGTGATAGCGCTCGAGGAGCAGTCCCAGATACTGAATGGCGAAGGCTGCGATAGGCAGCCTGGCTGACTCCATGGCATAGGAAAACAGGATAAGGACCACCGGTGCGACAAACACCATCATCAGAAAACCGATACGCAAGCCGCGTAGAAAACCTTCAGACTTGCCATGAAAAAATTCCCGGGTATTAAAAGACCCACCCATGAAGCCCTGAGCCTTCTGGTTCAATTGGGAATGGTGCACACCGATGGCCGACTGCAGATCCACCTTGCACTGAAAATGGGCATTACGGTAGAGGCTCGCAAGTCGACTAAACGCTGCAATCAGGGTGGCGATCACCGCCCAGGTTCCGTAGAAAGCCACTAGATTGGTGCCCTGATAGGCGGAGAAGGCGGCCGCCAGCATGAAACCGGATCCTATGCCCAAAAACAGGAAATTAGCGACGGTCAGTGGCGAATGCCAGGCCTTGATGAAGTGCAGGCTGGCGTAAATCATCGCAGTACAGAGAAACAGGCCGAAAGTGGCCAAGGTACCCAGAGCGCCGATGATCAGGGTAAAGTCCACCGGCAGAGTATCAGAGACCACGAACAGGGGCTTGGTCAGCCCAAAGAAGTGAAAGGCGCCATAGAGAAAGATCAATCCCATGGCGACCGGTAGTGCGATGACCTCCCGAGAGAGCCAGGAGGTACGCCACTGGCTTGCGGCGCGCCAGGCCCGCTCCGGACGACCCAGATGAAAAACAGAGGCGATTAGCCCACCGATCAGCAGCACCAGTGAGACCAGGCTCCCCATGGCGTAGAAAGCACTGCTCTGAGGTGGCAGAAGATTCGCCAGGGAGTAGAGCTGACCGGTGTAGAGGGCCAGGAATAGCCCTTGACCGACCCCGATCAAGGTCGTTAAAAAAATCACCGAGAACGCTGGATGCATCTTTAATCTCCGAACGGTTACTTTTGTTGGGGTTCGTTATCCCTCACCCCAACCTACATTTCTTTTGGTGATTAGCGCCCCAGCTTGCTCCGCACGCCCACATCTGAAAGTAACAAAATCAATAAGTTATAATTTTGTTACTTGGAAGGTGCAAAGCTCAGCAACCGCATTTTCACCCCCATCCTAACCTTTCCCCTCCAGGGGAAGGAATCAAGCATTGCTGTCTGCTGAGCTTTGTACCTAAT
>JBDLIT010000140.1:0-10626 GCA_039714735.1 Pseudomonadota bacterium
GTCACCCTGATGGTACTAAAGGAGCCACCGGACCCGCGCCGTCTGGAGTTGCTGCCGGTGGTGCGCTACGCGGTGCAGCGCCGCATCGAAGCTGGTATGCCCGATTATTGGGACCATGCCACCCGTCTGGAACTGGCGGTGCTGGCAAAGGACGAGGAACAAGCCGTATCGGAACTAGCGGATGCCCTGGCCGTCATGCGGGAGACCTGGGAGGGGGAAACCACCGCGCGCAATCTGCGCCTGATCAGGGAGGCCAGGGAGCGACGAGGCGAACCCATGGACGGGGCGGAAGAGATCGAACGAGCACTCATGCCGAATCAAGCATAAGGGGAAACAGCATGGAAGGACTCATCCGTCACCACAACACTCCGTCGGGCATTAAGCAATGCCAAGGCATCGCTCTACTCCCTGTTTCAGCAGAAAATTCCACTTTGATCCCAACCAACCCTCTTTTCAATATAGCGAAGATTGTGGAGTCATGTCCCCTTGATCAGGCTGACCTGTAAAGAAATAGCAGGTAGAATTCCAGGCAGTTTTCCAGCCTGAGACAGAGCATGTCGATATCAGAACCAGAACAATGGCTTGAGGAACACGGCTCCGCACTCTACTCCTTCGCCTTCCTGCATGTGCGCGATACCCATCGGGCTGAGGACCTGGTGCAGGAGACCTTGCTGGCTGCCCTCAAAGCGCGTGAGCGATATCAGGGAGACGCCTCCATCCGCACCTGGCTCACCGGTATTCTCAAGCACAAAATCATGGACGAGTTCCGCCGCCAGTCCCGCGAGGCGCCCAGCCCGGATTCCCCTGAAGAGGCATGGGAGGCAGCAGAGACGCAACGGGTAGCGGATAGCTTTTCCGGCGATGGTCGCTGGAGCGAGCCTCTGGCAGACTGGGGTGATTCAGAGCAGGCCTTTTCCCGCAGCCAGTTCTGGTCTCTGATCGAACAGTGCCTGACCGCCCTCTCCCCCCGCATGGCGCGACTCTTCGTGTTGCGTGAGTTATGGGAGATGGAGACCGAAGAGGTGTGTAAGGAACTGGCCATTACACCGACCAATCTCTGGACAACACTGCATCGCGCCCGATTGGGCATGCGGCAGTGTCTGGAAAAAATCCTGCATGCCTGATGTGAGATATACGCAATGCTTAGCTGTAAAGATGCAAGCCACCTGATTTCCGAGGGACAGGATCGCAACCTCAGCCTGCGGGAGAGGATAGGCCTGCGCCTGCATCTGTGGATGTGCGACAGTTGCCGGCTCTTCGAAAAGCAGATGGGCCAGCTGCGCCAAGCGTTACGCCGAGGCTGGGCGCATGGTGAGCTGCCCACGGACAAGCAGCTTCCCACCGATGCTCAGGAGCGTATCCGTCTAGCCCTCAAAAAGCATAGTCACGACAACTAAGCTTCCAAAGCCGCTCAAGCCACCACGGTTGCCTACACTCTGGAGGCTTGGTGTCGCCTGACTCTAACCATCAGATTATTGGTGTACGACTATCTGGGTACCGAATGAACTCCGATATTCTCTTGCCAGAGCTGAGAGCACCCCAATCCAAACTGCGCATACAATAAGCGTGACCCAGCTTAAATCACCCAGACTCAAAGCGATGGGCGGCCACTGGGTAAAGAGCAGGAGTATCAGCGAACCGAGCACCTTGAACATGCGGTAACCCAACATATCGATCCAGGCCTTTACCTGGTATGTATGAACCGGATCGATCGGGATATAGAGCTGCTCCTTGGATGCCCGATTGATGGAATAAAACAGTCCACGGTCACTGATTTTCATCGCAGAGGCTATCCAGAGAGTGGGATAGGCCATAAACCCCGAGGCAAACAGGCATAGCATCAGTGGCTGGAATACCATCCCCGCGACTATGCCGATGTATCGATGGATGATGGGGGTCAGCACTAAATTGATGCCGAGGGATACAAAACCCAGGGCGCTGAAGAAAACGGATATGTACTGGGTGCGCTCGTCCAGCACCGGATAGCTGGCGGCAATGGTTTTGAACAACTGATACTCGACGAGCGGCTGAGCCAATTGGGCACACAACAGTGCGGCGGCAATCAGCAACAGATAACGGTTGCCGACCAGACTGCGCCAGCCACCTTCGGCCACCGGCGTCTGCTGTTCCGCGGGAATTTCCGCATACAGGCCCCAGCGTCCCATCAACAGATTAAATCCCAGGACGAGCAATAAAATCAGCGCACTTGAAAGCAACAGATCAGGGGTCGTCATGGCGGTGTATTTCAACAGTGCCGCGGCGCTGGCGCCCCCGAAAATCCCACCCACCAGACCACCGGAAGAGATGAACCAGTATGTCTGCCGACCATCCCCACGCTGATTGACGGCATTGGTAAGGCTCCAGAATTGTTCGACCAGGATCACACTGAAAACATCCACAAAGACATAGAAACCCAGAATCGCGGCTTGCGGAATCATCGAGAGGGCCAGACGAAAGCCGAGCATGAGAATGATAAACAGCAGAGATGAGCTCAAGACCACACTTAGGCGACTAAACCGCTCAACTATTCGGTGATAGACGCCGATAAAACTTCCAAGGACCAGCGCTGATGCGATCCACACATAGGGCAAGTTGTCCGCACCCCAATATTCGAGCAGCAGAGAGCGGCTGGCGGATTTCACCTGGTAGTAGGCCAGAATGATCAGGAAGAAATTCAGAAACAGAATTACGGCCCGATTACCCGTGAAGCAGGAATGACTTCTTAGTTCTGCCATGGAAGTCCTTGTATTTTATAATGAATAATGCTAATTTCGGCGCGCTTATGTCTATCAAGTCTTCTCTATTTATACTTCTGCTAGCGCTATTTGGATGCAGCTTTGCCTGGGCTGCCGATACTGATGCCGAAGCGATCCCTTCGCTCCGTGAATGTGCCGATTCCAACCTGCAAACAGACCTTGAACAGGCGCTTTCCCAGCTTGGCCTTGACCGGGCGGCAGCCAACGGCAAGCTTAGCGTTGCCCTGGTCGATATCACCGATCTGAGCAACCCCCGCCTGGCGGCGGTGAATGGCGACCGGATGATGTACGCCGCGAGTCTGCCCAAGATTGCGATACTGCTGGGCGCCTTCGTGGACATCGAAAACGGTGCGTTCCAGCTGGACAGGGAAGCCCGGGAGGTGCTGACCCGAATGGTGCGGGTTTCATCCAATCGAGATGCCACCGCCATGCTTAACAAGGTGGGGAAAGAGCGGGTACTGGAAATTCTTCAGTCCGAGCGCTTCAAGCTCTACGACCAGGAACAGGGTGGCGGGCTCTGGATTGGCAAGGAGTACGGCAAGTCGCCCGCCTACCGGCGGGATCCGCTGCACAATCTTTCACATGGAGCCACCGCACTCCAGGCCGCACGTTTTTACTACTTGCTGGAGACCGGCCAGCTGGTGAACCCCGCCCTCAGCCGAGAGATGAAGTCAATGTTGGGAAACCCGGGGGTAGCGCACAAGTTCGTCAAAGGGCTCAAGGCACGGCCGGGTACAAAGATATATCGCAAATCCGGCAGCTGGCGGCACTGGCATGCTGACAGCGCCCTGGTGGAGAACGGACACTACAAATACATCGCCGTTGCCCTGGCGGACAATGCCAAGGGAGGCCAGTGGCTAAGCCGCTTGATCACCTCGCTGAATGATCTGATCGTACCCGTCCAGGTCGCAAACAGAGATTAGTCCTCTTCCCCCAAACCAGCTGGCCCAACAGGCCTTACTCAACGTTTTGCGGGATTATTTCGCTGCAGCAGCCGATGGATGCGCGTGGCCAGAGTCTGATGCGCCACTGCTGAGTTCTCCCGTAGTACATTGGATGTCAGGGTGGCCATATAATAGAGTTGCGGCTGATCGGCGGGTGATTCAACGATAGCCACTGAATTCATCAAGTTTTTCCTATTACCCATGTATTTGCGGCACTTGAAACCGGGTTCAGGCTTGCATGAGTAGAGCGAACCGGATTTAAAGTAGACCGCCGCATCCCGTAGCGCCGGCGCGGAGGCATAGCGGATGCGCCGTTCGGTCATGTAGAGCAGCCGTTTCAGTTCCCGGCTTGAAAACAGATCCACCAGCCGTCCCTGCTCCATTCTGAGCAGCAGTCGCAGCATTTCCCGGGTAGAGGCATGGCTGGTGGTTCCCGGCACCTTGCGTTTACCGGCGCGGGTAAAGAAACTGCCCTGACGCAGCCGCTCCAGATCGAGGCCATTACGTGTGACCGGTTCATGGAAGGTGGCGATAAACAGCTCACCCAGGGCCTTGCGAGGCGTCTCACGGAAGAAACGCTCCACCGCTTCCGGTGACAACGGGTAGTCACGGCCAAACCGGCGCAGCAGCATGGCCTGTTGCATCACCATGGCGGCCGCCGCATTGGAGCTCGCCGACAGCATCCAGTCCAGATACTCCCACAGACTGGCCTCATCCCCCAGCTGCAATGGCCGGCGTTTGAGTCGGCGGGTCCGCGGATTCCACAGCCGCACCTTGTGGTGATCGTAAACGATAAATCCGTCCGCTATGACCCGGGTATCGCGCAGAATGGCTCTACGTTGCGCCGGATCATCCGGATAGGCATCCGCCAGGGCCTGAAAAAACCCCAGTGCAGCGATAATCTTGCCTACGCTGCCCGGATTGCGCCGGGCAGCGCCATTGTGCTCGGCATAGCGTGGGTGCTCCGGATCGGAGAGATCCAGCAGCGACAGGCTGTAATGCTCAGCTTCCTTGCCCAGCAAACGGCTGATTTGCGCGCTAAACTTCGCATCGATGGTTGGCAGATCCAGCTCCGGGTACGCCAACAGGCGCAGGTCTACCTGATCCCGGGAGAGCAGTTCTCCCGCAGGTCGCCGGGAACCACGAATTGCCCCCTCGTGAGCAAGGCGCGCAGCTTCCAGGCGCCGGATGCCCAGCTCCTCACTGCCGTACAATGGATAGCCTTGGCTCATCAGCGGCAGGAAGAGGAGAACCAGACACTGCATAATAACGACTTTCACAGCCCACCCCCGGGCGGTAGATCGAGCTCAACCAGTACACTCTGCAGGTCTTCAATCCCAGCATCCAGGTCAATGAGAGTTTGACTGTTACGCGCACTGGAGCTTTCGAGATAAGGCCGGATCTGAAATAGTTTCAGCCGACCATGCAGAAAACCAAACTCTATATCGGCGGGCGCCGGCAGTTCAGCGTCATCCAGGGTGATGGGCAACCGTTGGGTAAGTTCCACCAGTTGTTCAATCTCCCCATCGGTGAGCACCCGGTCCGCACCGCTCACAGGCAACTCGCGGATTCCCCCGCTGGCCTCGATGACCCGCCGATGGGTGGCCGTTGCCTGCGCCATGAGTCTTATCTCGCCGTTGTCCAGGCCGATGCGCAGGGACTCCGCGGCCTGACCGTCAACGGCGCCGCCTACTCCTTCATTGACGGCTACCGACAGCCTGCGGCGATCTCCATTATCAATGTCCTGGGTGACCATGACACCGGATTTTTCCACCGCTACGCTACGCATCAGCAGTATCGCCGGATAGACATGCTCCGGTTGTTCCATGCGAGCCTGACGCCAGGCAAAGGCGCGCGTCGTGAACGGTGAAGCCCAGACCTGAGAAATCGCTGTCATGACTTGATCGAAACCCACCACGTTGGGAATAGTGAGATTCAGCCCGGCGCCGCTGAAGCCCGGCAGGTCTTCGACGTTGGTATCGCTGCGCACGAATACCCCATAGCTGCCATCAGGGCCGAACACCTGACGCATGGCTTTATCCAGCTCCTCACGGAAGTCGTCACCCGTATCCGCATGAATGATCCAGTCGTACAGACGGCTACGGAAGGCCTCGGTCTCCTGTTTTTGTTTCCGGGAGCCTGCGGGCAATGCAGCCAGGCGTTGGTACTCATGCTTCATCCATTCGAACACAGATCTGCCGGTGCCCTCAAACGGCTGATCCAGCAGTTGACGGAACACCCCAAAGGGAATCACCAGGCCGTCTGCCACGGCGTCTGGAAACTGCTGTTTGAGTTCACCCAGTTTGGCCGCTTTTGGACCGACCACCCGGCCTGAGTCATCCGCTGTGAGTCCGCTCAGGGTAAGCAACATCTGTCTGTCAAGATCGAGCTTATCCAGATCGGGATGGATCAGCACCTCGGGTTCAACCTCCTTCAGAGCTGCATCACTGATTTCCTGCAGGCGCACAGACCCGCTCGCGGACACCGCCAGCATGACCTGCCGTCCATTGGCTTCGCGCAGCCGAGGGATCAATGTCTCATCCACAGCCACGTTGGGGATACCCAGATTGCGCGCCAGTAACTGTACATGGGAGAGACGATTGCCCGTTCCGGCGGTCAGCATACCGGCAACCGGAAGGAGCTGAGAACGGGTCTCCGGCAGCAGATAGATACCTTGGGGATCAAGGCGCTGGCCGTCTTCAATTCCAGTGGAGTGAAGAATGCCCCGGGCCAGACCTGGGTTGAGCCCCCGCAACCCACTGCCTATTTCCGCACCAAACAGCTCCTTGCGTACACCGGCAAGCCGATTGGCATCCTTCAACAATCCATCAAGCACCTGTGTAAAGAACAACAGGGGACTGGCGCGCAGCTGGGACTGGATAAACAGGCCGGCTTGAGGCTCAATAACAGCAAGCCGGCGCATCGAGACGCCGAAATGGAAACCAAGCTGCCGTTGCGACCATTCCGGCAACAGGCTCAGATAGTTGAGTTCCGTATGATAGGTTTGAATATCTACTGCCTTGCCTTTCAGTCGCGCCAAGGACACGTCCAATGCCTTGCGTTGCCGCTGGCTGACCAGCCCTGCACCATAGATCGCCTGAATCGCACTGCGAAGCCAGTCGAGTTGCCGCCGGCGGGAAGCACTGTCCATGCGTTTACGAAGTTCAGTGGCGACCGTGAAATGGGTCGCTTCAAGCGCCAGGCTGACATCCAGCATTGCGAGACGCTGTGCGGGCGAGATTGGGTCTGAGATGAGTTCGCGTATCCCTGCCATCAAATCGGCACTGATTGCAAAACGAGCCTGCGGCGTATCCGCAGCCATCAGCCGCGCCGCACCAGTGCGCGCCAGCTTCGCGATCATCTGGTTGCCACTCGGCAGGCGGCGTATTTTCTCCGCAACCCGATCTTCTGTATAAAGACGCTCAATGAGGTCTGCCAGTTCTGTATATCGGTTGTGCTCTACATTATCGAGGTTACGGGCATAGTTCCGCACCCGATCTGCATCCCCTGCTTCAGGAAGCACATGGATCTTATTGCGCAGAGGTTTGAACCCAGGGTCCAGGTTTGCCAGCGCCGAAGAGCGCTCACGCACCTGGTTGACGGACAAGGTCTCGCTGCCGTGACGCAGGAGGTTAGCGCCCGTACGCAGGACAGTGAAATGCCGGGACAACCACTGTGGATCTGACAGCAGACCCGACAGCAAGCGCTTTGCGCCGGCGCGCTCACCTTCTTCCTGCAGTGCGCCTCGATAGAATCTCGCCTTGCGCCATATCCAGCCATCATCCAGCTGGATCAGAAATTGCTCGATAAGTATCTGGTTGAAGACGGTATTGGCATCTGGATTTTGCAGGAAGGCATCCAGGTCTATCCCGGCGAGGATATTGGCCACAGAGTAGCCGCCAGCCCGTAATTGCTTGACCTGCTCCGTCCACTCCCCGTGCTGCACACCACCCCCATGGGGCCGGCAGGCATTTGGCTTTGGAGGTAATACTTTGCCATCGGCGCAGAACCAGCGAATTCGTTTAAACGGCCCTCGCGGTGCTTGTTTCATCGCAATGATCCAATCTGCGAAGCTGTCTTCCCCGGCAAGCGAATGCGTAACGCTGGAAGTAACCAACAGGGTGCAGATGGTTATCAGATAGACAAGCTTTCGAGCTCTATGACTTGGGCGCACAATCGTCTCAATTGGATGAGTTGTTACCGGCAGTATCACATTGAAGGCGTACTCATTGTCAATTCAACCTAGATTCTGCAGTTGACCGTTCCATTCTACTATTAACGAGTTGAATTCATGTGTATTTTGTTCGATAGGCCGACTCACCCACTGGGTGAACCACGCTACGAGGTAGATTGCACATTTTTGGCGGCACATGGCCGGTTCATGTTCCAGACGGAACCGGCATTTCCCACATCCATGTGGGGCATCTTCGTTGCAACTCCTTGGAATAGAATAACTATTCCGCGTCGTTACGCCTCGACCTGCACCCCCAAAAACGCACACTCTACCCCGTCCAACTGCAGATTCTAGGTTCAATTTAATGCCATCGTCTTCCCTTTCACCTGAAGTTGTTAGCGCACCAGCTACTCGATCAGATTCAACTGGTAGCCAGCTACAACCGACTGCCCTATTCCCGACATCGAAATTTATTGTAAGGAAACGCCTAAAACCACGACATATCTCCATCTAGCGCCAGCAAATGAGGTTTTTCACATGAACAGACTGCAACAAGGCCTTTCAGCCGTTCTGCTGGCAGGTATTTTATTTGACCTGGCGGACGCGGCAACGTCGAAGAACGGTTTCGATCTGACGGACGCCCTGATTCCCATCGATGAGGTGCTGCCCGGCGGCCCGCCACGGGACGGCATTCCCGCAATCGACCGCCCCCGGTTCGTTGCGGCCTCCGCGGCGGGTTTTATTGCCGAGGATGACCGGGTCCTGGGCGTGGTGCGCAATGGGGTGAGCAAGGCCTACCCCCTCTCCATCATGAACTGGCATGAGATCGTCAACGACCGCTTCGACGACGAAAGAGTGGTCATCACCTACTGTCCGCTTTGCGGTACCGGGATGGCGTTTCTTTCGGAGACGACCAATGGCCCTCTTACGTTTGGCGTCTCCGGCTTGCTCTACAACAGCGACATGCTGCTCTACGACCGGCAGACCGAATCGCTCTGGTCGCAGATCATGGCTCAGGCCATCAGCGGAACACACAAGGGAGACCGCCTGCTGGCCATCGCCATGAGCCATACCAGCTGGTCGGACTGGCGGCAGCGTCACCCGGAGACCCTGGTATTGTCGCGGGATACCGGGTTCTCTCGAGACTATGACCGCTCACCCTATGCGGGCTACGAGAGCAGCCGCAAGCTATATTTTCCGGTGAAATTCCGTGCCCAGGGTTATCATCCGAAGGAACGTATCCTCGGTCTGAAGATCGACGGTCAGTACAGGGCCTACCCCTTTGCCGAACTGGCCAAGAGCGGAGGGAGAGTGCGGGAGCCTATTGCCGGCAGGAACATCGAGATCCGCTACGATGCGGCACATCAGACCGCGCGGGCTATCGACGAAAAAGGCAGGGAACTGCCGGCTATCATTGGCTACTGGTTCGCCTGGTATGGATTCCACCCTGAGACGGAGGTCTATCGGGCAAAATAGAAGATGAAAAGAACCCTTCTCAAGCGAGCCCTTATTCAACTCTCGTCAGCAACTCACATTGCTGCTCGTCTTACTAAGCTCCGTCTCCTTACCTCTTATCGTTGTCAATGATAACGGCATCATCCATGCCCAGGAATGGTTCGTCTTCACATGTCCCTGATATGACAAATGAAGCATCACCGACAGGTACCTCTTCGCTATTAATCATGTCATCCCACGCATTGATCTTTATAACGATGTTGCCAAGGCTATCAGGTGAGGTAGACAATATTCCATCCACGTTCAGAAATTCGTGCTCAAAATCCAAATTGTCTGCATCCTCTGCAGCCACTCTCAGAGTGACATTTGCCAGTTCACAATCGCCATAATCTTCCAAGGTATGAATCGTCACCGTCGTAACGCCGTCTGCTGAAAGATTGATCACACTAGGCGAAACCTGGACATCGGTCTGTCCCGCGAAAACGCTGCCGGCTAGACCGATACTCAATGCGGTGATAGTTGAAACGATAGATGCTTTCATAATAACCCTCCTCACAGATCCATGTATTGGCTCAATTACCAATATAAGAATAACATGAAATATCCCTATTAAATGGCATCTGAAACAGACAGATACGATCTGTAATAACTCGTAACTAAACTTAAGGATGGTGATCCTGAATAGTCATTGCAGATTAATATCCACTTATGTAATGGGGTTTGTTTGGCTTGCGAAGCAGGCGCCTTTTGTAGCCACTTTTGGAAGCATTCATCATGCACAAAAAAGGAGCGAGGATTTTCCTCGCCTTCGATCGGGGTTCCAACCTCATGGGATTTTCACCCAACAGGGCAGCTCGAAAATGCCTCTTGGGTTATCCGTTGTAGAGGACTCGCCCTTGCGCTGTAAGGATTCCTGTCAATCGTCGACTAAGCGTAAACAATCCAAAGCAAACACATCTGGAGAAATTAACGTGAAGAACCTGCCACGCCTGCTGCTCGCCCTGTCGATACTTGCTCTCATCGGCGCCTATTTCGCCTTCGATCTGGGCAGCTTTCTCAGTCTCGACCACTTCAAGAGCCAACAGACGGCCATCGAGGCCTGGCGCTCGGCCAACCCCCTGCTCGCTATCGCCGTTTTCCTGCTGATCTATATCGCGGTCACGGCCCTCTCCCTGCCCGGCGCGGCCATCATGACCCTGACCGGGGGCGCTATCTTTGGTCTGCTCTGGGGTAGCCTGATCGTCTCCTTCGCCTCGACCATCGGGGCAACCCTGGCCTTCCTGGTTTCACGCTTCCT
>JBDLIT010000141.1:0-10579 GCA_039714735.1 Pseudomonadota bacterium
GCGGAGGCCCAAGCCATTTCCGCTGATGAATAAGCCGCGCAACCAATATATAACAGGGTGATTCGTCTATGCGTTATGTGACTGGTAGCGGTATTGGAGACTGACCCCATCGATACCGAAGTTCGCCATCGAAGTTCCCGCTTGCGGCGGGGATGTTTATTGGAACAACACCCAAATCTTGTGCGATACTCATGTTCTCATATCACCACAAACTTAAACTCCACTATTGCCATGCGGAAGAGGACACGAATCATGCCTCTCCCCTCAGAACCCTCACCTTCCACATGTAGTAGATCACTGGGATTACAAACAACGACAACAGCGGAGCGGTGATCATGCCTCCGATCATGGGGGCGGCGATCCGGCTCATCACTTCCGAGCCGGTGCCCTCACTGAGGAAGATCGGGATCAGTCCGGCGACGATCACCGCCACGGTCATCGCCTTGGGGCGTACCCGTAACACGGCGCCCTCCATGATGGCTTCCCGCAATATCTTTTCTGTCACCTCTTCGGTGCGTTCCCGCTCTCGCAGGGCATTATCCAGATAGACCAGCATCACCACGCCGAACTCAGCGGCCACCCCAGCAAGGGCGATAAAGCCCACGCCCACCGCGACCGACAAGTTGTAGTCGAGCAGAAAGATCAGCCAGAAGCCGCCAACCAGGGCGAAGGGCAGGGACATCATCACCATGGTCGCTTCACCGGCATGGCGGAAGGCCAGATAGAGCAGCACGAAGATGATCACCAGGGTCAGCGGGATGACCTGCGAGAGCCGCTCCTGGGCGCGCAGCATATATTCGTACTGGCCCGACCAGGTGATGGCGTAACCTTGCGGCAACTTGACCTGCTCACGCACCGCCTGCTGGGCCTGGGCGACATAGCTGCCGAGATCCGAATCCCGGATGTCGACAAAGGTCCAGCCGTTCAGGCGGCCGTTCTCGCTCTTCAACATGGGAGCGCCGTCGACAATCTTGATCTCAGCAATCTGCGCCAGCGGGATCTGTGCGCCGGTGGGGGTGACCAGCGGCAGGGCGCGTAGTTTCTCCAGATCATTGCGTTGTTCACGGGGAAAGCGCAGATTGACCGGGTAGCGCTCCAGTCCTTCCACGGTGCGGGTGATGTTGATGCCCCCCACCGCTGCGGCGATCACCTGGTTGATGTCGGTTATGTTGAGTCCATAGCGGGCGGCTGCCATACGGTCTGGGATTATGTCGATGTAGCGTCCACCGGCAACGCGTTCGGAGTAGGCCGAGGTGGTGCCGGGTACCGACTTCACCGCCTTTTCAATCTGCTGTCCGATCTGTTCGATGACCTTCAGGTCAGGCCCGGACACCTTTATCCCCACTGGGGTCTTGATGCCGGTGGCCAGCATATCGATGCGGGTCTTGATCGGCATCACCCAGGCGTTGGTCACGCCGGGGAAATTAACCGTGGCATCGAGTTCCAGAATCAGCTTCTGCAGCGTCATGCCGGGCCGCCATGCCTCTTTTGGCTTGAGCTGGATCAGGGTCTCGATCATGGTCAGAGGCGCAGGGTCGGTGGCGGTGTTGGCGCGCCCGACCTTGCCGAATACCTGTTTGACCTCCGGAATCGTTTTGATCAGCCGGTCGGTTTGTTGCAACAGCTCCTGGGCCTTGCCGATGGAGAGGCCGGGCAGGGTGGTGGGCATATACATCAGGTCTCCTTCGTCCAACTCCGGCATGAATTCCGAACCCAGCCCATCGGCAAAGCGCGCCAGCCAGGGTAGATCTGAAAAGCTGTGTCGCCAGGCTTTTACCCATTCCTTCTGTGCCGATTCAACCTGCTGGATGGCGCTCTGCTCCTCGCCAGTGACAGTCTGGATGATTTGGAACGGCCATTTCAATGGGCTTAGAAAGCCGCTGATACCTGCAATGGGAATCACCAGACTCAACACCAGCAGCAGGGAGTTGAGCAAGGTAAAACGCGGCCAGCGCATCACCAGTTTCAGCAGTGGCCGGTAGATCCAGATCAGCAGACGGTTGAGCGGGTTGGTCTTTTCCGCCGGGATGCGCCCGCGGATGAAGTAGCCCATGAGCACCGGCACCAGGGTGACCGCCAGGCCTGCCGAAGCCGCCATGGCATAGGTCTTGGTGAAGGCGAGGGGCGAAAACAGCCGGCCCTCCTGGGCTTCAAGGGTAAACACCGGGAGAAAGCTCAGGGTGATGATCAGCAGGGAATAGAACAGCGCCGGACCGACCTCGCCGGCGGCCTTGGTCACGGTATTCCAGTGCTCGACCCCGGCAGGCGAGTGGCCGTAGGCCTGCTTGTAACGCTCCAGATGCTTGTGGGCATTCTCGATCATCACGATAGCCGCATCCACCATGGCGCCGATAGCGATGGCGATCCCTCCCAGAGACATGATATTGGCGTTGATGCCCTGCTGCTGCATGACGATGAAGGAGGCCAGAATACCCAGCGGCAGGGTGACGATGGCGACGAAGGCGGAGCGCAGGTGAAACAGGAAGACCAGGCAGACCAGGGCCACGACGATGAACTCCTCGATCAGCTTCTCCTCGAGATTGTTCACCGCCCGCTCGATAAGGGCCGAGCGGTCATAGGTCTCGATGATCTCCACCCCATCCGGCAGGCCCTGCTTCAGGGTGGCGATCTTGGACTTGACGCGCTGGATGGTCGCCAGGGCATTCTCACCGTAGCGCATCACCACGATACCGCCGGCGACCTCGCCCTCACCATCCAGATCCGCCACTACCCGGCGCATCTCCGGCCCCACCTGGATACGCGCCAGGTCCCGCAGCAGCACGGGGGTACCCTGCTGGGTGACATCGATGGTGATCGCCTGCAGGTCCTCGATGCCCTTCAGGTAACCCCGGGTCCTGACCATATACTCCGCTTCCGCCAGTTCGATGACCGAGCCGCCGACCTCCTGGTTGGCGTCGCGGATGGCCTTCGAGACCTTCATCAGGGAGATGCCGTAGGCGCGCAGCTTCTCCGGATCGATCACCACCTGATACTGACGCACCATACCGCCCACCGTCGCCACCTCGGAGACCCCCGGCACAGTCTGCAGTTCGAACTTGAGGAACCAGTCCTGCAGACTCCTGAGCTGCGCCAGATCGTGCTGCCCGGTGCGATCCACCAGGGCGTAGCTGTAGACCCAGCCGACACCGGTGGCATCCGGCCCCAGATTGGGCTGCACCCCGGCGGGCAGAATCGAACTGGCCTGATTCAGGTATTCGAGCACCCTGGAGCGCGCCCAGTAGAGATCGGTGCCGTCCT
The DNA here is from genome assembly GCA_039714735.1 of Pseudomonadota bacterium. GTDB lineage: Bacteria > Pseudomonadota > Gammaproteobacteria > Chromatiales > Chromatiaceae > JASJBU01. Next base: position 3,259 of record JBDLIT010000141.1, read on the forward strand.
TGAAGATGACGTAGACAAAGGAGTCGCCGAAGAAGGAGTAACCACGCACTACCTCCGCTCCCGGTACTGAGAGCATGGTGGTGGTGATCGGGTAGGTCACCTGCTCCTCGACCACCCGGGGCGACTGACCGGGAAAGCTGGTGCGGATGATGACCTGTACATCCGACAGATCGGGAATCGCATCCAGCGGGGTTTTTTGCAGGGAGACCCAGCCCCAGCCGGTGATGACCAGAGTCGCGACCAGCACCAGGAAGCGGTTGTGTATCGACCAGACGATAAGTTTCTGCAACATGACTCACTCCTCCATGCGCAGAAAGCTGGCTTGCAGACTCGATTCCGAGTCGATCAGAAACTGCCCTGAGATCACCACTTCGTCACCTTCATCCAGCCCGCTGAGGATCTCCACCCGGCCGGCCCGCGTTGCGCCGGTCACCACATCCACTGGCTGAAAATGCCCATCGCCAAGCGCCTTGACTACCGTAGAACGTTCGCCGGTCTCGATCAGGGCATCGGCTGGGATCAACAAGACGTTATGTTTCGGCCCGCCATAGATCACCACCTTGGCGAACATGTTGGCCTTGAGCTTGCCGTCAGAGTTGTCAAAGGCCAGGCGCACCCGCAGAGTGCGCGCCCGGGGATCGAGATCTGGATAGATGTAGTCGACCTTGCCTTCCCAACTGCGGCCGGGATAGGCGGGGACTTTCATCTCAGTCGACAGGCCCTCCTGGAGCCAGTCGATCTGGTATTCGAAGACGTCCACCAGCACCCACATGACGGAAGGGTCGACAATCGTGAAGATCTCCATCTCCGGTTTCACATACATACCCTCACGGGCCTGTAACTGGGCCATGATGCCCTTGGCCGGGGCATAGACCGGGACGGTATTCTGGCTCTTACGGTTTTTCTGGATGCGGTTGATGGTGCCCTCGGTCACTCCCAGTAGACGCAGCCGGTTGCGGGCATTCTCAAGGTTTCTCTTGCTTCCCTTCTGATCCAGGGCGATAAGAAAATCAACCTGGGCGCTCAAGATCTCCGGGGAGTAGAGCTGGCCCAGCAATTCACCGCGTTTAACCGGGTCTCCTTCGGCCCGCAGATTGAGCCTTTCGAGCCAGCCTTCGGTGCGTGGATGCACATGCACCAGGCGTGTCTCGTCGTAGTCGACCCGGCCGACGGTCTGGATGTATTTCCACAGGGTATCGCGCTTGACCCGGTCGGTGCGGATGCCCATGTTTTGAACCACGGCATGGGAGACCTCGATTGCTGGTCGTCCGTCGTCTGCGGCTTCAACCATTTTCGCTACCAGTTCCATGCCGCAGATTGGGCAGTTTCCCGGCTCGCCCTTAACGATCTGCGGATGCATGGGGCAGACATATTTGGGATCAAGGTGTTTTCGCGTATGCTCATCAATCGAGTCGGTCAAGGCCTCCTCGAAAGATTCTGAAGGGGTGGGTTGAGGCGCCTCGCGTTCGCAACCGGTAAGCGCGAGAAGGACCAGCAAACCACAGATGAGGACCCGACTGGGCCGGCAAACTAAAAAGACGAACATAACGAAAACTCCTGAAATGACAGACAACCACGACCCAAAAATCGGTCGCGGCGGTGTAAAAGGTCAGATCAGGCGTTGTATCGGGGGGCGGTAGAGGGAACCGGGCGGAGGATCAGGAAATTCAAGATCATAAGGCAGAATCTGCAGTTCTGTGTGGAACAGGACTGGGGTGAATGTGCCTTGCCCCATGCTCAGACTCAGGGGCACTGCAGTCTCGCAGCAGTCACAGGTCAGTGATTGCTGTGTGTCGCTGCAATGGTTGCAGTTCTCATTTTGCGGGTTGCTGCTTACTGCCTGGTGGCAGGGCATTTCAACATTGGAGGTATTGGAGGGAGCGGTAGGATTTGCCCACTGAGCTTGGGTGAGCAATGGCGACAGAAACAGCAACAACGACAAGATCCAGGCCAGATGCCGGGTCCGGTGTTGCTGCTGATTGTTCTGCCGTTGCATCGTTATGTTGTTACCAAGTCAGGAGAATTATTCCTGGGCTGGTGTTATTTGCCACCACATTTACCAGCGCCGCACTGCATGGCTTCTCCGGAAGGTTTGCCGTCTTTCGGCATGCTGCCTTCACACTTCTTGCCCTCTGCCGCCTCGCCTTCAGCGGCTGGTTTACCGCTGGTGGACATGTTGCTGCCGCACTTGCCGTCGCCGCACTGCATCGCTTCACCGGGCTTGCCCTCTTTGGACATGTCACCGCCGCATTTGCCGGTCTCGTTCGAGGCAATCAGGGGCAGATTGTCGTCATCGGCCTGTGCTGCATTGAATGGGTTGTTCTTGCAGGCCAGGGCGCTGGCGCTGGCCAGGGTCAGGGCAAAAAAAGCGATCGCTGCACCGGTAGCGATAGGACGACGTGTAAGGGTACGAGACATATCGGATTCTCCGTTGAAATTATTCTGTCTGCAAATAGACAACTGCTTAAAGTAAAAAATTCATTCGAACATGTGGCTTATTTATCCACTTGCGAACCTTAATACCACATCGTAGTCTATTTTGCATGACCGTTCGTAAAACCAATGATGAACACAGGGTTAACAGTTTTATCGATGCATGGCGTCAGGAAACCCTCTCCCGGCGGCGATTTCTGCTGGGTTTGGCCGGCGGGTCATTGGCCGCGCTGATGCCCTTGTCGATCCGGGCGGATGGGGAAACTGCTTCGCCCCAGCGCCACTGGCAGATCCTCGAGGCCGTGCAGGATCAGCTCTTCCCCAGTGAACCCGATGCCCCTGGAGCCCGGGAACTCAATGCCCTGAACTATCTGAAATGGGTGGTGGGCGATGCCGGGGTGGATGCTGAAGAGCGACGCTTCATCCTGCGCGGTGTGGATTGGCTCGAGGACATGTCCCGGCAGGCGCATGACAGCGGCTTTCTCAAGCTGTCAACCGAGCAGCAGGCTGCAATGCTGAAGAAGATTGCACAGAGCGATGCCGGGGAGAACTGGTTGTCGACCCTGCTGCTGTATATTTTCGAGGCCCTGCTGACCGATCCCGTGTATGGAGGCAATCCAGATGCCGTCGGCTGGCGCTGGCTGGGACATAGGCCCGGCTTCCCGCGTCCCACTGAAAAAAACAGGTACAGAGCCGTTTGATGGAAACCGATTTCGATGTCTGTGTGATTGGCAGTGGTGCTGGTGGAGGATCGGCGGTCTGGAGCCTGACCCAGGCCGGTTACTCGGTGGTGGTGCTGGAGAAGGGGCCGTGGTTCAAGCAGACTGATTTCAGCAAGGATGAGTTGGCTTGCTGCCGGCGCAGCCACTACACGCCAAACCTGAAGGACGAGCAGCACGTCCTGGAAGAGTCCGACGGTGACAAAGGCTGGAAAGGTACGCCTACCGCTGAATCCAAGCGGGATTTCTGGAACGGCAACATGGTGGGTGGCTCGAGCAACTTGATGTCCGGGTTCTTCCATCGCCTCAAGCCCCAGGACTTCCGGCTGCTGTCGGAATTCGGTCCCATCGAGGGAGCCAATCGGGCCGACTGGCCGATCAGTTATGCTGATCTGGAGCCCTACTACACGAAGGTGGAACAGGTAGTGGGGGTTTCGGGCAGGGTCACCCGGCATCCCAATGCAGAGCCACGATCCACGGCAGATTTTCCTTACCCCCCCACTGCGGAGCATCCCGCATCAGCTTGGATAGACAGCGCCTGCCGTGAATTGGGCTTTAATTCCATACCTGTGCCGCGTGCGATTCTACCGGTCACTGACAAGGGACGCGGGAGTTGTTCCTATTCCGGATACTGCGGCAGCTACGGCTGCTCCACTGGCGCCAAAGGGAGTTCCCGGGCCGCTCTGATCGAGCCTGCCCTGGCTACCGGGCGTTGTGACCTGCGACCCAACGCCAAGGTCTATCGGTTGCATAGTGACGCGAAGGGCAAGGTCGTGCAGGCTGAATACTACGATGGGCAAGGCAAGAGCAAGCGTGTCAGCGCGCGTATCTTCGTGGTGGCTTGTCAGGCGATCGAGAGCTCAAGGCTGCTGCTCGCCAGTCCGGGACCGGCCCATCCACAGGGTCTGGGCAACCGGCATGGCCAGCTGGGTCGTAATCTGGTCTTCTCCGCCGGCGGTTCCGGCAGCGGCTATTTCACCTATGCAAAAATGACCTCGGAGAAGGCGGCGCAGGTGCGCGCTCTCGGGCCCTTCGTGAATCGCGCTTTGCAGGACTGGTATACCATCAAAGACAAGGCATTCGGTAAAGACCCGGTAAAGGGCGGTACTGTCGAGTTTCTCTTCTCTCATCCCAATCCGATTCCACTGGCCAATGGCCTGCGTTGGGAGAATGACGAGCTGATCTGGGGCAAGCCGTTGAAGCGCAAACTGGAGAAATGGTTCAGTGAGGACCGCAAGCTGCTGTTTGAGGTGTTCAACGACTGGCTGCCCACCGACGACTGTTTTGTCAGTCTCGATCCCGCGGTGAAGGACAAGTGGGGTTCACCGGTGGCTCGGGTGCGGCTGGGCGCCCATCCGCATGATCTCAAGGTGGGTCGTTATCTGGCGCAGAAGGGCGAGCAGGTGCTGCGCACCATGGGCCTCGATTGGGTCAGCTCCAGTGTCAACGCCTCACCGCCGCCCAACCTGGTGGCTGGGGGTTGCCGCTTCGGCAAGGATCCGAAGACCTCGGTACTCGATCCCGATTGCCGGGTCTGGGGAGCGGAGAACCTGTTCGTTTCAGATGCCTCGTTTATGCCCACCGGGGGCAGTGTGCCCTACACATGGACCATCTACGCCAATGCTTTCAGGGTGGCGGATAGAATCAAGCAGCAGTTGGGCTAGATCCCTCAGTTTGTCTGGCCGAGCAGATACAGGCCGTTATTGAAGCCGGAAAAATGCTCATCAACAGCCGGATGGTTGATGGCTTCACCCGAGCTGTCAGCCTCCAGGTTTCTCTGTGCCACATAGGTTTCCTGATCCGAGTCGCTCACCAGGACACGATACCAGGGCTCATCCTTGGGTGGGCGGCTTTTTGCGACCGCTTCGTACCACTCATCGGTGAGCATGAAAACCGGGTCGACATCGTAGATCACGCCACGATAGTTGAACAGTTTGTGTTGAACCAACTGGCCGATATGCCAGCTTGCCTCTGTAATCATATCCGTACACCTTGCATCCGGGATTAATGGGTTATTGCTCTGTAACTCTTTTGAGTGGAAATGGAGCCGATGGTTTAACAAGCCACAACGGCAGTATTTATATATGTCGGCACTGGAGGTCGGATATGATCCTGAGAGTACCAAAAGCCATTAGGCATCAAGCATGGCGATCCTCAAAAATATACAGGGCATCTGAGTGGTCGTTAAGGGTGAACCCATCCAGCGGTAACCTGCATCCCACCGAGTGTTGTCTGTTGTTGCCCGAGTGTGATGGTATTCCTGCCTGTATCGCTCATTATATCCTGTTTCTGCTGGGTCTCACCCGCCATAAATAATGAAAATATCATGGATAATCTTGCCTTTTGATACTTAAGTATAAACTCTTCACCCTCTTGCATAATGAAGAAGAAGTTAATTCCCTTGCAAATAGTAATATAATTCCCAGGTGCTTATCTTTCTTCATCTCATTTCCATCAAGAGCGGTAAGTACTGTACACAAAATGATAGGAGAGTCTTGATAGAGCAATTACTAGCGAGGCTGAGCCTCAGACCAAGATTTAGGAAGGGTTTTTCTCTCGCAAAGACGCAAAGCTCGCCAAGAAAAGACTTTGCGTCTTGGCGTCTTTGCGAGAGTTATTCCTGAAATTTGACTCACTTGCAAAGATCTTGCTCACTCAAGGATTTCTAGGAGGGAATCACAAATGAGTATGCAAATGTCTAGATATGACCATTTTCAAGGCATAAGGCAACCGCAAGGAGGGAGTTCTACTACAAATAAATTCATTCGTTTGATTCGTCTCAATCTTTTGGGGCTGGTCATTGCCCTGGGACTGGTGGCGAGCCACCTGACCGTGGTCATGGCCGAGGAGACACTGCCGGCAACGCCGGGCATCCTCGAAGGTACGGGCATCTCATTCGCGCTGACCGACAGCGACTATCTCAACGTCAGCGTCACCAGCAGCGCCGAGATCGAACTCTATCTCAATTCCGCTCCCATGATCATCCACATGGGGATCGCCGCGTCGGCGGGCGCCACCTCGACGGATATCACCCTCGGCGGCCTGGAGGCCAGCACCAGCTACTGGATGTATCAGGATGGTAGCGTGGACGGGGTGGAGATCGCCAGCGATGCCAACGGCAGCTACAGCTTCACCCTGGACCTGACGGAAGCCCGCGATATCATGATCCAGCCGGGGCAATCCACCGTCTATATCTACGATGACGGTTCGAGCGGTACAGGTTACCAATGCACCTCGGTCGGTACCTGGGATGCCACCAGCAAGACCTGCACCCTGACCCAGGACGTGAATGATTCGATCTATATCTATTCCACCGGCGTGACCCTCGACGGCAACGACTATCAGGTCAACACGCCATATTGGGGTTCGGTTCAGCTACAGGGAAGCAACCACACTGTCAAGAATCTGACCATCAATGGTTCAGTGCGTAACCCAACCTACTGTGACCTCTACGGTGGCTCTTGGTGCCAGCCTACCGGCTATGGTTTGTATCTACGTTACACTCATTCCAACACCATAACCAACGTCACGGTAATCAACACCTATGTTGGGTTGTACTTATATTATTCCGGTAAAAACACCATTAGCAAAAATATATTCTCAGGGGTTACATACGGCGCCTATCAATACCACCGCTCCTTCTCCCAGTATTACTGTGACCTGGGCAACCTCTATCGTTGCAGCGCCAATACCCTGAGCGACAACACCTTCTCAGCTTCTGATACAAATTATGACTATTATGGTGTGTACTTACACTATGGTACAAGGAACGGCACCATCAGGGGCAACACCATTTCCGGTTTCGATTATGGATTGTATCTATACGACAGGTATTGTTTGTATGGTACCGGTCATCGCTATTGTCCGGCTGACAACACCGTCTATCAGAACAACTTCATCGATAACTACCCATACCAGATCCATGCCGGCTACGGTTACTCCAACACCGTCTTTAACAAGGCTGAGCCCGATGGGGGCAACTACTACAGTAACTATGACGAGGCGACAGAGGGCTGTGGTGACGCTGATAGCGATGAATTCTGTGATTCCCCCTACGCAATAACCAGCCATTACAACGCAGGCATCTACGACTACCTGCCCTGGACGATCCAGGATGGCTGGCTCAATGAAGCGCCTGTGGCGGACGCCAATGGTCCCTACCTGGTGGC
>JBDLIT010000142.1:0-10558 GCA_039714735.1 Pseudomonadota bacterium
AGCGCCTCCTGCGACCAATTGTGCACCATATGTGGATGTATCAAAGTTAGGGAACCACACTATCAAGGGGTAGGAGGCGCTAACCGACTACCCCCTTTTGCCCAAAACGAAAAGCGAGAGCAGCACGACTGGATCTGATCCGATGCAGTATATCCATGAGGTCTATGGGGTGGATTACGCCCTGACTGAAGTCGTGGTAAAGGACAACAGCAGACTGATAGGCAAACCGCTGGACGAGTGGGAATCCAAACGCCGCATACGAGTGATTGCGACGAAACGCTCCGGCGAGGCGAGTTACTTTGGCCCTAGCACCGTGGCCCGTGACATGAAACTCCAGGCGGGTATGGTGTTGGGTGTAGTGTCCGACCCGAAAGATCTCGCAAAATGTATTGATGAGTGCGGTCTGAAACCCCGCAAGGAGTTGCGCACCTTTGCCGAATCTCTATCGGCTTCCAAGGCGGGTATTGCCGAGGTGGTCATTCCGCCTGGATCGGCTTTGCTTGGGCAGAGTGCCCGGGATCTTCATCTGCGCAAGGCCTATGGTCTGGCCATGATCGGTCTGCATCGCAATGGGGAAACCCTGCGTGAAGGCGACGATATCCGCAGCATGCATTTCCAGGCCGGTGATACTCTGGTGGTGCATACCCCCTGGGAGGTGCTTGCCTGTCTGGAAAAGGATCGCAATTTTGTCGTGGTGACCACCGAATTCCCCCACGAGGAACTGCGTCCACATAAGGTCCTGCCCGCCGGCATCTTTTTCGGGCTCGCACTGTTCCTGGTATTGTTCACCGATATTCGTCTTTCTGTCGCCTTGCTGACCGGCGCCATCGGCATGATTCTGTCTGACGTACTGAAGATCGAGGAGGCCTACGAGGCGGTCAGCTGGAAGACCGTATTCCTGCTCGCTTCCCTGATCCCCCTGGGATTGGCGGTGGAAACCAGTGGCACTGCCAAATGGATTGCCGAGCAGACCCTGGCAGTAGTTGGCCACATGCCTATCTGGGTCATACAGGCCGCCGTGGCGGTGCTTGCGACCTTCTTTACCCTGGTGATGTCCAATGTTGGGGCGACCGTGCTGTTGGTGCCGTTGGCGGTGAATATCGCCATCGGCGCCGGCGCCAATCCGGCCGTATTCGCCTTGACCGTAGCGATTGCCACCTCTAATTCCTTCCTGATTCCCACTCACCAGGTGAATGCATTGATCATGGGGCCGGCGGGTTATCGGGTGCCCGATTTCATGCGTGCAGGCGGCATCATGACCCTGCTATTCCTGGCCGTGATGTTGCTGATGCTGAATCTCATTTTTTGAGGACTATTGCTATGCTGAGGCAGCTTATGCAATGAAATGTTGGGCTTCGTTCCTCAGCGCCAACCTACACTATGCACTTTGGTATCAATGTATTATCCGCGAGATCAAGATATCTACACTTATTACGGCCAATAACGCAGGATTTGTGAAAAAAATCCCAATAAATTGAACGGGGCTGAAGATCTACTTGAGCATTGGTATGGGAAATACCATAATTCCACGCTTTCTGGGTCTTTCTGGCCCCAAATTGGTCTACAAGGGACAATATGAAAATTGGTGTAGCGAAAGAATCAGAAGCAGGAGAGAAGCGGGTTGCCCTGACGCCCGATGCAGTGAAAAAGCTGTCAGGCAAGGGATTTGAAATCCAAGTGGAAGCCGGGGCGGGCCTTGCCGCACATTTTACCGATACGGATTTTACAGCGGCGGGTGCGAATATCGTCGATCGTAAGACGGCCCTGTCAGCTGGGGTCGTGGTTAGGGTGCGTAAACCTTCCAAAGATGACGTCAGTGGATTGTCAGACGGTTCCATCCATATCAGTTTTACCGAGACCTGTGGTGACGACGAGGTTCTCAGCGCAATGCGTGCCAAGAACGTCACGATCCTCTCCATGGAGCGGATACCCCGTATCTCCCGTGCTCAGTCGATGGATGCACTCTCCTCACAGAGTAACATCGCCGGGTATCGCGCGGTGCTGGAGGCGGCAAATCACTATGGCCGTTTCATTCCCCTGATGATGACCTCCGCGGGCTCGGCAAAACCCGCCAGGGTGGTGATTCTCGGGGTTGGGGTTGCCGGTCTGCAGGCGATTGCTACCGCCAAGCGCCTGGGAGGCGATGTTTACGCATATGACATTCGTCCCGAGACCAAGGAGCAGATCGAATCCGTGGGCGCCAAGGCCATCGTGCTGGATGTGGGCGAGAGTGGCTCCGGCGAGGGGGGTTATGCCAAGGAACTCTCCGATGAGGCCAAGACCAGACAACAGGCGGCGCTGGCCGATGAGCTGAGCAAGGCCCATGTGATCATCACCACCGCGCTGATCCCTTGCCGTCCGGCGCCTACCTTGATTACCGAGGACGTGGTCAAACGCATGCGTGAAGGCTCTATAATCGTAGATCTGGCCGCCGCCACCGGTGGCAACTGTCCGCTGACCGAGGTTCACAAGGTAGTGAACAAGCATGGCGTAATCCTCATCGGCCATACTAACTATCCATCGATGATGCCATCCGATTCCAGCGCCTTCTATGCCGGCAATATCACCAATCTGCTGAACATCATGGTGGATAAAAACGATGGTGGGCTTGTCCTGAAGAACCTTGATGAGGACGAGATCACCGAAGCGATGCAGGTCAGGGCCGAGTCCTGATCCTGTACGCAATATCGATTTTCCGGCGCAGCATTTGACGCCAAATAGGGAGCACCTCAATGCCTGACACACTGGTTGCACTTTACGTTTTCGTTCTCTCCTGTTTCATCGGTTACTTTGTGATCTGGGGAGTCACGTCTGCCCTGCACACCCCGCTGGTGGCGCTGACCAACGCCATCTCCGGTATCATCATTGTCGGCGCGCTGTTGGTCACCGGCCTCGAATCCGTTGGAACGGTTGCGGAGATCTTCGGCTTTATCGCGGTACTGCTGGCATCCATCAATGTTTTCGGCGGCTTTCTGGTGACCAACCGGATGCTGGCGATGTTCAAGAAAAAAGATAAGTGAGGCGGTAATTGATGGAAATATCAGCAAACACCCAAGCCATCGCCTATCTGATTTCGGCGATCCTCTTCATCCTCGCGCTGAAGGGGCTGACCCATCCGGCATCCGCCCGGCGTGGTAACTATCTCGCCATGGTCGGCATGGCCATCGCCATTGCCGCAACCCTGATGGGTAGTGAGGTCAAATCCTACGGTTTCATCATTGTCGCCGTCGCCATTGGTGCGGTGATCGGCTCCGTGGTAGCGGCCAAGGTACAGATGACCGCGATGCCACAACTGGTGGCGGCCCTGCACAGCTTCGTCGGTATGGCGGCGGTATTGGTCGCCATCGGCACCTATTTGAATCATGCAGCAGCGGGGACCCTCAATCCGGTGATGATGGGCGAACTCTCCGCCGGCATCATCATCGGCGCGATCACCTTCTCCGGTTCGGTGGTGGCCTTCGCCAAGTTGCAGGGTCTGGTCAGCGGCGCCCCCGTGAAATTCGCTGGTCAGCATGCGTTGAATGCCGGATTGGCTATTGCAGCCGTCGGCTTTGCCGTCCATTTCGGCATGACCGAGAGCGTGACCTCATTGATTTTGATGACGATCATCGCCTTTGTTCTCGGCTTTACCCTGATCATCCCCATCGGTGGCGCGGATATGCCGGTGATCATCTCCATGCTCAACAGCTACTCCGGGTGGGCCGCGGCCGCTACCGGCTTCACCCTGGGCAACAACCTGTTGATCATTGTCGGCGCCCTGGTGGGTTTTTCCGGCGCGATCCTCTCCTACATCATGTGCCGGGCGATGAACCGCTCCATCATCAACGTAGTGTTCGGCGGCTTCGGCAGCGAATCGGGTGGTGAGGTGAGCGCTACCGGACAGGCGGCCCAGAAAGGTGTCAAGTCGGCCTCGGTGGAGGATGCGATCTACTGGATGGAAGATGCCAACAAGGTCATCATAATCCCTGGTTACGGCATGGCGGTGGCCCAGGCTCAGCATGCTGTCAAGGAGCTGATGGAATTGCTGGAGGCGCGGGGCGTGGAAGTCAAGTTCGCCATCCATCCGGTGGCCGGGCGTATGCCGGGCCATATGAATGTATTGTTGGCGGAGGCCGATATCCCCTACGATCATGTGCTGGAGATGGATGAGATTAATCCGGAGTTCCCCGGCTGCGACGTGGCCCTGGTAGTGGGCGCCAACGACGTGGTGAATCCGGCGGCCAAGACCGATAGCTCCAGCCCGATCTACGGCATGCCGATCATCGAGGCGGCGAAGGCGCGGCAGATCTATTTCCTGAAACGCTCCATGCGGCCGGGTTACTCCGGGGTGGACAATCTGCTGTTCTATCAAGACAACACCTCGCTGGTGTTTGGCGATGCCAAGGACACCATCGAAGGCATGGCAACCGCGCTCAAGGGCGGTGGGCATTGATCTGACTTTACCTGAACTGATAGCTAAACGGGCTTCGGCCCGTTTTTTTGTATCCAACATTCATGGGCATGGTCCCCAAACCACTTGGATAATCCAAATGTAACGGAGCGTGGGCGCCCCGGATTCCGCAGACTCACCCCGGCTCTTTTCATTGACATGATCGTATTGGGGTATTACCTTTCATCAGAATAGTAATATAGGTAAGGAGATCTCCATGTCTTTATCCACTCTTACGTCAAAGGGACAGATCACCATTCCCAAGGATGTCAGGAATGTGCTGCAACTACACGCTGGTGATAAGGTGGAATTTGTTGAAAATGACCGGCATGAAATTGTACTTAAGCCCGTTACTAAAAGGGCCGCTGATGTATCCGGACTTTTAAGCAGGTACAAAAAGAAGGCCCCGGTTTCAATTGAGGAAATGAATAGAGCCATTGCCAATCAGGTTCAAAAAGAAAATCTGTGAAGGCGCTGGATACCAATATTCTTGTTCGCTTTTTGGTTCAGGATGACGAGCTACAGGCATCCAAGGTAGACCAGTTGTTCGCATCTGCTGAACAGCGTAAAGAAACCCTGTTTGTACCACTGCTTGTCGTGCTCGAGCTGATATGGGTCTTGCAATCAGCCTACGCAGTTGCAAGAAAGGATATCATCCTGGCAATCAGCGCCTTATTGCAAATGCCGGTACTGGAGTTTGAAAAGCAACCGGTATTGAGGGAATTTGTCGGATCAGCGGAAGGATTTCGAGGTGATCTTGCTGATCTGTTGATAGCGCACTCAGCATTGGCCTCGGCCTGTGAAACGGTTTTGACCTGCGATAAGAAGGCCGCCGGATACCGATATTTTACGCTGCTGTGACTAGCGCGTAGCCCGGGTGCAACCCGGGAAGCTTCCCGAGTATCCTCCGGGTTACGCTGCGCTCCACCCAGGCTACAACTGCGTTCTATCCACGTCATATCGACCCTATCATGCATCGATGGGGCCGCCTGTGGTATAAACCCGGTCACCATGAACCAGCCGTTGCCCGTCTTTCCCGAAACCTCTGATCTCGACCTCTGCATGAGCGTGGACCGCTTTGGCTTCCGCCGGCGGCTACAAGGACTGAAAAAAAGACAGAAGGCCGGACAGCCCTTGGATCAGGGATTGGAGAAGCTGATCAGGGACATGGATGCCTCCAAACAGCGACTTGAGCGTCGTAAGCAGTTGTTGCCTGAACCGACCTTCCCGGCGGAACTGCCCATCACTGCCCGGGTGGAGGAGATCAAGACCCTGATCGCCAGGCATCAGGTCATCGTGCTGTGTGGTGAGACTGGTTCCGGCAAGTCGACCCAGCTGCCGAAGGTCTGTCTGAGTCTGGGACGAGGGGTGGAGGGCACTATCGGCCACACTCAGCCCCGGCGCATTGCAGCCCGGACCTTGTCTGCCCGCATCGCCAGTGAGCTAGGGGTGGAGCCAGGCAGTGCGGTGGGTTACAAGGTCCGATTCAGCGACCGTACCCGGCCCGACACCCACGTCAAGCTGATGACCGACGGTATCCTGCTGGCGGAGATCCAGCAGGATCCCTTCCTCAACCAGTACGATACCCTGATCATCGACGAGGCCCACGAGCGCAGCCTGAATATCGATTTTCTGCTCGGCTATCTGAACAAGCTGCTGCCCAAGCGTCCCGATCTGAAGGTGATCATCACCTCGGCGACCATCGATCCGGACCGCTTCTCCAAGCACTTCAGTGAGGCCCCGGTGATCGAGGTCTCGGGCCGTACCTATCCGGTGGAACTGCACTACCGGCCACTGGAAGAGGAGGGGGGTTACGAGCGGGACGATTCCATGCAGCAGGCGATTGTCGATGCGGTGGATGAGCTTTCGCGCATCGACCGGGGGGACATCCTGGTGTTTCTCAGCGGTGAGCGGGAGATCCGCGAGACCGCCGAGACCCTGCGTAAACACAAATTGCAGTTGACCGAGATTCTGCCCCTGTATGCGAGGCTGAGCCCGGCGGAGCAGGGTCAGGTGTTCAAACCCCACGGCAAGCGGCGCATCGTGCTCGCCACCAATGTGGCGGAGACTTCGCTGACCGTGCCGGGCATCCGCTATGTAATTGATGCCGGCTTTGCCCGCATCAGCCGCTACAGCCACCGCAGCAAGGTGCAGCGCCTGCCGGTGGAGCGCATCTCCCAGGCCTCCGCCGATCAGCGCAAGGGGCGCTGCGGGCGGGTCGCGAAGGGTGTCTGTATCCGGCTCTACTCGGAGGAGGATTTCGACTCCCGCCAACCCTTCACCGAACCGGAGATCCAGCGCACCAATCTGGCCTCGGTGATCCTGCAGATGAAGCTGCTCGGCTTCGGCGAGATCGAACAGTTCCCCTTTGTCGATCCACCGGACACGCGTCTGATCAACGATGGCTACCGGGTGCTGGAGGAGATCGGCGCCGTCGGTGGCGACAAGCGGGTCACTCGGCTGGGCCGCCAGCTGGCGCGCCTGCCGGTGGATCCCCGTATCGCCCGCATGCTGCTGGCCGCAGCCCACGTGCACTGTCTGCGGGAGGTGATGGTGATCGCCGCCGCTTTGAGCGTGCAGGATCCACGGGACCGGCCCCTGGAGAAACAACAACAGGCGGACGAGGCCCACGCCCAGTTCAAACACGAGGAGTCCGACTTCCTGGGTTATCTCAATCTGTGGGACCAGATGGAGGAGCAGCGTCGGCATCTGTCGAAGCACAAGTTCCGCAAACATTGCCGGGACAACTTCCTTTCCTGGACCCGCATGCAGGAGTGGCACGATATCCATACCCAGCTGCGTATGCAGATGCACGACATGGGCTTCAAGGAGAATGAGGCTGAGGCGGGTTACGGGGAGATCCACCGGGCAATCCTCAGCGGCCTGTTGAGCCATATCGGTTTCCGTAGCAAGGAGCGGGATTATCTGGGGGCGCGCAACAGCCACTTTCACATTTTTCCCGGTTCCGGGCTGTTCAAAAAACAACCCAAGTGGGTGATGGCGGCGGAACTGGTGGAGACCACCAAGCTCTACGCCCGCACCGTTGCCACCATTCAACCTGAGTGGGTGGAGGCGGCCGCCGGCCATCTGCTCAACCGAAGCTACTCCGAGCCTCATTGGGAGAAGAAGCGCGGCCAGGTGGCGGGCTATGAAAAGGTCACTCTGTTCGGTCTGACCCTGGTGGCGCGGCGCAAGATCAACTTCGGCCCCATCGACCCACCGGTGGCGCGGGAGATCTTCATCCGCTCGGCCCTGGTGGACGGCGACTTTCACACCCGCGCTCCCTTCTGGCGGCTGAATCAGGAGTTGATCGAAGCGGTGCGGGATCTGGAGGCCAAATCGCGCCGGCGGGATATCCTGGTGGACGAGGAGCGGATCTACGAGTTCTATGAAAAGCGCATTCCACAGGGCATCTTCAACACCCCGGAATTCGAGAAGTGGCTGAAGGAGATCTCCAAGCAACAACCCAAACTGTTCTACCTCAAGGAATCCGATCTGCTGCGGGAGGATGCGGGACAGGTCTCTGCGGAGCAGTTCCCGGATCATCTAACCATCAACCGCATGCAGCTGCCCCTGGAATATCACTTCGATCCGGGCCAGCAGGCGGACGGCGTCGCCCTGGTGGTGCCCCAGAGTGTGTTGAACCAGGTCACCGAAGAGCGCCTGCAGTGGCTGGTGCCCGGCCTGCTGCGGGAACGGGTGATCGGCCTGTTGCGTGGACTGCCCAAGTCCCTGCGCAAGTCCTTCGTACCGGTGCCGGATTATGCGGATGCCTGCCTCAAGGGGCTGGAGGCCTCCGACCGGCCATTGGTACAAGTGTTGGGGGAGCGTCTGAAACAGATGACAGGGGTACACATCCCGGAAGATGTCTGGCGTGAGACCGATCTGCCGGAGCATTTGCGCATGCAACTGCGGGTCGTGGATGAAAAGGGCAAGACCCTCGGCGCCAGCCGCCGTCTGGCTGAGGTGAAGCAGCTTGTAGCAAAACAGGGTCAGAGTAGTTCGCCGCAGCTGGCGACTCCCGGCATGGAGAAAACGAGCGTCAAGAGCTGGGACTTCGGTACGCTCCAGCAAAGTGTGAGTGTGGAGCAGGGCGGTATCCGGCTGGTGGGCTTCCCAGCTTTGGTGGACGAGGGGGAGAGCGTGGCGATCCGCCTGTTGGATTCCGAGCCCGTAGCCCAGCGCAGTCACAAGGCGGGCGTGCGGCGGCTGATCATGCTCAAGCTCAGCAAAGAGATCCGCTACCTGCGCAAGAACCTGCCTAACCTGGCCCGCATACAGTTGCAGTATACGAAAGTGCCTAACGCACCGCAGGGGATGCAGGTGGAACAGCGCCGCGGTCTTGAAGATGAGTTGGTATTCCATATCGTCGATCAGACATTCCTGGACGGGGAAACTGAGATTCGCGATGAAACGGTTTTCCAACAAAGAGTTCAGGACAGAAGCGGACAGATGATGATCATCGCCAACCGGGTCTCTGTCCAGATTGCCGATATCATGAATCGCTATCAGCAGGTGAGAAAGCAACTGTTTGAGGCCACCCAGATCAACTGGATCGCCTCCATCACAGACATGCAGCAGCAGCTTGATCGACTGGTTTACAAAGGCTTTCTACAGCAGACACCAGTGGATAAGCTCACCGAACTGTCCCGTTATTTGCAGGCCATACAAATGCGTCTGGAAAAGCTCAAGCATGCCGCTGCCAGGGATCAGCAGCGTCTGCGTGAGATGACCGGGGCCTATGGTAAATGGCAGGAGTGGGACAGGCGCTGCCGCGAGAACGGCCGCATCGACGAACGCATCGAAGAGATGCGCTGGCACTTCGAGGAACTGCGGGTCTCGCTGTTCGCCCAGGAGATGGGTACCGCTTATCCGATTTCCCTTAAGCGGATTGAAAAGCGTTGGCGGGAGTTGGGGCTGTAGATGGTGTTTTGGGTTTCCTCATAACCCCGTTGCATTTAATGGCGAAAATAGATAGAACGTATAGCGATACCAGGCGGATTGTTAGTTTTTAAGAGGGATTGGATCGGGGAGGGGAATGGAGCATCGAATTTGTAGTCATGGATGCGTGTATTAGTGTACTAGACGGTACGCCGCCTAGTACACTAATACATGCGTGTAGACTGTTAATGCTCGGCTATAAAAGAGATTACAAATCATGCCAACAATATCAATGTTCTATGGCATTCTGATAAGAATGTTCTTCTATGATACGGACAAACACCACTTGCCGCATATTCATGCTGAATATCAGGGGAAGGTGGCAGTCTACGCAATCGAAGATGGAACTGTGTTGGCTGGTGAGCTGCCCAGAAAGAAGCACAAGCTCGTAGTGGCCTGGATTGAAATACATCAAGAAGAATTGGTGGCAGATTGGCAGCTGGCTATCACCGGAAGCAAACCGTTTCCAATCAGAGGGCTTGATCAATGAGGCTTATTGAAGTTACACCACGAGATAATTTTGCTTTACATGTCGTGTCAGAAAATGGAGAAACAGGTGTTTTTGACGTAACTCCATACCTGAACTCCGAAGCATTCGAGCCATTAAAAGACCAAGACGAATTCAAGAAAATACATAACGGAGAATACTTTGTTGAATGGGAGTGTGGCGCGGATTTGTCCGCAGACACAATCGAAGCACATTGGAGTAAGGCTTCAAGCAAGAGAGCCGAATCGGGATTGGGAGCTACTCAAGGAGATAAAGAGATAAAGAAATTACGGTGACAGTTTACTAAACACACAAAATATATCAAACTGCGTTCATGGCTCGTTCCCCCGGAGGACTGTGGGAATCAGTTACGGTTGCGCCCATGCTTGAGCGCTATGGGGATTTTACGGCTTTCCTTGATCAGGAGGAGAATGCTACAGCTTTCAGGATGCTTCGTCAGTCAGAAGCAACGGGGCGCCCCTTAGGTTCTGAACAGTGGATTGAAAAGCTTGAGAGACTGACAGATAGGCAACTAAAACCCCAAAAGCGAAAAGCACGGACCCAAAAGGAAAACTAGGGGCGATAATTAACGATATTTAGTAAATCGCATTCAATATTCCCCACAGGTGCTCCTTGATTGTTTTGGCCACTTCCTTGATGGGGTCCAGGCGACTGCGTACCGCCCAGGAGTGCCACTGCTC
>JBDLIT010000143.1:0-10467 GCA_039714735.1 Pseudomonadota bacterium
GGAGCGGGATTCACCTTTGGGATAGGAGCCCAGATCGAAGGTCTTGATATCGGAAAGGCTGTAGATATTGTGGAAAAAAGGGTCCTCGTTAGTGAACTTGACCGTATCCCCCACCTTGATCCTGATCTCCTTGACAGTGAACTCCTTGTTCTTTTGCCCGACTTCGTGCTCGGCCGACATCACCGGTGAAGCGACGATGGCCAGAGAGATCAATCCTGTATAGATAAAACTTTTCATTGGTGTAACCTCAAACTAAGATTCCTAAACAAACACTGCTGCTCCATGAGCCCCTCTTCCCGAGGGACTGGAACAGCAGCGATTTAAAAAAAATTTATATGGGAAGTACTGGTAACTCAAACGGCTTCGGTGGCGTCGTCAATACGTGCATGAAGGCTACGATATCCTCCATCTCCTGCTGAGTCAGTTTCAGTGATTTGATATTGGGTGAAAGATCCTTTTTCACGTCACCACCACGATTATAGTGTTCTACGCTCTCCATCAATGTCTTTGCGCTCCCGTCGTGAAAATAGGGGGCTGACAGATTAATATCCCTCAATGTAGGTGTTTTAAAAGCGCCTTTCAGGATACGCAGTGGCTTCTGAGCATAACGGCCCATATCCGGGTTCTCCTGACCATAGGAGGCAAGCCCTATATTATGGAATCCGTTATCAGTAAAGTTGGGCGCCGAATGACAAATTGCGCAGTTCCCTTTCTCGCTATCCA
Source organism: Pseudomonadota bacterium (assembly GCA_039714735.1). Classification (GTDB taxonomy): domain Bacteria; phylum Pseudomonadota; class Gammaproteobacteria; order Chromatiales; family Chromatiaceae; genus JASJBU01. The sequence continues at coordinate 724 of JBDLIT010000143.1, forward strand.
CAAACAGTTTGAAACCATTAACCTGCTGAGAGGTCATGGCTGTCTTATCGCCTCTCACCCAGTGATCGAAGGGGGAGTCCTTGCTGACCACAGTCCATTCGAACGAGGCAATGGCCTTGGCTGCGGTCTTGGCATTGCGCGGCTCACCGGGATAGGCCTTGTCGAAAAGCGCCTTATAACCTTCGCTATCGAGCAGTTTTCCAAGTGCCTTCATATCTGTATTCATCTCCACATCCGCTTCCATGGGACCTGTGGCCTGATCTTCCAGGTCACGCTTGCGGCCATCCCACATCTGAATGCTGTTGTAGGCTGTATTAGTGACCACAGGGCTGGCGCGTCCCAGCACTTTCCCCCGATGTCCGACACCGGTTGGCTGACCATCAGACCAGCCCAGCATGGGGCTGTGACAGGAGGCACAAGACATGTTGCCGTCGCGGCCGATCCGCGGTTCGAAAAAGAGCTTCTTACCTAAATCAATACGCGCCTCTGTCGGGTAGTTGTGTTTTGGTGCAGGAGGTTTGTCCGGCATCAACCACTCCTGCAGGCTCGCATGCCCCGCCTCAAACACAACTTTATCCGCCTCATCGGCATTTGCCGATGCGCCAACCAGGAGGCCCGTAGCGACCATTGCACCGAGAACCTGATCTAAAAATATTTTTATCCTACAATTTCCCATTCCACTACTCTCCATTTGCTATAGATTGAATTGCTTGACCGCCGAGTCAAGGCTGTCTGCGCTTTCCGTTAGATTCGTTGATGAAATTTGTACCTTGTCTGCATTATTGCTGGATGACTCCGAGAGGTTGGCCAGTTTGTCCAGTGCAGCCGTTATACCTCGAACAGCGTCACGCTGCTCTGTCATCAAGCCGACCACTCCTTGCATGGCCTCTCGCAGATTTCTCGCCTTTTCACTGCCCTCGGATGACTCCGTGGCAATAACCTGCAACTCCTGAATATTGTTGTTTGCGTCTTCCAGCGCACTACCCAAGGAAGAGACCGTCGTGTCCACGTTAGTTGCTATGGCATCCGCCATCTCCTGGATCTGTTGGGTCGCCTCCCGTGTATTGGTCGCCAAGTGGCGGACCTCATCCGCTACCACGGCAAATCCCCGACCGTGTTCACCCGCCCGGGCGGCCTCGATGGCTGCATTTAAGGCCAGTAGATTGGTCTGTTCGGAGATATTGTTGACGGTTCCCACCACACTAGTGATTGTTTCAGCGGCCTGAGACAGTTGTTTCGTTGCCTCGACCGTCACCTCCATCTCATGTTGAAAACGATCGAATGTCTTGACCATCTCCAACATACGCTTCGCGGCGTTTTCCGCAGTTTGGGCGGTCGATTCAGTATTCACCGCTGCATCATTGAGTTGATCGGTGGCTGTATCGGCAGCGTTGGAAACAATGGATGTGTCTGCTTGAATGCGTTGGACTTCCTGGTGCAGATGGTTTGAGAGTCCGGAGACATCCATGGCGGCGTTCGAAAGTTGCTCTGCCTCCCGAGAGACTCTGACGGAGTGCCCTTGCACACTGGTCACCATCTTGTGCAGATTCTGGACCGTTCTGTCCAATGCCTGCAAGGTCTGGCCTGTCTCATCCTTACCAAAGGCGTCTATCTGGATAGTCAGGTCGCCTGATGCCAGTGATGACATCGCCTTCACAGTTCTGTTCAAAGGTAGGCTCAGCAAACGCGCGGCAAACAGGCTGATTATCAGCCCGACACCCATAGCTATACTCAAACCAATCCCCAGATAGAGGAGCGCCTTACGTCCATCCGTAACACTTTGTGCCATGCGCTGGTTTACATTGTCCCGTTCTGAGTTGACCAGTTCTTCAGCCAACCTGCCAATATTGGAAATCGATCCCTTGATTGAATCCATCTTCTCCAGCGCCAGTTTATCTTTGTTCTGCTTGCCGTATTTAATGATCTGTATCTCAATCGGACGAATGGTTTTTAGCTCTTCCGCCAATTGACTCACTTTAGGATTGTCTGGCAAGGCCTTTGCCAGCAACTGGATATTCTCATCCAGCATGGAGGCTGCGCGTATCACACTCACTGCATTTTTTCGTACGGTTTTGGATTCCGCAGCAGCAATTAATTCGGCCTTGGCGCGAGCCATATCCATCATGGAATTCCTCGCCTTGGTCGCTGTATCGAGCCGCTCAAGTGCTTCTGCCACAGAAATCTGGGTGCGTTGATTCTGTTTATCGATGAAAAATCCGCCGACCACTCCAACCGCGCCACTGACCAGAATAAATGAAACGATCAAAGCTACGATTTTGAATTTCCATGGAAAATTAGCAAAAAGCCTTTCCAAACGATCCATCACTTTTCTTCCTGAGTTTCTAATCCAACACCTTCAATGACTTTTCGGCTGTGATGGATAAATCTTAAGGAATGATGGCTCTACACAATAATCCTGTTCCACAGGCTCACGTATTGAGCCCCCAGTTGTTTGATAATGAATTTATCAAACAACTGGGGGAACTGAAGATGAAAGCTTCTGAAATCAGCTTTTACCAATGGCAATAACGCTTCGCGACGGAAGATGCCTGCAGGGTGTGATATTCTGCCTCAACATGCAGAACAATAGGAACAATAGGGTCAGACTCCATTGATTGCCTTGAAATGCGGTGATCGAAAGTCAGCGGCTTATCGTAAAAGCTCTTATATCAATCGAGTCTGACCCCTTTGATATGGACCCCTTTGATATGCCCTCAAGCCGCCCCAATTGAGATTAAAGGCTCGCGTAGAAATTAATTCTATTTTGTAAAGGTCTACCTGATTACCCCTGATTTTGGGTAGAGGTTTTGCGGCTTGCATAGTCACTGTTCGTCTATCAGTTCCAATATCGCATCCGCCGCCTTGTCGGCTGCGTTGCAGCGCATACGTTCGTGAATCTGCTGGTAGGCGTTGCGAACTTCCTCACGGCGCTGAGGTGAATCGAGAAACCCCAGCAGCGCTTCTCCCATTGTGTGGGGTTGGCAGTCGTGCTGCAGGAATTCGGGGGCCAGGGGCTGCTCTGAGAGCAGATTGGCCATCGCCACGTGGGGCACCTTGAGCAGGTTGAAGCCCCGGATCAGCCCGTAGGTGAGGGGCGATACCCGATAGGCTACCACCATCGGACGTTTGTGCAATAAACACTCAAGCGTGGCGGTACCCGAAGCGACTAGCACTACTTCAGCGGCCTGGATGGCCTCCCGGGGCTGTTGGTCAAGCAGGGTGATGGGCAGATCCGGAGCCAGTTCCGCCAGCCGTTCCTCGACATACTGACGCACCTGGCCGTTCACCAACGGCACGACGAATTGCAGTTCCGGCCGCCTCGCCAGACACCATTGGGCGGTGGCCACAAAGTCGTCGGTCAGACGGCTCACCTCGCTCATGCGGCTGCCGGGCAGGATGGCAATGGCTGGCCATTTCGGGTCCATGCCCAGCCGGCGGCGCTGTTCCTCGGCCGCAAGGGGTTCCAGGGGGACTTCATCGGCCATGGGATGGCCGACATAGGCGGCGTTGACCTGGTAACGGCGCAGAAAATCAACCTCGAAATCGAAGATGCAGAGCATCAGATCGACGGCGCGGCCGAGCTTTTTCGCCCGCCCCTGACGCCAGGCCCACACCGTGGGGCTGACGAAGTGGGCGGTCTTGATCCCGGCGGCTTTGAGCCGTGTCTCCAGCTTCAGATTGAAATCCGGGGCATCGACACCGATGAACAGCGCGGGGGGCTGGTCCTGAAAATGACGCAACAACCGGCTGCGCACTCTCAGCAGATGCGGCAGGTGCTTCAGCACCTCCGTCAGACCCATCACCGGGTCCATCTTTTCCAGACTGTTGCAACCCTCCGCCTCCATCAGCGGGCCGGTCATGCCGGCAAACTGCAGTTCGGGTCGTTTTCTTTTGAGGGCTTGAATGAGTGCGGTCGCCAGCTGGTCGCCGGAGACCTCGTTGACCACGATGCCGATAAGCGGTGGGCTCAACGTAGGATGCCGCGACCCGGTTCTGAGAGAAAGTCCACCAGTATTTGCAGTTCCGGCGCATCCTGCTGCATCTCTCGAATGGCTTCTAAGGCCTCTGCCAACCGTTGATGCGACATGTAGAGCTGCTTATAGGCGCGTTTGATCTGCAGAATGACCTCTGCACTGAAGCCCCTGCGCTTCAGGCCTTCGCTGTTGATGCCATGAGGTTTTGTGGGTTGGCCGGATACCATCATGTAGGGAGGGACATCCTTGCTGATAGCGGAGCCCATGCCGCAAAAGCTGTGCGCACCAACGCGGCAAAACTGATGCACAATCGTGAATCCGCCCAGAATGGCATGGTCTTCAATGGTGACATGCCCCCCAAGAGAGGCGGCATTGGCCAGAATGGTGTGATCACCCAACAGACAATCGTGGGCCAGATGAGTATAAGCCATGAGTAGATTGTCATTACCGATACGGGTGGCGCCGCGATCCTGAGCCGTGCCCCGATTGATGGTGACAAACTCACGAATGATATTGTTGTCGCCAATCTCCAGAAGCGTCTGCTCGCCCGCATATTTCTTGTCCTGCGGATCTTCGCCGATGGATGAAAACTGAAAGATCTTGTTGTTTTCACCGATCCTGGTTTGGCCCCTGATGACCACATGCGGTCCGACGGTGGTTCCTTTGCCTATCTGAACCCCCGAACCAATCACCGCAAAAGGTCCTACCTCTACGCCCTCATCCAGCTCCGCGGCGGAATCTATGACAGCACGTGGATCTATCAGCTCCCTATCTCCCTGGCAGTACACATAATCTCAGCTGTAGCCACGGTTTTCCCCTCCACGGTTGCAGTCCCCGAGAAGAAACCAATGCCACGCTTCATCTTGTTTTGCACGACTTCGATATGCAGCTGATCTCCTGGCTCGACCTGCTGTTTGAAGCGGGCCTTGTCGATACCGACAAACAGGTAGATCGTGGTCGCACCGACAGTCGACGGATCCGACTCCATCGCCAGCAGGCCGGTGGCCTGAGCCATCGCCTCCACGATCAACACGCCCGGCATGACCGGCTGGATGGGAAAATGGCCATTGAAAAAGGGTTCGTTATAGGTGACGTTCTTCAACGCCAGCAAGCGCTTGTCTTTCTCGAATTCCAAAACCCGATCGATTAGCAGAAAAGGGTAGCGGTGCGGCAGTAAACTCAGCACCTTATTGATATCCATCACGATCAACCTACCCTCCTATTTTGAATCGTCAGATAATTTCTCATCGCCAAACACAGCAGCTACCTGCTTCTCTAATGTCTTTAGCCGTTTGGCCATCCCATCCAATTGCCGAATGCGGGCAACTGCCTTGCGCCAGTCACTATTATCCATCGCCGGCAGGTTACCACTGTAATAACCTGGATCAGGAAATGAGCGCGTCACCTGACTGGCGCCGGAAAAGTGCACATTATCCCCTATCGTCAGATGTCCAGCCAGTCCGGTTAGCCCCCCAATCGTACAATTTCGCCCTATTTTTGTGGAACCGGCAATCGCGCAGGCCGCAGCCATGGCGGTATGCTCACCGACCTGAACGTTGTGGCCGATCTGGATCAGATTATCCAGTTTGACCCCATTTTCCAATACAGTATCTTCCAACGCGCCTCTATCCACTGTGGAATTGGCGCCGATCTCCACATCATCACCCAGGATTACCCGACCGAGCTGCGGCACCTTCTCCCAGCGTCCGGCATCGTTTGCCAAGCCAAACCCATCGGCGCCAATCACGGCCCCTGGATGCAGCACACACCTCTCACCGACTCGTGTACCCCGGCAAAGGGTCACCCTGGCGACCAGGCGCGTTGCCCGGCCAATGAGGCAGTCATCTTCAACCACTGATCCGGGTCCGATATAAGCACCGGCGCCAATCCTGACTCGCTCGCCAATCACGGCACAGGCCCCTACCCATGCAGAGGGATCGACATCCGCCGTAGAGGGGACGACCGCACTGTGGTGACACCCTGTTGGAATATCCATTTCAGGGAACAAGCGGTTAGCCACCCTGGCATAGGTCAGATAGGGGTTGTCACTGATCAGTTTCGCTGTATGGCAGTGTACCGCCTCCTCCGGCCCGATAATGACCGCCGATGCCTGCGTGTCTTTCAGAAAACATTTGTATCTCGGATTACTGAGGAAGCTGATTTGACCCTGCCCGGCATTCTCCAATGTCCCGACACCGGTGATTTCAATATCAGGATCACCAGACAGTTCAACACTGACGGCCTTCGCCAGATCTCCCAGTCGAGTGACCCGCATAGCTGGAATCCCTGCGGCTATTTGTTTTTCAGCTGCTTCAATTTACTGAGCACAAGATCGGAGATATCGATCTTTTTGCTAAAATAGACCACTCCATCAGAGACGATCAGGTCGATGCCCTCTGACTTACCCACTTCCTGGATAACCTCCCGGATCTGGGTACGCAGCTTCTTGAACTCTTCGTTCTGGCGCAGATTGAGATCCTCCCGGAACTCAGTCTGGGCATTTTTTAATTTGCGGCTGCGGGAGAGGATATCCCGTTCCAGCCGTTTCACCTCGGATTCGCTCATCACAGTGCCATCCCGCTGCAACTTCTCTTCCAGTTGTTTCAATTGCTTCTGGCTGGAGAGCAGCTCTTTCTCGCGGCGGGAGAACTCGGTCTGTAGACGATCCCGCGCCTCCTTGTATTGATCAGACTCCTCGAAAACCTTGGTCGCATTGACAAACCCGATGCGGTAGCTCTCCGCCGAGACCATCCCTGCCATCAGGACAAGAACCAGAAATGACACACCCAAAAAACCTTTTTTCTTCACAAAATCACTCCTCATAATCAGAAACCGGCGCCGATATTGAACTGGAATATCTCAGTCTCATCCCCCTCTTCTTCTTTCAGCGGGTAACCCACACTGAATGAGAGAGGGCCTACCGGGGACATCCAAGATAACATTGCCCCGGCAGAAGCCCGAAAACCAGTAGCCTCAATATCCTCGCCACCACTCAAATCAAACACGTTACCTGCATCAAGGAACAGGCCAAAACGCATCGAATCTCTAAAGGTGTCTCCCGGTGGGGGAAACAACAGTTCCATTTGACCGGTAATTTTCGAATTTGCTCCCAACGCATTATCAAATTCATCCTGCGGACCCAGAGAGTTGGTCTTAAAACCACGCACTGAACCAATACCACCCGCGTAAAAATTCCGAAAGAAGGGTAAATCTTCGTCATCATCATACCCGTTGCCATAGCCCAGCAGCGCATTAACTTTCAGGGTGAAGGCCTTTGCCAGGGGAAAGTAGCGAGAATGGCGATAGTTAAGACGGTAGTACTGAAGATTACTGCCCGGAAGATTGGTTTCCGTGCTAAACGACTGGTTGCCCCCCCGATTCGGAAAGATCGCCCGATCGCGGGTATCACGGATCCAACTGGCGACAAATTCATAATCACCGAACTCTTCGCCATTCTCGTCTATAAATGTCTGCACCACCGCTGACGGGGAGGAACCGAGAAAAAACTTCGTCTGTTCATAGGCCAGACTGAATCTGAAACGATCAAAATCGGAGACCGGAACACCAAAATTCATACCCAGACGACTGACATCAGTACTGTAGCTGGAGATATTCAGCTGGGAGAAATCGGTCTCCCGATAGCTGATTTCGAACCCCCGACTGATTCCATCGATCGTATAGTAAGGGTTGGTATAGGACAGAATGAACCGCTTGGTCGCCTCACTGGTATCGAAACTGGCGGATACACGTTTACCCGAACCAAGAAAATTGTCCTGAGTTATACTCGCGTTGAACACGAAATTCTGGGTCTGGGAATAGCCGATGCCGGCGCTCAGGCTACCGGAGGCCCTCTCTTCCACATCCACGTTCACATCAACCTGGTCCGTGCTCCCCGTGACCGGCGGTGTCTCGATATTGATGTCACCGAAATATCCCAGACGCTGCAGGCGCTCCCTCGAGAGACGCACCTTTTCCCCGGAAAACCAGGCGGACTCCATCTGCCGCAGTTCACGCCGCACCACCACATCCCGGGTATTGGTATTGCCAGTGATATTGATGTGACGCACATACACACGCTTGCCGGGGTCGACAAAAAAGGTGATCGCCACCTGCTTGTTGTCCCGATCGATGTCCGGAATACTGTTGATATTGGCAAAGGCGTAACCCGCATCCGAATATTTACTGGTCAGACGCTCCGCACTGGCGGTCACCCGCTTACGGGAAAACACCTCTCCACGCCGCAGGTGAATCAGGGGAAACAGTTCCTGTTGCGGCAGTTCCATCTCTCCCGCCAGCTTGATATCGGTCAAGGTAAAGACATCACCCTCTGAAATCACCACGGTGATGTAGATATCTTTTTTGTCCGGGGTAATCGAAACCTGTGTCGAGTCAATCTTGAAGTCCACAAAGCCCCGATTCTGGTAGTAGGAGCGCAGTTTCTCCAGATCTCCAGACAGGGCCTGTTTGGAATATTTATCCTTGCTCGAGAAGAGTTCATACCAGGAGGGTATCCCGAGTTCGAATTCATCAAGCAACTCATCATCATCAAAGGCTTCATTACCAATGATATTGATACGCTTGATCAGGGCGGTCAGGCCTTCGGATATCTCGATATCCAGCTCCACCCGGTTACGTTCGAGGGGTGACACCGTGGAAACAATCTTGACGCCATACTTGCCCCGGGAGAAATATTGCCGGTTCAACTCCTGTTCTACCTGCTCCAGAATGGCCCGCTTGAACACCCGGCCTTCCGCCAGCCCAATATCCTTGAGTCCCGCGAGCAGCTGGTCAGTATCCAGGTCCTTGTTTCCACTGATTTTTATCTTTGAGATCGCAGGGCGTTCCCGGACGAACACCACCAGCACATCGTGCTCTTTCTCGAGCCTGACATCCTTGAAAAAGCCGGTTTTGAACAGAGTGCGGATAATGCCCGCTGAATTTCCACTATTCACCTCGTCACCTACCTTCACCGGCAGGTAATTAAACACGGTTCCGGCAGAGATGCGCTGCAATCCCTCGATCCGGATATCCTCCACCACAAACGCTGCCGCCTGCTTGGAGAACACCATCAACAGCATCAGCAATAGAGCCGGGAAATATCGACTAGAGAGGCACATTAAAATTATAACTTCTTGTTAAACCTGGATATTTTAGTAACAACAACCGACATGCAGCCAGCCAACCGATAGCAAATCGATTGGCAAGTATAAGTGATCTTAAAGCTCTAGGATACTTGGACGGCCGAAGCTTGATGCTCCTTCAGCTTAGAATCTGCAGCTGGACGGGGTAGAGTGTGGGTTTGGGGGGTGCAGGTCGAGGGGCGCTCCAGCACATCCTATACCTGCGACACTCGTGGATCTGACCTCCATGAACGGATTCAGAGGCTTTTTATCATTGGCACGACATTCTCCGCATCCCCGGGAGACAGACTCAACATGACATGCTTTGCCTGGGTCCTTGCGATGAGGCTTTCAGCAGATTCACCAGCTTGCCAACACGACCACCTGAGCTCAATACATACATCAGGAACAACTCCAAAGTCAGCCTTGCGAAGCGCTCTTTCGATGCGCCTGAAGATGTCATTCAACAAAGATTTCTCGGCGACCGGCAAAATGAGCAAAAACTTCCCGGAATTCCAACGCCCAAACATGTCAACCCGGCGCAGTACATTGTCCACTGACTGAGCGGTCTGCCGCAAAACCCAGCGCAGCGCCTTGCGTCCATGCTTCTCGCCGATCTCCTTCTCATGCATGATGGAAAACAGCACCAG
>JBDLIT010000144.1:0-10464 GCA_039714735.1 Pseudomonadota bacterium
CATGGGCGCTGACATATAGGCATCGTCATGGGGAAACTGAATGGCCATTGCATCCGGATGCATCTCCAGATTCTCGTCCTGCAGTTCCGTGAAATAGTCGATGCCGGGACGGCTCTCGGTGCGGTCCGCCACTTCCAGCAGGAAGGCGATCTCTTTGTCGTTATACAGCGTGCGCACAGTGACCGCATCGTTGAGCGGGGTGAAGAGCCGCTCCTCCTTGATAACATTCGGCACCAGATGCAGGGTGACCGCAGGGGCCTGCTGCCAACGCTCGTCATGCAACGCCTCGGGCAGCCCACCCGTCAGCTTCATGCCGGTGACCACCGGGCCGTCTTTTGGCTGGACTGTCTTGTCGCGCAGGCTGTAGACATAGTTGGCGATGTGCCAGCGATCCTCCAGGCTGACCGGATCCTTGTTGCCCTCCTCGATGGCGCGATGCGCCGGCATCGGCGTACCGATAATGCCGATGGAGAGTCGGCTGTAGATCGCCTTGATGGTCTCGTCCTGCGCCTTCTCCGTGACATCGGTGGATTGGGTTGCGCGCCAGGTCCAGGGCTTGGTCAGATCACGGGGCCAGATACGATTGCCCCAGTCATCCTCCAGCTTTTTGCCGGAGAGGATGTTGCCGCGGCCCTCGTCGCCATGACACTCGGTGCAGGATTTTTCAAACGCGGCCTTGCCTATCGCCAGGGACTCTTCTGAGTAGGGCACCTGACCGTCCAATGGCTCCTGTTCGGTGATCACCTGAAAATCGGTCTTGGTATAGAAACCGTCATCGTCGAAGGCCTCCTCATCCGCATCTTCCGGCGGCCAGGCCACGGTAATGTCGAAACCCTTGAGCACCGGTATCAGACTGCGGATCTGCTCATCACTCAGTAGCGCACTGCCTTTGAGTCCCCAGCCGGGCATGGCGGTGCCGGGCAGACCGAACTTGATCGTATTGAACAGGTCCTCATCCCGTGGCAGCTGGGTGCCAGGGGAGGTCTTGTACTTGAACATCGCCAGACTGAAGTCCCTGGGTTTGGGGTACATCAGCTCTGCCGCGACACCATCACCGGCGCCCTGCTCGCCGTGACAGACCTCGCAGCGGAATTGGTAGAGATCCTTGCCCATGATGTTCTGACGTCTGGCCAGCACCGCATCTTTCATGCCGGTAACGGTCCTGGAGACTTGAGGATCCCAGATTCGGGGCACCTGACCGTTATAGTCGAAAATAAAATTGATGACGTTCCAGACATCATCTTCTGCGAGCATCTCATGCCAGACCGGCATGGCCGAGTTCCAGGGGGTGCCCTCTTTCGGCAGGCCCGGGCCTCCGGTAGCGATACGCCAGAAGAGGAACGCCTCCTGCAACTGGGGAATGATGGTGGGATCCTGGAAGTTGATCGGTTGGGGATTGAAGCCATGACCATAGTGGCCCTGCCCATCCAGCAGATCGCCATGACAGTAGAAGCAGTTCTGATAATAGATATCGCGCCCCGCCATGACCGACTCCTGATACATCTCCCAGCCCGCCTCCTGGTCTTGGGAGAGGGTGTCGAGGATCTCCTGACGGATGGGGTTCTCCAGGCTCGCCAGATCGTAGTTCTTGTCGAATGCCTTGAGCGTGGCTGGCGGCGCGGGATGTACCTGACGCAACTCCACCGGTGCATCAGTGCTCGGTTTGACCATGTTATAGGTGGTGAAGCCGACAATTCCGGGGATGGCGATCAGCAGCCCCCAGCGAATGATGGCTTTATTGTCATCCCTCAGAGTCGAGATGATGGGCGCCTTGAACTCGGTCCACTTTTCATCATCGAAGGCGAAGTAGAGCAGGATTCCGATGACCGTAATGATCATGAACTGCACCATCAGCGTCTGGGGCAGCAGCGGTGGGAAGGCGTTGTCGAAAATCAGGTAGGCGGCAACGGTAGCCAATACCGCTTGCCAGAAGGCGGGGATCCTGAAACCTTTCATTACTTTTTCTCCACCAGAAAGTTCACGATCATCTCCAGCTCCTTCACCGTCATCTTCTCGGCGAAGTCGGTTGGCATGGCTGCGGGGAAGCCCTCCGCCAGCACCGCGTTGGGATCGAGAATGCTCTGGCGGATCTCATCCACAGCCAGACGAGCGCCCACGTCCACCAGTCCGGGGCCGACCAGGGTATCGGCACTGTCCATGGCATGGCAGGCGCTGCAGGCATATTTGCCCAGCGCCTCTTCCGCAGTCGCGGCAGGCGCAGGAGCAGCGCCTGTTGCGGCGCCTGTATCGACGGCGGCAACTTTCGCCGCGGCCTCCGGCGAGGGCAAGGCCACGGTCACTTCATTGCCGTCCTTGGCCTGCAGATAGGCGATAACGGCATCCATCTCCAGGTTGGAGAGCTGGATCGGCGCCTTGTCGACCGCCGGCATGGGAGATTCGCTATCGTTGGAGCCCTTCTTGCCCCAGGTCGCCACCACATATTTGCTGGGGGCCACCATCGATTCCAGAATATAGGCCGCTGCATCCTTCGCCTCACCCTGATAGCGCTCGTCCGCCAGCCGTTTCGCCGAGGTGGCAACCATATCCATACCCTGGATATCGGGTGCGCGCCCCAGTGGCGCCGGCTTGTGACAGAGGGTGCAGGTTCCCTTGTTGTTGAACAGATTCTCACCCAAGGCGACAAAGTCATCCATGGTCATGGAACTCAGGTCGAACTGCGTCTCCATCGGCGCTTCGCCTTCGACCTGCGGCAGCAGGTAGGTCACCAGGGTGAATACCAGGGTCAGACCGAGACTGAAAACGAGCGTCTTGATCAGTACATTGCCACCGGACCTTTCGGCTGGCTGGCTCATGCCGCACCTCCTTCAGCCTCTGCCACTGGCTTGGGCTGATGGGTGCCGCTGAGATTGGCCACCCAGAACATGAACAACACACAGAGCAGGAACAGCACCGTGACGAGGGTAATCATGTTGCCGGCATAAGCGATGGTGGGGATGAAGTTATCCGGTGAGTTGTCCTTCATCACCGTATAGACATGCCAGTGGGTCTTCACCGAGGAGCGCACATAACCCATCAACCCCATCAGCCAGGTGAAGGCGATGGGCAGGGCGAACAGCGCGTACTGGGCGCGATCCGGGATCCTGCCCCAATGGGATGGCAGGGTCTTGGCGTTGCGGAACATCAGGCTGTCGATGACGATTCCGGCGATGATCACCAGCAGGGTGGAGGCGACCTGCATCACCGAAGAACCCACCTTGTAGACCGTGTTGGTGAAGTAGCCGTAGTAGACCCCGGCAAAGATGATATTCGCCACCGCCACCACATAGATGGCCACCATCAGTGCATTACCGACGGGCGCCCAGGCGACCGTCGCCACCTTATCGGAACGTCGGTAGAGCTGAAAGGAGAGGAAAGTGACGATCAGCATCAGGTTCACCGCGATATTCTTGGCCGGCATGATACCCAGCGGCCCCAGGATATGGTGATGGCTGCCGCCCAATGCAGCGATCTCCGATGCGGAGAGCATCAGCGTGTGGGGTGTCACCCAGATCAGGAAACAGACCACCAGCACAAAGGCGATATACTTGATCAGCCATTTGTAACGATTGGAACCATCGGTGCGCGACATACCGGCCCAGAGGTAGAAGTTGCCCGCCAGCAGGATGGTGCCGATCAGCACTGCCTGCACGATGAACAGCCAGGCCAGGATACCGCCCATGGCGGTGATGCCCATCTGCTGCGAGTAGGCGTAGATCTCGGCCATCAGCCAGTAGCCGGCAAAGGGCAAAGGCAGGAAGGCGAGGATCGCGATGAAGTTGGAGGTATAGCCCATCCAGTCATAGTGGGCGCGCTTGGCGGGATCACGGGTACTGAGAAACTTGAACGCCGCATAGGCGCCGACCACTGCGCCGCCAAACGCGATATTGGCAATAAATCGATGCAGGTTGATGGGGTTCCACAGCGGCCCTTTCATGACCTCCCAGATATTCCCCACCACTGCGCCGACCTCGTTGACCCCGGAGGGCGCCATCATGAAGGTGGCCCAGGAGTTGGAGATCACCATGATGGTCATACCGGCGCCGTTGAGCAGCAGACCCAGGGTGAGGTGCAACCATTTCAGATTACCGTAGCGGAAGGCATTCCAGCCGTAGTAGTAGGTGTAGAGGAAAAAGCTCTCCAGAAAGAACAGCCCCGCATAGACCAGCCACTGGGCGCCGAACACATGCATCATATAACTCATGAGGTCCGGGTAGAGCAGAAACAGCGCCAGCGCCAGCGAGCCACCGAAGATCGCGGTGATGGAGAAGCCGGTGAGACTGATCTTCATGAACTCATGGGCCATGTCGTCGTAACGCTCATCGCCGGTGGCCACACCCACCAGTTCAATAGTCAGGACAAACAGCGGCACCGCCAGCACCAGGGCCCCGAAAAAGAGGTGCAATTGAGCCAGCACCCAGACAATGGCGCGACTGCTGACACCCATGTTCGGGTAGTCGGAACGACTCGGTGTCGGGGCGGCGATGGGCTCGACGACCTCTTCTGCGGCACTAGAGGCCGCGGCTTCTATAAACGCTTCCCCTTCCACATGCACTCTGCCGACCGGGGAGATCCGTTCCAGCAGATCCGCGGCAGCCATGCCGTCCGCCGCCTGCACTGCGCCGATCATCAGCAGGGAAAGGCTTAGTGTTATTAACAAAGCCGAGAACAGCCGAGACCAGTAGTCGGCAGTGCAATCTGTGCCGTGCCTGTTTAATCTATCAGTCATGCCGTTCAACCCGCTGGCGTCAAATCGGCATTCAGGGGCAGTCCCTGGATGCTCATGATGAAATGATCCAGGCCGTAGAAAACACCCAGCACAACCACGAAAGCGATGACGATGGCGATGAAACGGCTGGCGGCCCCCATGTTTTTTTGTTCGCTCATAACCCTACCTTTAGCCGTGATTGACGGTGACACCGCCGGAGTAGATCAGCAGCCAATAGAAAAAGGCCAAAATCGCCACTAACGCTGCGATGAACAGCTTGGGACCCCAGGTGGTGCTTTCAGACTTCGGTTGCTCCGGGCTGTTGTCGTTGGGTGCCTCACTCATGCTACGCTCCTCCGTCTGATGTTATTTCCTGCTATTTTTAGCAAAAAACGGGCCAGTACAATGATCCAATGACAACCAATCCGTTTCAGTCCAACCAACCGCTTGGCGTAACAGACGCTAATGCATTGACCTCTGTTGGATTTAATCTTTCTTTTCCAGTACTGAACTGTTCATGTTCACGACCTCGAAGCGGCGGCGGAGACTGGACCTCTGCCGAGATTTTCTGAACAATCCTTTCAAGAGAGACGGTAATACAAATCAATCTGTTCAATTGGACGCTAACCACGGTCACTCTCAACTCCACTCCCAAACAGTTCCCAATAAATAGCGGTGATAAAAAAACCTTGAACAATACGTTCGAATCAATACTCACCAAATCGACCGTTTGAACGAATCATTCAAATTCAAACAACGGCTTTCCTGGTGAATCCAAGCAGATCCAGCAACTTAGAACCAATTTGATCTGGCATGAATTCTGCTTTTCTCATGTGTCCCTATTTTTCAGGAAACCGATCAGAGATGACGCTACGCAACGAAACCCTGAACCTTCTATGCCAACTACTTCGAACTGGTGACGAAGCCGATCGCTGTTACGTCGCCCGTGCATTGGGTAACTTGCGGGATACGGCGCCGGTAGAACTGCTCATCGAACGCCTGAAAGACGAAGATATTGATGTCGCCATCGATGCCGCAGAGGCTTTGGGCAAGATCGGTTCGAGCGAGGCGGTTCCCGCACTGATCGAATCGCTGGAAAATGATCCCAGCGGGGAACTCTGCACTGTCATTGCCGAAGCATTGGGCAAGATCGGGAGCAGCAAATCAGTGGATGCGCTGCTGAAGATCCTGCTGGAACGCCCCGAAGCATTGGAATGGGACGATGACTGGGATACCTGGTGGGATGTCCAGATGGAGTCGGTCAAGGCATTAGGCGCAGCCCGGGCGGAAATCGCCATCGAACCCCTGCTCAATATCATCGACGATGAAGAGCAGCAGGATATCGAGAATGAAATATTGCATGCCCTGATAAAGATCTCCTTCAAGGGAGAGGCGCAGGTCATAGATCGACTGCAGAACTTGGAGAGTTCACCTCAAAAGCGGCGTCGCGCTGCGCGTGCTTTGGCAAAGTCAGGGACTTCAGCAGCCACCAAGGCCCTGGGGCGCGCACTGATGGACAAAGCGCCCGAGGTGCGAGCCGCAGCCGCCCTCTCTCTAGCCGCACAACATACTGAAAAGTATCTACACGCCCTGGTATTGATGCTGCGCGATCCCAGTGAAGAGGTCCGAGAAGCCGTCATCAAGGCGGTCATCCGTCTAGCCAAAGACGGGGCAAACTCTGAGGATCTTCAAGCATCACTCTACCCTATGCTCAGAGATCCGAGCAGCCGGGTCCGCGCCACACTCTTCAACACCCTGCTGCCGGTGGTCAGCAACAACCCACTCTCCAACGAGAATTTCAACGAGGTGGTAGAAAATATCGGGGATGGCGCTGCGGAAACCGCCGGCGCCGCCTGCACCCTATTGGGCGCAAACGGGAATCCGGAGGCTGTCACCCCCTTGCTGGAATTGCTCAAGAATACGACTGCTCACCCGATGGCCCGCCGAGAGGCGGCATTTTCCGTGGGCAAGCTGGGCCAGATCGACACCGATGTGATCGAAACCCTGCGCCGCATGGTGGGTGACAAGCAACAGCATGTCCGGCTGGCCGCACTCGCTGCACTGATGGCCTTGGAGACTTCCGGCGCCGAGGTCCTGGAAGACGCAGAAAACCCGCCGCAACGCCCTTTGGAAATCGTCATCGATGCGGTCAACGGCAATATCGCCCTGCTGGATGAGCCCGCCCCTGATACCGCAGAGACAGCGATCACAGAGGCGGAAGCCGAGACTGATGAAGAGATTGACGTTGCGTCTACCGACCGGATAGATGGCCAGGCTGTGGCGTTCGATCCCGATGCCATGAAAAAGCTAGCCGAATCGAACAACATCCCGGAGATCCCGGAAGAGCCGGTTCCTGAGCGTATCGCAGAGACCATCACCCTGCCGGAGAACCCTGCCAGGATCGTGCAGGAGGGTGAGGTCCAGCCCGCCATGTCCACCCTCGACGCCATTGCCATGGAGAATGTCGAACTGATGCTCGACACTTCGGCCACCGATGAAGCGCCTGCACACGACGCAGTCACCCAGGAGTACCTGGGCATAGTGGAGGACAACAAAGCGCTGGTGCGTCGCATGCGCTCCAACCGAAGAATCAACGCCGAACAGGATGTGCGCCGCCTGGGCGCACGGATACTCGCCGAGTCAGAAGAGGAATCAGCCATTGACGCCTTGAATAAGGCCCTCAGCGACGAGGATACGGTGGTGCGCCGCGAGGCGGCCGAGGCAATCGGCGCCATCGCCCGGCGCAACCGCCAGCTACCCAAACTGATGGATACAGTGGGCACCCTGATCACCCAACTGGCTGTCGATGGCATTGAACAGAAGATTACCTGCGCGAGCACCCTTGGCGCTCTTGGCAACCGCGCGGCGCTGGCGCCGCTGATGGAAGCGACCAAGGCCCCTGAATTCACCCTGCGCGTGCAGGCCATCGAGGCCCTGGCCCGGCTTTCTGTCGACGGGATGCAAGCCGATGAGGCGGGCCACATGGTAGTTCGCGATGTCCCTCCCCTGAGTGTTGCCCGCAGACTGATGGAGTGTCTGGATGATGGCGATATGGGCGTCCGGGTTGCCGCGGCAAAAGGGCTGGCACAGGTCCTGAAACCACTTCATGAGGAAACTTTTACCCAAAAAGCAGTCGAAAAGATCGTCTCCAGCGTGACCATGGGCACTGGCGAAGAGGCCAGATTAATCGGCAAGGCGCTGCGTCAGTTCGACACGACCCTTGGCAACAGGACGCTGCTGGCGCAACTCAAAGAGGCTGATGACAGCGTCAAACGCAGTGTCTTCATCGAGATGATCGAAGAACTGCTCGACCCTCAGCAGGGTCAGCCTGAACAAGCCGCATAACCATTTATTTATCGATCCAATCAGGAGAAAACAGCATGAAAAGATTGCTCGTATCCCTCACCCTGGCAGGCCTTTTCGCCCTGCCGCTAACCACCCAGGCAGCCGCCTACAAAGAGGCTGCCGTTTCCAATGGCGGCGCCATCACCGGCAGTGTGAAATTTGCCGGCAAGGATCAAGCGCCGAAAGTCTATGGCATCGCCAAAGACAACGATGTCTGTGGTACCGGTGAGCGCAAGATAGACTATGTGCGCGTCAACAACGGTCATCTGATGGATAGCGTGGTCTACCTGGAAAAGGTCAAAAGCGGCAAGCCATTCCCCGCCGACGTGGGCGACGCCACGATCGAGCAAAAGGGTTGCGAATTCAAGCCCTTCATGCAGGTCATGAAAAACCAAAGCAAACTCAATGCGGTCAACTCGGACCCCATCCTGCACAACATTCATACCTACGAACTGATACGTGGTGACGCCAAGGGACCGAAAAAGACCCTGACCAACGTCAGCCAGCCTGATCCCGGCACTGTCACCAACACCATCAAGGTAAAGCGTGGCCCGGCGATGAAGGTGGAGTGTGACGCCCATGACTTCATGCACGGTTTCGTGTTTGTCGCCAAGAACCCCTACTTTGCCAAAGTGGCGGATGACGGCACCTACACCATTACGGACGTACCTCCGGGTAAATATACCATCAAGGCCTGGCATGGCATGCTGAAGAATCAGAAGGACAAGGTCACCGTCGAAGCCGGTGGCACAGCCACTGTTGACTTCACCTTCAAGTAATTCTCAAGGAGCGCTGCTTTGATCCTGAAACAAGCACGCCGACTGAGCCTGATGGATTACATGGCCATCCTCGCCGGTGTCATCAATCTGCTGGTGATCGGCACTATCGTTGGTTACTGGTTGGTGAGATAAATGTTGTAACCATTCAGCCCCTGCGTCGGTATTTTCAGTGTAATGAAACGGGAATGGTATAGGGGACTGAATAGTTGGCGCCCATCAACAAACAAAGTCATTCCCTCCCCCCAGCCCCCTCCCGGTGGGAGGGGGAGTTACAAAATGTTTTCCACTCACGGCTGAGCAACCTCAAAGAGAACCACTGGCATGAGCGCACAGACTCAAACCGAGCTTGAAGAACCCACCCCCCTGCCCTCCTATGACTCCATCCTACTGGCCGTGGACTCTTCGGATCACGCTAACCGGGGCATCACAGAAGCGGTTGATCTGGCGCTTCACTATGACAGCAAACTGACTGCGACCCACGTCTATGCCGCCAAGCTGCACGACACGCGCTTTCGTCAGATGGAGGGGGGACTGCCGGAGCAGTTTCGTGAAGAGCAGGAGCTTGAGCGTCAGCGCGACGTGCACGATGACCTGATCAGCAAAGGGCTCTCCATCATTACCGACTCCTATCTGGACCAGGTGGACCGTGTTGGCGAAAAGCTGGCCAGACCCATCGAACGCCGTTCACTGGAGGGCAAGAACTACCGGGAACTGGTCAATGAGACCAATAACGGCAGCTACGATCTGCTGGTGATCGGCGCATTGGGCCTGGGTGCGGTCAAGTCCAGCCGCCTCGGCACCGTCTGCCAGCGGGTGGTGCGCCGCAGCCAGATCGACACCCTGGTGATCAAGGAACCGACAGGTTCGATCAGCGAGGGTCCCATCGTGGTCGGCGTAGACGGCTCCAGCAAGTCCTATGGCGGTCTGCTCACCGCACTCTCCCTGGCCAAGGCCTGGGATGTGCCGGTCAAGGTGGTCTCCGCCTTTGACCCCTACTACCACTATGTGGCCTTCAACCGCATCGCCGGTGTGCTTTCAGAGGAGGCGGGGCAGGTCTTCAAGTTCCAGGAACAGGAGAAGCTGCACGAAGAGATCATCGACTCGGGCCTGGCCAAGATTTATCAGGGCCATCTCTCCGTAGCCCAGAGCATCGCACGGGATCACGGCATAGAGATTGAGACAGTCCTGCTCGACGGCAAACCGCATGATGTGATCGCCCGTTATCTGGACGCAGAGAAATCCTCGCTATTCGTGATGGGCACCACCGGCATCCATGCCGACCCCGAACTGGATATCGGCGGCAATACCGAATACCTGCTGTCTGATGCCCAGTGCGCTGTCCTGTTGAGTCAGCGCGAACACAGCCCCCAGATCGATCGCCTGGCGGCGGTCACCACCTCCTGGACGAACGAGGCGGAGGCACGCATGCAACGGGTCCCCTCCTTTGTGCGCAGCATGGCGCGCATGGCGATCCTGCGCTATGCCCAGGAACAGGGACACACCGTGATCACCGAGAGCATCGTCGAAGAGGCCACCGCCCAGCTCATGCCCGGCCACGCCGAACAGGCGATGGAGGAGATCGTCGGGGCCTATGATCGAGGGGAACTGAAACGCAAACCCAGTACTGAAGAGACG
>JBDLIT010000145.1:0-10464 GCA_039714735.1 Pseudomonadota bacterium
GTTTTGATGCCAAAACCCGAGGCAGGAGCCCAGTGCGTTAGTAGCGCACGCTGGGATCTGTACGGGGGGTGCCGGGCAACCGGTATCCCTACCGTGACCCTTACTTAAGCTTTTTCGGATGACCATTTTTCTTGATCTCCTCCCTGGCTATCTGCCGTGGCTTCGTCAATAGCGGAAAGGGTTTGGGCCTTCGTTTGACAGCCCTTGGCTAATCAATTGGAATCAATTGGGGACAGACCACGATTTAGGTGGATTCCGTGCGTAAAACGTGGTCTGTCCCCTAATACTCTTTAAAACGTGGTCTGTCCCCTAATACTCTTCATGCCAGCGGTCTTTATACAATACCTTCAGGTCAGGTTTGGAGGTTTGCTTCGGACAAAGTAGCGTCGTTATCAAAATCTTGCCACTGGCCTTCAGCTGTCAGCCATATCCAGATGAGGTATAGGTTTTCGATCATGTGTTAGGGCTCGGCGGATAAGAAAACCAAACAGAGACACCGGCCATGTACGAGGAATAAAGCGATTCTCCCAGGCATATATTTTATTTAACAAGCCCGGTACCACTGTAGCCTTGTTACCTAATGCGCTTAAGCCAGCACGAGCCGCACGACTTGTCTTCATACTGAACATTGGAATCTTTTTGAAGTTGATCGGCATATTTGCCGGCATCTCTGTCGCCGTCAGACCCGGTGACAACACAGACACATCCACACCATATTTGCCGAGCTCGACATTTAGCGCTTCCCCCAGACCTAAAATATAGGCTTTGGTTGCCGCATAGTTAGCAACATATGGAATACCCTGGTAACCGAATAAACTTGAAACAAAAAGCATTCCCCCACGGCCGCGTTTTTTCAGTCGAGGCCCGAACATATTCGCAATTTGCATTGGCGTAACCGTGTTTAACTGAACCAGCGCGGTATTTTCATTCACATCACCATCGACAAATTCACCGACCATCTCAGCACCGGCATTAGGAATGACCAGGCCGATATCCAGTTTACAAGTAATTTCTTCGATCTTTTTGGCGGCGTTTTTCTGGTAGAAATCTGCCTGCAGTGCCAATACCTCAACGTTATATTTAGCCATCAGTTTTTCTTTCAGCGAATCCAGCAAGTTCTGCCTACGGGCAACGATAACAACGTTTAAGCCTTTCGCCGCCAGCTGCGTGGCCATCTCTTGTCCTATACCACTTGATGCGCCAGTGACTAGCGCCCAGGGTCCGTATTTTTCTGCAAAGTTATTCATGGTGTTTTCCTTTAGCAATTTGTTAAATAAATCTAATGACCTTTTGTATGACATCTACTATAGATTTAACACACATGGTTTACAATTCAGCTAATAAAGATAAAACAATTCTCAAAATGAGAACAATAAAGACGATTTTCAGGAGTTCTATAAATGGAAGATTTAAAACGTATGGCAATATTCAGCGCAGTGGTAGATGCGAAAAGCTTCTCGGAAGCGGCCAGGCGTCTGGGTATAGCCAAGTCAGCTATCAGTAAACACGTAAGCCTGTTGGAGCAGCATCTTGGCGTACGCCTGCTCAACAGAACAACACGCCGGCTTAGTCTGACCGAAGCCGGTGAAAAGTTTTATCAAAGCTGCGCCCGCATCGTAAACGAGGCAAATGAAGCAACACGTGAAGCACGGCGATTGCAGGAACAGGCTGTAGGCACTTTAAAACTGTCATCCACCATCGCCTTTGGCAGCAAACACCTGGCACCTGTAATAAGTCAGTTTCACGAGAAACATCCTGAACTCAAAATTGATTTGCTGTTAGACGATTATGTCATCAACATTATTGAAGAAGGTATAGACCTGTCTATCCGGATCGGCTGGTTACCAGAATCTAACCTGGTGGCACGCAAATTATTCATGTCTCCTCGAATTGTCGTTGCTACGCCAGAGTATCTGAAAAAACATGGTAGACCACAGACGCCAACAGAACTGGTTAATCACAACTGGATAGTTGTCACCCTGCTTCCTTCACCACAACGATGCACGTTTAAACGTAACGGCCAACAACAAACGGTACATGTTATGAGCACAACACGTACCAATAGCATCGGTGCCTCACTTGCTTTAGTTAAAAATGGTGATGGTATTACCGCTGTGTCATCTTATTTAATTGAAGAGGATATAAAGGCAGGACGTCTGGTGCCACTGCTAACCAAGTATGAAACAGATGAGGTCGGGATTTTTGCAGTTTACCCAGACCGTCACCACGTACCTGCCAAAGTACGCTTGTTTATAGATGCACTAAATGACTACTGCGATGAGTTGACAGGTTATATGCGATAGGAAATAAGGGGACGTTACCCAATACCATTAACTTAGAGCCATACTCTCTATTTAAGCACGTAGGGTGCGGTGACAAAGGAACCGCATCAGCCGTGATAGACACGGTTTGCACCTCATTCCCGTAGCCTGGGTGCAACCCGGGGGGCCAGTGCGCCTCTCTCCCGAGTTACGCTGTGCTTCACCCAGGCTACGCATGCTGCCCTCTCCCTGGCTGGGGTTGATTACTCTCTCATTATCCTCGAAAATCAATGGGGTCACCCATTAGCCCGCCCCGGTCAATAGCCCAAAATAATCCCTGCTGAAAGCAGCATAAAATACACTTTATCCATCGTTGTATACGAACATCGCACCCGTTATGTCTACGTCTTTGGCATCGGAGGTAAAATGCTCCGTACCAGTCGCGCCTGCTGCGCAATGATCCGCTTGAGCAGGAGATGCTTGATTGGCTGGACTCTGCCGCTGACCAGGATGATTGGAAGTGAGACGAGGCGATTTGGTAACCGTCGCACTACAGGGCAGTTTTGGTAAGTCGAGGCCAGCGTTAAGTATTCAGTCTGATTTGTACGATGAGCATCCCTCTATGACGGTATTGCCGGTGACAAGCGAGTTGCGGGAAACACCGTTGTTTCGCATTACGCTTGAACCTAACACGGATAATGGACTGCACAAGTCTTCACAAATCATGGTAGACAAGGCGCAGACGATTTCCCGCGAAAAAATAGGGCAAGTGATAGGTCGATTAAATGATGATGATCTGGTCGCCGTAAATCGTGCCTTGGTGGTGTTTCTGGGCTTTGCCTGATTTGCGGCAGGTTTCGATTCATATGATGCCATCGCGGGATTCAAGAATTGTAAAGCGCTTACTTCTATAAAAGAACGCAACATATTGATATATAATTAAATATAGAGTTTTTTCGAGGTTGCATGTAACCGGGCGATAAGGCTGCATCCCCTTGGGGACGCTATCTTTTCATAGCCCGAGTGAAGAGGGGCTGTTCCACTTCCTCAATTTTGGTTGAATCCTTCTTCTTATCCGCCCCATCACGCTAAATTTCACCCTGTAGCTCGCTATGATGCCTATTCAGAGTCGAACTTCGTAACGGGCGGAAATTCCATCAAAAAGCTATCTGTGAGTCGGGCAAACTTGTTTGATGGAATTTTTCGTGGCAGAGTCGTTGCCATGCCACTGATGATTAATATTCATATCACCATTCTCCTGCTGTTGGGGCTGACAGGCATCAGCCAGGCGCGGGAGGATCTGACCTACCCTGAGGGTCCATTAACCGCTGAGCAGGTTGTTCGGCAGGTCTATATAGGGGCGCGTGGCGGCTTGGTGAGTAATGCCGTTAGCCAGCGCAATAAAGGTGCTGTTGCATTGGTTATTAACCGGGCGCCACTGGAAAAACGCGTGCCGGGCCGGATGCCTACGATCAGCACCTTTGAGACCTACGTGAATAACCGTCCAACGGACTCGGCCATCAAATCCAAGCAGATGGCGATACTGACATCCGGCAAAACCAAGGGCACTGGGGTTTTGCTGACCAATTACATCGATCAGGAGAGAGGGGCGACGATTTCGATGTGGCTCCCAGCGTTACGCAAGATTCGGCGCATTAATGAGCCGTCTCATGAGGATGTCTGGTTCGGCACCACTCTGACTTATGGAGAGTTGGTGCTGCGTAAAACGGAAGATGAGATCCACGAACTGCTGGGGGAAGGAGTATTTGAGCACTGTCTCGGGGTGATGGAACTCGAAACCTGGGAGAAGAATCGTTACACCAAGAAATTGCCGGGCCAACAGTGCGGGCACAAAGGGAAACCGATCTATCGCCTAAAGAGCACCACCAAATTCAAGAACTGGTGGTATGACTACCATATCAGTGATATCGACAAGGAGTCGTTTTCGCTCTATCGGTCAGTCTATTTCAAGGCTGGCGAGAAAATCAAAACGGTAGATGTCGACTGGCAGTCGCTGGATCAACCTGATCCACGCATATCCTACCCACGTTATATCTATGCTTTAATGCACGACAGTGGCAAAGACAGTATGGTCTATGTGCCGCGCAGCACCATACAGTTGAATGTAGACCTGCCCGATAGCTTCTGGTCCGAGGAAACCATGAAAAGGCGAACTCGATGAACAGACTGGTATTTTTCTGAAACAGCAGTTCGATGGCGAAGAATAACTACGCAGATCGCTATGCCCGTTTTATGCTCAGGCACCGCTGGGCCGTTATCCTTATTTTAATTACCTCCACCCTGCTCGCCGCCTTTTATGTACATCAGATAAATCTGCGTAACGATCCTGATTCTCTGTTGCCGCTCAGCAACCGATATATCGCTACCAATCTCTACAATGATCGCACCTTTGGCATGGGAAACCTGATGGTGTGGGGCATGAAAGTCAAGGAAGGTGACATCTATCAGTCTTGGTTCATCCGCATGGTGGATGAGATGTACGAGGATGTCAGTAACCTGGAATATGCCAATGCCGATAACTTCATCGGACTGGCCTCGCCTAAGATGCGCAATATAGGGAGCAGTGCGGATGGCAGCCTGGATTTCAAACGCCTGATCCCGAGCAGTGGCCTGTCAGACGATGCAGCGGAACGTAAAACCCAGTTGGAGTATCTGCGCAAGTCCCTGGAAAATCATCTGGTCATGCAGCCGCTGCTGACCTATTACGAGGATGAGCATGGCAATAAGTGTGAGTTTCTTGATGCCAATGGAGCTGTCACTAACGAGTCTATCGCTCTGGTACACAATCACTGTACTGCCAAAGGCACCTTTATCATTGGTGATTTCAGCAATGAGCTGAAAAACGATAATCTGGCCTGGATCAAAAAGGCCAAGGCGCAGATGGCGGAGTATGAAGCTCGTTTTGGCGATCGGGTCGAGTTTCAGATCTCAGGTGAACCCTATTTCCTGGCCTCGATGATCCAGGAGTTGAGAGACAAGGCATGGTTGTTTGGTGTTTCCCTGTTGATCATCCTGTTGGTGCTCTGGTATGAGTTCCGGCACTGGACTTGTGCGCTCTGGCCACTTCTTGGAGTGGGCATAACCATCGTTCTGACTCTGGGGGCGATGGGTGTTAGCCAGTTCAAGCTGACCACTATGATGGCGTTGACACCGATGTTGTTATTGGCGGTCGGGATTGGTCATGCAATGCAGATCACCCGTCGTTTCATGCAGGAGCTGTATAAAAGCCACGATCCCGAGCAGGCAGCCTTCGAGTCGATTCGGCACACCATTGTTCCGGCCATCTTATCGATCGGTACGGATTTGCATGGTTTCTTTGCAATTTCATTCGTGGATATCTCGTTTTATAAAAACTATGCCTATTTTGGGATCTTTGGCATGACCACTTTGATATTTACCACCACCACCCTGATCCCATTGATGATGCTGATCTTTCCACCCAGACTGAAGGCGCATGAACAAAACCGGCAGTGGGACAAACAAATGGCCACGGGATTGACCGCACTGCTTACCGGTCGCTTGAAGTGGGTTCCAATTGCATTGGTTGTCGCAGTAGTCTGGACTTCTGCCCACTATGCGGAATTGGGCCGGGGCATCGGGGCGTACCTGGCGGGAGATGCGGGGCGTGACGACCCGGAAGTCGCCCGCATCCAGGATGAGAACGATTTCATGCCGGGGGCTGAAAAGGGGATTAACTACCCCCGGGCTGCGTACAAGGATCACTATCTGCTGGGTGAAATTTTGTATGGGGACGGAGAGGTTAAGCCCATAGCCCAACTCAACGAATTGTCGAATATGATGCCAGGTGTTATCACCGCTAATATGCTCATACGTTCAAAGGCAGGCATCATGCCAGCTTGCGGTGCGGAAGCATGGAATGAAGATGGTGAAAGGGTAATTGGTCCGGATCGATGTCACGAAGAGCAGGATGATCCTGCGCAGGGTATTTTCAATGATACCTCTGTGCTACGGGCGATATCCGAGTTCGAAGATTGGTTGAGAAAGCATCCAAACATCGGCTTCACAGCATCTTATGTGCAATTTATCAAGACCCTCAATATGATTTTGAATACTCCCGAGGGAGAAAACCCACTGGAGCATTTGAACCTCTATGCCATACCTGATGGTGACCATATAAAGACAAACTGGTACGCCTACCAAATTGCCGATGAGCCCGACTTCGTGCCGGATCCCAATGGATTGATTCAATATTACAATGACATGTTGTCGAAGGCTTCGAGTGAAGGTGAACTTGATTCATTTATCAATAGCCAGAACTGGGATGAAGGTATAGTGATTGCATTCGTGAATACCATGGATCCGGTGAAGTCCCATGAAACTATCGTGGATATCCAGGACTACCTGGCTGAGCATCAGGATGATCCCGGAATGCGCAAACTGAAGATCGGCATCGATGGCGGTGAGAAGATTCCGGTCAAAGAGGGTGACACTACGGAAATAGTCGTCACCGAGGATAGCATAGGGGGTAGAGCGGCCATCGGCGGTTTCCTAGGCGTAACGGAAGCGACCCGGGATGTCGCCTTTGAAGAGTGGCTGCATGCTCCTCTTGCAACATCCTTCACCGTATTTGCTATGACTGCGATCATGTTTCGCTCCTGGTCTGTGGCGCTCATCCTGATCAGCCTCTGTTTTATCACTCTGATGTCCCAGTATGGGCTCGGAGGTTACATGACATCCATCAAGGAGTGGTCGGCTAATCTCGCGTTTCATGTTCAGGTGGCGCTCAGTATTGCGATGGGACTGGGTGTGGATTACTCCGTCTATATGGTGGCTCGCCTGCGTGAGGAGATGCAGTCCAGCGGGCAGAACTGGAGTGAAGCACTCAGGTCCACATTGAGTACAACCGGCTCCGCAATCATCCTCGCAGTGGTGGTTCTGCTGAGCAGTTTCATTCCATTAATGAATACTGAGCTCGCCAATCTATGGTCAGTCAGTCTCTACATTGCCGAAGCGCTGATATTGGATGTGCTGACTGCCCTGATGCTCCTGCCGTTGCTGATCTACTGGCTCAAGCCCAGGTTTGTATTCGGGCGCCAGGCATAACCGTTGAGTCGTCCGCAACCATTCATCCCGATCTGACAGCTACCAAACTGAGGGCGGTAACTGTCAGATCGAGTGTCCCTGTTCAGGAGATAGCTGACTATCTGCCCAATATCGCGTCTACCTGATCCTGAGTCAGTACCTGTGCCTCATAAGCTCCCTTGCCGATTACCACCTCAATCTTTCTGACATAGGCTGCCAGATGGTTTTCAGAACCTTCGAGCAGGTTTTCGTAGAGTCGTTGGATATCACTATTCTGAGTGTAGACCTTACCGCATTCAGAAACATCCGTGATCGCATCGTAGGTTTCCACGATAACGCTTGGGCATTGGTTGATGTCACGCATATCCAACTCTTCGATGAAGGCCCCGACATACAGTGCATCAAACTCGCTCATGGCTCCACGCGCGATGAGTTCGTGATATTTTTCCGTGAAATACCAGCCATAGGCTTCACCGGTGAAGACGCCGACATTGTCGTTGGTGCTGGGATCCGTGATGCCGTATTGCAGCAGCTTGTCTCTTACGGAGTCGGTGTGCCTCTGTTCTGAATCATCGATGTTGCCAAACACCGAGGAGTCAGGATACATATTACCCAGTATGATATAGACATCCCTTGCCAGCTTTTCCTCCTCACGCATAAACACAAGGTGCGTCTGTTCATTGAAATCCAATGATGTGGTGTTAGTCGAATCACTCAATCTATTATTCTGTCGTGCAAAAGTTGCTGTTGCACAGAGTGAGATCAGAAGGGTGAGCAGGGTAAATTGCAGGATAATTTTTCTATTTAACATATCGGTACCTCATGATTGTTAAAAGAGTGATCAGTGTCAGCTCTTCGGGATTACTATCCTTATGGCCAGGATGGTTTGCCAGCTAGCCGTTTATTTTTTTATAGAAGTTATCCGTTTCGTGGCTGGGGAAACTATCAGCACAAAAAAAATGGGGTAATGACAAATGTCAAAAATTTGGAAATCTGGGTGGGTGAAACTCGGGTTTAAAGGTGATTGTTTGAAGCAGTTCACATTACTTCGAATTGTTCTGTAGTTCATCACGAATGCACGGTTATCGTAACGTTTTGCTGGAATAGTTGCGATTGAGTTGCTCCAGTCAAGGTTAGAATTCAATCCCCTGTTCCGCCTTGATATCGGCATCGAAGGCATGTTTGAGCAGGCGCATCTCGGTCGCGGTATCTGCCAGCTGGATGACCTCAACAGGCGCCTGCCTGCCGGTAAGAATCAGGTGCATCCAGGGGGGCTTTTCCTGGCGGACGAAATCGGCGATCTCTTTTCCAGACAGCCAGCCGTATCCACAGCAGTAGTTGATCTCGTCCAGTACGATCAGGTCATAATTTTGGGAGCTGATCTTGGTTTTACAGAATTCCCAGATCTCTCTGCTGGTTTTCCGGTCCTGCTCGGGGTTCTGCGTATCCCAGGAGAATCCATCTCCGAGGGCATGCCATTCAATGTTATCGAAGCGCTTGGCGGCCTGTTCTTCACCCGTCTTCCAGCGACCCTTGATAAATTGGATGACACAGATCTTCATACCCCAGCCGGCGGCGCGGAAGACGACCCCAAAGGCGCTGGAGGATTTGCCTTTGCCATTACCCGTATTCACCAGCGTGATGCCCCTGCGTTTCTCTCTCGGTTTCATCTGTTATCTATAGGTCTGTGATTTCTGATATATCATCTCACAAGGGAATGATTATCGATGAGTGGCGGTAAGCAATACCAGGTTGCATTATATAATACGAATCATTATCATTTGCAATAAGACTGAATCATTCCTAATGTGGCAATGATGAATTGAATAGAGAAGATGACTGTATGAGAAAGTATCTCCCGTGGTTTGGGGTTTTGTTGGTATCTCTGGCTCTTGCGTGTCCTGTGGTGCAGGCTGCCGATGAAGAGGTCAATCTATATTCGGCCCGCAAGGAGAAGTTGATCAAACCCTTACTCGACCAGTTTAGTGAAAAGACTGGGATTCAGGTCAATCTGGTGACCGGCAAGGCGGACGCCCTGCTGAAGCGTCTGCAGAGTGAGGGGCGGAATTCTCCCGCGGATTTATTGATCACCACAGATGCAGGTCGTCTGCACCGGGCGCTTGAAGCAGGGGTGACCCAAGCTGTGCAGTCTGAGCTGTTGTCGACTGTGGTGCCGGCGGCCTTCAGAGATCCGCAAGGTCATTGGTATGGTTTGTCACTGCGCGCGCGCCCGATCCTCTATGTGAAAGGCAGGGTGGAGCGGGACGCGCTTTCCACCTACGAAGCACTGGCCGATCCGCAGTGGAAGGGACGGATTTGTATCCGGTCATCGAATAATATCTACAATCAGTCACTGGTGGCCTCAATGATTTCCGCGAATGGTGAACCGGCGACTGAAGCCTGGGCCAAAGGCCTGGTGAAAAACCTTGCCCGCCCGCCGAAAGGTGGCGATCGGGATCAGATCAAGGGCGCGGCGGCAGGCATCTGCGACCTCGCGGTTGCCAATACCTACTATCTGGCAGGCATGCTCAACTCCAAGGATGCCGGCCAGCGCGCGGCGGCAGAGAAGATGGCGGTCTTCTGGCCCAACCAGGACAGCCGGGGCGCACATGTGAATGTCAGTGGCGCTGCAGTGACGGCAGCCGCAAAAAACCGCGATAATGCGATCAGATTACTGGAGTTTCTTGCCGGCAAAGATTCACAGCGCTGGTATGCCAAGGCCAACGGAGAATTTCCGGTGCGCTCGGATGTCGAGGCCGGAGAGCTTCTGCAAGCCTGGGGTGAGTTCAAGATGGATACCTTGAACCTGCGCAAGCTGGGTGAGCTCAATCCCGCTGCCCTACGCCTGATGGACCGGGCAGGCTGGAAGTAAGCCCAAGTCATTTATCACAAACAACCGCAGCTAGTCCCACTCAGTCCGATCTGGGTGGGGTTTTCATTTTGTGGCAGATAGGGTATTAATCCCGCCTTTTTAACCTGAAGTAACAGTATCATGCAGTCGGTCAGTGAGAGTTCGCCCAGCGTAAAAGCCCAGTCCGGATTGACGATCTGGAATCTGGGCGTGGTGGCGATTGCTCTGCTGCTGGCGCTACCGGTTTTTGTGGTCCTTGGTTATCTGTTCGAGCCCTCCGGTGAAGTC